>DASZSS010000346.1:0-36823 GCA_035548535.1 Steroidobacteraceae bacterium
TGACACTCTGCTCATCGTGGAGGTGAGCGAGACGACGCTGCGGTACGACCGGGAGGAGAAGATGCCTCTCTACGCCCGCCACGGAGTTCCGGAGGTGTGGATCGTGGATGTCGAGGGCAAGCAGTTGCATGTCTTCCGCCAGCCTTCCGGCGCGAGCTATCGCGAGAGTCTGACACTCGATCCGCCCGGCCTCGTGTCGATGACGGCGCTCGCGGGCGTCACGGTCGATCTGTCGCAATTGATGCGATAGGAGCGCGCTCGCGGTTGCTGATGCACGTCGCGCGACTCCAGTTCGGGCCGCACGTGCTGGCGTGCGCACCCGCCGCGGTTCGTGCCGCGTAGTGGCTTGCGTCGGTTGTGCGCCAGCCCGGTTCGCGCCGCGTGCTGGCGTGCGTCGGTTGTGCACGCCCGGCCCGGTTCGTGCCGCGTGCTGGCGTGCTTCGGTTGTGCGTGCCTGCGGCCGGTTCGGGCCACGTGCTGGCGCGCTTTCGCTGTGCGCGCCGGTCGCTCCGGCTGCGGCACCGCGAGCCGCGGATGGCGCTCAGTGCTTGTCGAACACCATGCGGTGATTCATCGCGTGGCCGCGCGGATCGACCCCCTTGTGAACCACCGTCAACGTCTTGCCGTCCGGCGAGACGGTCCGGGTCGCGACGATCGTGACCTTGCCGGCGCGCTTTTCGGTCGATTCCGTCGTGCGCTCGTCGATGCGTCGTAGAGAGATGTGATCGCCACCCGCGGAGCCCGTGATTGGATAGTCCTTGCCGTCATAACGGGCCGTGTACTGCACGAGCGTCGGTTTGCTGTCGGAGCCGACGCCTCTCGCGGTAAGCTTCTCGATGTCGCCGTTGTGCACGTAGACGCGCATCTGTCCCTTCGGTCCCGGGCCCGGATCGAACGCCGACTTCTCGAGATTCAATTGCCACCTGCCGACGAGAGGGTCCTCCGAATCGGAAGCGGTGGCGAGCATGGGATGGGCGACGGCGATCGTTGCCGCAAGCAATGCGGTGCGAGCTAGTCTCAACATCGAAGCCTCCTCGACGCGGTGGCATTCAAGTTCGCGCTCGACCGCGAGACTATGCGCCCGCCACACGAGCCTGTGCAATCCGTGCCGAGGGCGACGCGTGCGTAATCCCGTACTGATCGGCACGCTGCGAACGCAGCGGGTTTCGACTGCGTTTCACGCATGCGAATACCACAAGCGTTTGGTGGCCATTTCTCGATGTTTCCAGCAGAAATGCGCATCTGCTTCGCGTCGGACGTCGTTCACACTGACGGCATGTTTACGACGCGACCATCGGAGTAGACTTCAGGTCCCGGAGAAGTGGCATGAGTGTCGCAATGGACGAGTGGCCGCGTCGGCATCGCATCACCGTCGAGGAGTACTCCCGCATGGCGGAAGTGGGCCTTCTCGCGCCGGATGCGCGTGTAGAGCTGATCGAAGGAGAGATCATCGACATGCCACCGATCGGCACCCGGCACGCGAGCGCGGTTTCGCGATTGCACTATCTTCTCGTCCGCGCCGCAGGCGACCGAGCGGTCGTGCGGGGACAGAGTCCTGTGCGACTGGACGCCTATTCCGAGCCGCAGCCAGACGTCGCCGTGCTTGCGCCGCGTGCGGACTTTTATGACAAAGCGCATCCAAGTCCAGCGGACGCGCTGCTCATCATCGAGGTGAGCGAAACGACGCTGCGCTACGATCGTCAGCGAAAGGTACCGCTCTACGCTCGCCACGGGATCCCGGAGCTGTGGATCGTCGATATGCAGGGCAACCAGTTGCACGTCTTCCGCAAGCCCACGGGCGGCGAATACACGGAGAGCGTCACGTTTCGGCGCCCGGGGCCGATGTCCCTCGCATGGCTGCCCGAAGTCGAGGTCGATCTGTCCGCGCTCTTTTCATGACCACATGGGCCGCATATCCATGAACCGGCGTTCGCGCAGCCGACACTCACGCACTGTTTGCGACGCATGCCCCGTCGTTCTCACACGAGGAGTCGCCACATGAAGAAGGAAGTCATTCGCACACCCGAGGCGCCGAGCTCGCCGCTCTTCAGTCAGGCGGTCAAGGTCGGATCGACGCTCTTCATGTCCGGCATTGCCGGCATCGATCCGCACACGCATCAGCTCGTGGGCAGCACCGTTCAGGAGCAAACGCGTCAGGCGCTCGCGAATTGTCAGAACATTCTCCGCGCCGCCGGTGGCACGCTGGCGAACGTCGTCGACGTGCTCGTGTTGCTGGCCAGACCAGGTGACTTCGCGGCGTTCAACGAGGAGTACGCGAAGTTCTTTCCGTCCGATCCGCCGGCGCGCGCCGTCGCCAAACTCGGCGTCGACGTTCCCAATCTGCTCGTGTCGATCAAGTTGACAGCGGTGCTGTAGGACTCGCCCGTACGTTGATGACCGCGACCTGCTCGTGAAGCAGGACGACATATGTCTGCCGACACCTGGGTGGGTCGCTCGCGGTCAGACTCCCGAGGGCGCGCACGCACCTTCCGCCGGTCCGGCTTGAGCTGATTTCCCGACATCTTCCGCGTCTACCCGCATACGTCGCCGCAACGCGCGCGCGAGGGCTTTCCCCTGTCCAAAAGGAACGATCGAGACGACTATGAAGAAGAAACTTACATCAATCGCGGTGGCGGGCCTGCTGGCCGCACCGATCGCGGCCAACGCCGTGCCGGTGTCGTTCGGCGCGCTGTCGAGCAACGACGACGGCAGCACGCAGGTGATCTATGACAGCCTGAACAACGTGGAGTGGATGCGCTGGGACGTGATGGACACGTTCTCGTACGACCAGACGCTCGCGGCGATTTCGAACGGCGGCCAGTTCGCAGGGCAGGGCTGGAGGTTCGCGTACAACCAGCAGGCGCAGATGTTCACGAACGCGCTGCTGCAGGGTCTCCCGAATGCGTGCACGACGACTGGCGAGGACACTTGCAATAGCACGCTGCCCGCCAACCTCTCGTATCTGCTGGGTGATACGTTCGGTACCTTGACCGAACAGGTGAGCTTTCTCACTGATGATGGCGGCTCCGAGAATCCCGGGTATATCTCATACACGCACGAGGGCGAATACGGCGTCCTCTACAAGTCGAACGAGTGGGGCGGCGGTTACGGTTGGCTGCTCTATCGCACTGCCGATGGCAGCACGCCACCCGCGACGAGCGTTCCCGAGCCGGGCACGCTCGGTCTCATCGCCGCGGGCGTTGCGATGGTCGGCGTGATGCGCCGCCGGCGCACCGTCGCGTAGCCCGCTCGCGCACCCAAGCTGGCGCCGGCAGCGGCGCCAGCTACTTGAGTCTCGAGCGCCTCATCGCGTACCACCGCACTGCGCGGTAAATGAGCGCTGGCTTGGGCCGCTGCGTTCCAGAGCTGAGCAACGGACGATGTCACGTCGATCCGTTGTACGGAGGAACCGCACCACACTCGGATCGCTCTCAAGAGCTCCGAGCGACGCTTCAGGTGGCCCATGAGCAACCTCTACGGCGAGACGCATCGCGCGTTTCAGGATCGGCACGACACCCGCGGCATCGCGGACCGGCTCGAAAAGCTGGCGCATGCCGAGTTCGACCCGCGCGATCGCGAATTCATCGAGAGCGCCGCGTTCTTCTTCCTGAGTACGGTGGACGAGCACGGCCGCCCGACGGTCTCGTACAAGGGCGGGGCGCCCGGGTTCGTGCGCCTCACCGCACCGTCCGAGCTCGTTTTCCCCGTGTACGACGGCAATGGCATGTTTCTGTCGCTCGGAAACATTGCGCGCACCGCGCAAGTGGGTCTGCTCTTCATCAGCTTCGAGCCGCCGCCGCGCCGGTTGCGCGTGCAAGGCACGGCGCGCGTCGTGCCGAACGAAGGTCCCGCTCACGCTCCCGGCGCGCAATATCTGGTGCAGATTCAGGCAACGGAGATCTTCGTCAACTGCGGCCGGTACATTCACAATCTCGCGGCACGCAAGCTCTCGCCGCACGTGCCCGATCAGCAAGGTCGTCAACCGTTTCCGGAATGGAAGCGCATCGACTTGCTCGCGGACGCGCTCTCCGATCGCGACAAGGGAAAGGTTGCCGCGGCCGGCGGTACGCTCACGGTCGAGGAATATCCAGGCGCGGGTTGAGCTGGTACCGCGATCGCAACCGGTGCCGTTGCAGGTGTTGCACGCCGCCGCGGCGCAATTCGCGCCGCTCGAGCGTTTGAGGAAGCGACCGAGCGTCCAACACACTTACACCTTCGTCTTATAGATCGGCTCCCTCGCCTGCGCACAATGCGAGGCCTGTCGCCAACACAGGAGCCGGCTATGGACACGATCACGACGCGAGACGGGGTGACCCTCTTCTTCAAGGACCTGGGCCCGAAGGACGCGCAGACGATCTTCTTCCATCACGGCTGGCCGCTCAGCGCCGACGACTGGGACGCGCAGTTCCTGTTCTTCCTCAGCAAAGGTTTCCGCGTCGTGGCGCACGATCGCCGCGGGCACGGGCGCTCGACGCAGACGGACACCGGCAACGAGATGGACACCTACGCCGCCGATGTGGCGGCGGTGACGGACGCCCTCGATTTGAAGGGCGCGGTGCACGTCGGTCACTCGACTGGCGGAGGCGAGGCCGTTCACTACGTCGCGCGGGCGAAGCCCGGGCGTGTATCGAAGCTCGCCATCATCGGCGCGGTACCACCGATCATGGTGAAATCGCCGAAGAACCCGGGCGGCACGCCTATCGAAGCGTTCGACGGCTATCGCGCCGCGCTCGCGGCCAATCGCGCGCAGCTCTATCTGGACATCGCGTCGGGTCCGTTCTATGGCTTCAACCGGCCGGGCGCGAAGGTGAGCGAGGGCATCATCCGGAACTGGTGGCGGCAGAGCATGATGGGCGGCGCCAAGGCGCAGTACGACTGCATCAAGGCGTTCTCGGAAACGGATTTCACCGAAGACCTGCAGACGATCCAGGTGCCGACGCTGGTTATGCACGGGACGGACGATCAGATCGTGCCGTATGCAGACTCGGCGCCGCTATCGGCGAAGCACCTGAAGAAAGGGACACTCAAGACCTACGAGGGCTTCCCGCACGGCATGTGCACGACGCACGCCGACGTCGTCAACGCGGAGCTGCTCGCGTTCATCAAGCAGTAGACGCTTCGCCCGTGCACGACTTCCTGCGTCGTGCACGGGGCGCGCGACGATGCCTGGCCTCGTTAGTTGAGCACCTCGCGGCACCCGCGATTGCGCCGTGATCGGCGCATCAGTCCCACTCGGTAGCGTTCTTCGGGAAGCCGGGTCGCTGCACTCGGACGACGCAGAAGCGTTGGCCCGTGGGCGCTTGCATCACGACCCAGCGCTCCAGCCGCTCCGCCACCTTCGCACCGAGCTTTTCGAGACGCGCGACTTCGGCAGGGATGTCGTCCGTTTCGATGTCGAGGTGCACCCGGCTCTCGTGCGTGACGCGCTGAATTTGCACGATGGGCTCGTCCGGCGGCGTTTCGAGCATGCGGTAGTTGCCGCGCGTGCCGGGGTGATGGGGGTCCACCGCGCGGCCGAGCGCCGCGCTCCAGAAGCGCGCGGCTTCGTCCACGTCCGATGTGTTGCAGTCGATCAGAAGCGCGCAGAGGCGGGAACGGTGCATGGCGAGGTCTCCTCGATCCGGGGCGAGCGACACGATCCACGGCGCATTGTACGAGCCCGAGAAGATCGTTGAACGCGCCGAAGCAGTCGCGATAAGGTGCCGGCGCCATGGGACCGCTGAACGGCATCACCGTAATCGAGCTCGGCGGCATCGGCCCCGGTCCGATGGCCGGCATGCTGCTCGCCGACATGGACGCGGAGGTCGTACGAGTCGAACGCTCGCTCGAGCGGCCGCGCTTCCAGCGCAAGGACGCGAGCTTCCGCCAGCGCCGGCGCCGCGCTTCAGTCGCACCGTTCCGGAGATTCGTCACGGGCAGCGGGCGCCCGGCGCGGATGGCGATGACGTGCTGGCGAGCGCCGGGTTCTCTCGTGAAGAGATCGAAAAGCTGCGCGCTGCGAATGTGCTGCAAGGTGTAAGGGAGCCAACATGATGCGCACACTACTCATCGCCGCTCTCCTGACAATCGGCACTGCTGTCGCGCACGGGAAGGAATGCAAGGGTGTCACGTTTCCCGAGCGCGTCCAGGTGGACGGGCGCGATTTGACGCTCAACGGCTTGGGTCTGCGCAAAGCGACGTTCCTCAAGGTGAGCGTGTACGTTGCGGCACTCTATGTGACGCAGCCTTCGCACGATGCGCGGGCGCTCATCGAGTCGAGCGGTCCGATGCAGCTCATCCTGCACTTCGTTCGCAATGTCGACGCCGAGGATCTCACCAAGGCCTGGTCGGAAGGATTCGAGCGCAGCGCGCAGGACCAGCTCGCTCCGCTCACTCAGCGCATCGCGCGGCTCAACGGCTGGATGTCGGACGTGAGGCGCGGCGAGCGGCTCATATTCATTCGCCGGCCGGGAGTGGGCGTCGAGGTCAATGTGAACGGCGCGGTGAAAGGCACCCTCGAGGGCGACGATTTCGCGCGCGCGTTCCTCGGCATCTGGCTGGGACCCACGCCGCCCAATCCGGAGCTGAAGGAGGGATTGCTCGGCGGCGCGTGCGAGTAGGCGCCGCCGCGCTCACTTGTCTTTCGGGTAGGGTCGGCCGTCGCGATAGCAGAAGCCGACGCCTGGCGCGATCACCATGTCGAGATCGGGATAGTCGCACGCGTCTTCGTTCGGCCGCCGCGAGCCCACTTCGAGCAGCACGACTTCCTGCGCGGAGCGATTCTGCAGATGGTGGCCGTTCGCGACGCCGCCCGGAAAGCCCGCGCAATCACCCGCGCGCAGAACGGTTTCGCCCTCATTCGTGACCAGCACGACTTCCCCTTCGAGCACCCACACGAACTCGTCCTCGACGCTGTGCCAATGGCGCTGACTCGACCAGGCGCCCGGCGGGAGGCGCAGCAGATTCACGCCGAATTGCGTGAGACCGACGGCGTCGCCGAGTCGCACACGCTTGCGCTCCTTGCAGGGCTGATCGTACGGCGCGGGATAGCTGCTGCCGATGCGGACCGATGCGGCGTCGAGATTGATCTTGCCCATGTCTGTGCGTCGCTCAGCGTTGAGGCGGGAGTGCCGAGGCGGGGGAGTATAGCCCGCGGGCGCGCGTATTCTCCTCACATTGGCCGCGTCAGTGCTGCAGAATGTCGCATGCATTCTCGTCAGAGGTCGCCATGCACGGTCGTCGCCGGCGGTTCGCTCGGCAAAGCTTCGCCTTCGTAGGGCGGCGTGCCGAAGTGGCACGGCACTCGCACCTTGCAACGCCGTTCTCGGCGTCGAGCCACTGCCTACCGGCGCTACGCGCTGGCGCTTTGCTGAATTGCGCGGCGGCCTCCGACACCTCCGGGCCGCCGGAGCCCCGCGCGTCCAATCGAGGCCCGCGGACCTCGATGCGCGCGGGACTTGCTTCTCTATCGAAATAGCATGGTGAGGAAGGTTCTCGCCTCGCGGATCGGGGTGCTCGTGGCCGTAGCGCTCGCGGCGCTTGCCGCGATCGGCGCGGGTAAGCTCGTGTCGGATCATCGCAAGGCGCGCCTCGACGAGGCCTTTCGCGCGCTGGCGATCGGCCTGGAGCGGCTCAACGCGGATGACGCGGCGGCCGCGCAAGCGCAATTCGCGAAATCCATCGACGAAATGCGGGCGGTCGGGCGCGATCCGCTGATCGCGCTTCATCATGCGTTCGCGGCACGCCTGCGCACGCAGGCCGCGGATGCGCGCGAAGTGCGCGAGCTCATGCTTCCAAGCATGCGCCAAGGCGAGACGCTGCTCGCGCTCGCGCTCGCCGACGACTCGAGTCTCCTGGCCCTGACAACGACGCAGCGGCTTCTCTGCTTGCGACTCGAAGATACGCGGTGGAGTCAGTGGGATCTGCCGCAGAACATCGAACGTGTTGGAGCGCTGCACATCGACGCAGAAACAGGACAGGCGTTTCTCGTCGTCGGCGATGACGGCAAGCTCTCGAGCGCGAATTGTCGCACCGGCGAGGGCTTGCTCGTCGCGAGCCGCACGCTCGCAGAAGATCGCAAGGTCGTTGCGTGGGTGGACGCCGCCGCGCGAACCGCGTGGATCGCGCCCGCCGAGCCGGTCGGACCCGAGGTGGAGATCGCGGCACGCCCGCTTCCCGGCGCACGCGGTGAGCCGCTGGAGTTGCGCGCATCGTTTCCCGGGGAGGCGAACTCGATCTTCGGCACGGCGGCCGTCGTGCATGCGATCGCGAAGATCGGCGACAACGTTCTGCTCTTCTATGGCGACGCGAACGTCCTGCATGACTCCGATCTGCGCGACGAGAGCGTGCTCGTCGTGGCGATCGACGAACCCGAGCGTCAGACGAATCGGTTGGTCTTCCCCGCGTCCGCGGCGAAGGAACCGGGCGGCAAAGCGCGCTGGATGAGTACGCATGTGCGCCGGTTGCTGCCGGCGTCCATGCCGGGCCGCGTGTATGCGCTGACGGAAGAGCCGGCGGGCGTGGCGGTGCTCGGCCCGGACGCGAAGCCGATCGAGGTGCACCACGACTCGCTGTTCGCGACGGAATATCGCGACGGTCGCGAGAGATACGATCTCAGCGTGAGATCGTCAGGCGGAGTCGCCGCACTGGAAGTGACGCGTCGCGGGACGGACACGCGAGTCGACTATCAGCTCCCGTGGCGATTCGAGCGGCCGCCGCGGCTCGCGACGATCTCGCGCGAGGGCCGCCGCATCGTGCTGGCGGATGAGACCGGTGCCATCCTGCTCGTCGATCTCGGGCGCGAGTGATCTCGGTGAAAGGCTAGGGAATAGGAACGCGCCATAACGGCGCCACGGCAGGTGCACGGCTTTGGAGCTGCGGCCCGCACAGCCCCATGAACGTGAGGTCTTTGTTGAAGGCCCACGGCTCGTTCGGTTGCTCGCGCGAATCGAGCAGCGCTGCGAAAGCGGCCGGCAGGCGCGAGCCGTTGCGTCGTGCATGGGTATCCCCCCCTCGGATCGGCGGGATCGTAGCGGCCGTCCGGACCGCGCTTTTGACCGAGCTGGCGTCGCGCGTTGACCGTTCTGGAAGCGCGCGCCGCCGCCATGTGGATTCGCGAGCGCGCGTTTGGACGGGGCGTGCGCCGGCGTGACTAGACTTGCGCGGTCGCGAACGTCAACAAAATCCAAAGAGCGAGCCGCATGGAAAAGTCAGTCGTAGCTCTCGTCGCACTCGGTCTCCTTCTCGGCGAAGCGGCCGCGCAGGCCCAGCAGACTCCTCCTCCCGCTCCGCAAGCCCAGCCGCGTCCCACGTGCACGCGCGAGTCGCTGCAGGCGGCGGTGGACAGCTACCTCGCGGCCCAGAAGTCCGGCGATCGCACGAAGATGGCGCTCGCGGAGAGCCCGAAGTTTCTCGAGAACATGAACGAAGTGGCCGCCGATGCGGGCACGTGGAACACCGCCTTGCCGATCGCCTTCTCGCGCAGCTTTCTCGACAAGGACCGCTGCCGCACCTTCTCGGAAGTGATCGTGACGGAGGGCCCGCACCAGTACGTGATCGGCACGCGCCTGAGCGTCGATAAGGGCAAGATCACCGCGATCGACAGCCTGGTCTCGGACAAGGGCGATTGGCTCTTCAATGCCAACGCATACCTCAAGTATTCGAGCAAGGAGGACTGGTCCGCGCCGAAGAAGGGTGCGCGCGCCTCGATGCAGGAGCTCATCAACGCCGCGAACAGCTATCTCGATCTCTTTTCCGACAAGCTCGTGAAGACACCTTGGGGCCGGCCATGCGCCCGGCTCGAGGGCGGCGCGTACACGAATCGCAAGCGCGATCCGAACGCGTCGTGCGAAGTCGGCATTCCGCCGGGCGTTCTCTACATCGTGAATCGCGACTACGTGGTCGACGAGGAGCAGAGCGTCATCAACGTGTTTTGCCGCTTCGGCAACAGCAGCACGGGGATGCCGGACTCGCACACCTTCCGCCTGGTCAACGGCAAGATCACGAACGTGCACACGATCAGCGTGAACCTGAGCCCGGATCGGGTTGTGCCGCAGGCGGACGACGACGGCGCAATCTTGCGGTGACGCTGGTACGCGCTCGCAATTTCCCTTGCGGCGATGGTGAGGGCGCGCCGGCGTCTGCGAGCGGGATCGCGTGCCCCGCACGTGCAGGCGCAACGATGTGCCCCACCTCGACGCGCAACCGACGGTGAAGGGGCCCGGCTCGTCAGAACTCCATCAGGTCGTGAGCCACGACCACCGGACCTGAGTAGCGCTCCTTGACCGCCGCGATGTACTTGGCGTCCTGACCACTTCGCCCGCCCGTCACAGGGATGTCGTTGTTGCAGAGCGCGGCGAGCCTCTGCACGCCGTCGTCGTTGTCGTCGACGATGAGCGCGCGCCTTGCCCGGCATTTCGTCTGGGGTGTCGCAGCGGCCGGAAGCTGCGCGGTTCGGACCAGAAGCAGGCGCATCTCGAACGTCGCGCCCCTGTTTACTCCTACGCTGCGCACGGAAACCGAGCGCGCACGGAAACCGAGCCGCTGTGGCACCGAGCAAGCTCGTGCCGCGATGTCGCTCGTCGTACGGATCAGAGCTTGTGCGTGTCGTGCAGATCAGAGCTTGTGCGTGGACAAAAGCAGGCTCGTCTCGGTGTTCGAGATGCCCTCGACCAGTCGGATGCGCGCGAGCACCCGATCGAACGCCTCGAGGCTGTCCGCGCGCAGCTCCACGACGATGTCCCAGCGTCCATTGGTCGTATATAGCGCGGCGACTGCCGGATCGCCGCGCAGAGAGCGAATGACCGATTCCGTGCGATTGCCCTCCACCGCAACCGTCATCAACGCGCGGATGTGCTGCTCTTCCACTTGGGGCCGCAGCCGCACGGTGTAGCCAAGGATCGTGCCGTTCCGCTCGAGCCGCGCGATGCGGTTCTGTACCGTGCCGCGCGCAACGCGCAGCTTCTTGGCGAGCGTGGCGATTGGTGTGCGCGCGTTCTCGCGCAGGAGCGCGATCAGCTTCTGGTCGATCTCGTCCATGCCCGCATCTTAGTCGAAACGCCAGCCGGCGTTGGCATTCTGCTCAATCGGCCGGGCGCTCTAGGCACTTTGGTGGCTACTCAATGGCCGAGTCGGCGCCAACACTTAGGCCATGAAGCCGGATTTCAGAGGGACATCATGATCGACTACATCGGTACCGAGCGGATCCAGGAGCTGGTCGCGCAGGTCGGCGCCGCGCGCTTCATCGAGGGCCTGGCGGAGGAGATCGAGCGCGATTTCAAGCGCTGGAGCGAGTTCGAAAAGACCGCTCGGCATGCAACGCATTCCAGTGTCGGCGTCATCGAGTTGATGCCGACGTGTGACGGTCGCCAGTACTCGTTCAAGTACGTCAACGGACACCCGAAGAACACGGCGGCGGGACTTCTCACCGTGACGGCATTCGGCGTGCTCGCGGACGTGGATACAGGGTATCCGCTGCTGCTCTCCGAGATGACTTACGCCACCGCGCTGCGCACCGCGGCCACGTCGGTGGTCGCGGCGCGCCGGCTCGCGCGGCCCGAGTGCCGCGTCATGGCGCTCATCGGAAACGGCGCGCAGAGCGAGTTTCAGGCCATCGCATTCCACGCGATGCTCGGCATTCGCGAGCTGCGCGTCTACGACATCGACTCGAAGGCGACGTCCAAGCTCGATCGCAATCTCGCGCTGCTGCAGCTCCCAGGTCTGCGTGTCGTGCGCTGTAGCTCTGCGGCGGAAGCCGCGCGCGGCGCCGATATCGTCACGACGTGCACGGCGGACAAGCGCAACGCGGTGATCCTCACGCCCGACACGATTCGGCCGGGCATGCATCTCAACGCGCTCGGCGGCGATTGTCCGGGCAAGACCGAGTTGCACGCGGACATCCTGCGTCGCGCGGATGCGCGCGTGTTCGTCGAGTACGAGCCGCAATCGCGCATTGAGGGCGAAATCCAGCAGCTCGAGCCGACGTTTCCGGTCACCGAGCTGAGCGCGGTGCTCTCGGGCAAGGCGCCCGGACGGCGCACCGCCGACGAGGTGACGATCTTCGATTCCGTCGGCTTCGCGCTCGAGGATTTCTCGACGTTGCGGTATCTGCACCGGCTGCATCGGGCGCGCTCGCCGGAGCGCACGCGCATCGATCTCGTTCCGGATTTGCCCGATCCGAAGAACTTGTTCGCGGGCATCGCATCGCGCGTGGTCGCTGCGCGCAGCGCGGAAGCCACGCGCCGCGTGCGAGAGGTGGCGTCGGCATGAGCGCGGCAGCGCGTCGCGAAGCGAGCCTCATCGGCGCTCCGACCGACTGCGGTGCGAGCGAGCGCGGCGCGTCCATGGGACCGGAAGCGCTGCGCGTCGCCGGCATCTATCAGGCGCTCGTGAATCGCGGGCTCATCGTGCGGGACTGCGGCAATCTGAACGGGCCGCGCAATCCGTGGCAGCCGCCGAAAGACGGCTACCGTCATCTCGATGAGGTCGTGCAGTGGAACCGCTTGCTGCACGACGCCGTGTACGCGGAACTCAGCGAGGGCCGCTTGCCCATCGTGCTTGGCGGCGATCACTGCCTCGGTGTGGGCTCGATCAGCGCCGTCGCGCGCCACTGCAGAGAAGCCGGCAAGAAGCTGCGCGTGCTCTGGCTCGACGCGCACGCGGACTTCAACACGCCGGAGCTCTCGCCGAGCGGCAACCTGCACGGCATGCCCGTCGCCTGTCTGTGCGGCTTCGGACCGCCGGAGCTGGTGCGGATGGGTGGGCAGGGGCCCGCGATCAGTCCGCGATGGATCCGGCAGATCGGCATCCGCAGTGTCGATCCGGGCGAGAAGCGCTTCGTGCACGAGCAGGGACTCGAAGTGTTCGACATGCGCTACATCGACGAGGTCGGCGTGCGTGCGACGATGGTCGAGGCGCTGGCTGACATCGATGCGGACACGCACCTGCACGTGAGCTTCGACGTCGATTTCCTCGATCCGGAGATCGCGCCGGGCGTCGGCACGACGGTGCCGGGCGGTCCTTCGTATCGCGAGGCGCAGCTCTGCATGGAGATGATTGCCGACACCGGCCGGCTCGCCTCGCTCGATGTCATGGAGCTCAATCCCGCCTTCGACGTGCGCAACAAGACCGCCGTGCTCGCGGTGGACCTCGTCGAGTCGCTGTTCGGCAAGAGCACGCTCATGCGCCGTCCCGAGGCCGGCCGCGGCCGCGAGCTGCGGGCCGTCGGCCCTCGAGCGCGGAGTCTTTCCTAACCCCGCCGCATCGGGCAGGCTGTGGCTCATGACCGACGTGTCGCGTCGTGAGCTGCTTGCCCTGCTCGGGGCGAGCCTGGCCGCGACCGCCGACGCGGTACCCGAGGAGAGGACTTTGCATCCATTGCGAGTGCGCACGATCACCGCCGGCGTCGAGCTGGCGAGCGTGCAGGATCTGGCGGCTGTCGAGCGCGCGTTGGCGCGGATCACGCGGGCGCGCAAGCGCGTCGAAGAAGCCGGCTACGAAGTGCAGACGGTGCGCGTCGCCACCAACCCGATCGTTGCCGCGCTCGATGAGGCGCAGCGCGCGAGCGCATTGCCGGCGCTGGAGAAGATCGATGCGGCTGCGGCCGCGGCGGGCGCGGTCCTCAGCATCGGACCGATTCTGACCGCGGATCGCTTCGCGCCGGAGCTCGGCAAGTGGGGCGCCGAGCTGGCGCGGCGCGCGAAGCGCATCAGCTTCAGTGTGAGTGTCACCTCCGCCGAGCGCGGTCTGCAGCCGGGTGCCGTGCGCACGGCCGCTCAGGTGATTGCGGATCTCGCGCGCGTCGACGCTTCCGGCGTCGCGAATTTTCGCTTCGCCGCCGCGGCGGGCATTCCCGCGGGCACGCCGTTCTTTCCTGTCGCGCACCACCAGGGGCCGGACTCGCTTGCCCTCGGACTCGAAGCGGCCGGGCTCGTGGAGAGCGCCTTCGCCGGCGCGACCGATGCGGAGGACGCTGAGCGGCGCCTTCGGGACACTCTCGACTCGGAGCTGCAGCGGATCGAGCGTCTCGGCGCGCAGCTCGCGGCCGACGAGCACGTCCACTTTCTCGGAATCGATCCATCGCCCGCGCCCGGCATGGATCGCAGCATCGGCGCGGCGATCGAGACGTTGACGCGGGTGCCGTTCGGTCACGCGTCAACCCTGCAAGCGTGCGCGGTGATCACCGCGGCCCTGAAGAGCTTGAACGTACGGACTTGCGGCTACGCCGGACTGATGTTGCCGGTGCTCGAAGATCCGGTGCTTGCGAAGCGGGCCAGCGAGGGGCGGTACGGCTTGCAGGAGTTGCTGCTGTACTCCACGGTCTGCGGCACCGGGCTCGATGTCGTTCCGCTTCCGGGCGATATCAGTGTGGACGCGCTCGCGCGCATCGTGGGCGACATGGGCGCGCTGTCCGCGCGCTTGCGCAAGCCGCTGTCCGCGCGGCTGTTCCCCGTGCCGGGCCGCAAGGCCGGCGAGCTGGCGCGCTTCGACGATCCGCTGCTGACCGAGTGCCGGGTGTTCGAAAGTCTCTGACGTCTTGCGCAAAGTCGACGAGGATCGCGCGGCGCTTTCGTGTAAGGTCGCGCACCATGTTTCCGTATCTCTCGTCACGTAGCGCTCAGCGGATCGTGTGGGCGTTCGTCGCACTGATCCTCGGTCTGTTCCTGATCTGTATCGGCGACAGCTACCGGTTGTTCACGGCCGATCCAGCCGGATGGCTCGCCGTCGGTATCGTCGGCGCGCTCTGGTTCGTCGGCGCCACGCTCCTGTGGGTGTACCTCGGTACCAAGGTACGCCCGGAGACGGTCGCGGACGAATAGGGCGCCGCGCGACTTGCGAGCAGATCTCTCTCGAGGCTCGCCGCCATGGTGACCAGCTCCGCGAAGGAGCATGCCCGCATCTTGCGCATCATCTTGCCGCGATGTGCTTTCACGGTGATCTCGGAAATGCCGAGCTCGCCGCCGATCTGCTTGTTCAGACGCCCGGAGACGACGAGGCTCATCACCTCGCGCTCACGTCGGCTGAGCGATTCATAGCGCTGCTGCAAGGCGCGGATCTGGGCCGCATGGTGCAACGCTGCCCGGCTGCGCTCGATGGCGCTCTCGATCGTGCTCAGCAACAGGTCGGGCGCGAGAGGCTTCGTCAAGAACTCGAACGCGCCGGCCTTCATGGCCGCGACGGTTGCGGGCACATCGGCGCGCCCGCTGATGAAGACGATCGACATCTCGGTGCGCTCGGCGACGCGCCGCTGCAGCTCCAACCCGCTGAGTCCCGGCAGATGCAGCTCGAGGAGCAGACAGCTCGGGCTCGTCGTGCGCGGCCACGCGAGGAATTCTTCAGCCGAGGCCGCCGCACGCGACTGCCATCCGGCGGCATGAGCGAGAGCGCCGAGCGCCGCGCGCACCGAAGCATCACCGTCGACGACGAATACGATGGGTGCATCGAGGCTCATAGTGAGTTCCCGGAACGACGTGCGTCGATCGTCGACCCGCGCCGGGCAGTGGAACAAGCCACTTAAGAGGTAGGCCGCGATCCGTGGCGCGGCAATCTGCGCTCGCGCCCACGCTCGCAATCCATTCGAGCGACGCGCGTCGCCGAAGGGTATGGCACTTAGGTCTGATTGCAGCGCCTGCGCCTGCCTTCGGATAGATATTCACAAGCACGTGAGTGAGTATTGACGGGCGGCGGCGGACGATTGCATGATCCGGCCACAGTCCGGGGCTTGGCACCGGCGCCGTTCGAGGGGGGATCGGAATGAGGCGCAGCTATCTCGTACCAGGGGTCGTGGCGGCCAGCGTCATCGCGCCGGGAGCGGCGCTCGCGCAAGCGGCCACCGACGCGCAGCAACTCCAGGAAGTGCTCGTGACCGCGACCCGTCGCGTCGAGCCGCTGCAGGATGTGCCCTTGAGCATCACCGCCTTCTCCCAAGAGCAGCTCACCACCAAGGGGATCGTCGGATATGAAGGACTGGCGCGCGAGACTCCCGGCGTGGTGCTCAACAAGCCGACGGCCAACTTCAACAACTTCACCGCTCGCGGCATCGCCACGAACGGCTACGGGGCCAATCTGCAGAGCACGGTGGCGATCTACATCGACGAGCTGCCCATCTCCACCATCGGCAACACGACGGTGCTGGATCCCAATCTCTTCGATCTGGACCACATCGAGTTCCTCCGTGGCCCGCAGGGCACGCTCTTCGGCTCCGGCTCGCTGTCCGGCGCGCTCCGCATCATCACGAAAAGCCCGGATCTGACGCAGTTCGACGCCGCGGGCCTGGTCGACTTCGGCCAGACGGGGAGCGACTCGCTGCGTCAGCGGTACAACGCGATGGTCAACGTGCCGCTCATCGAGGACAAGCTCGCGCTGCGCGCGGTCGGCTTCTATCGCCACGAGGAAGGCTATCTGGACAATATCGGCACCGGGCGCCACAACGCGAACACGCTGGTCGATCATGGCGGCCGCGCGAGCTTGCTGTGGCAGCCGCTCGAGCGCCTCTCGGTGAAGCTGCTCGTCTCGCATGAGCACAGCAATCCCGAGGATTCCTCGCTGACGAACCCGGCGCTCGGCCGCGAGAAGCGCAATTCGGATCGGCCGGACCTGTTCGTCGGCAAGCTCACGAACTTCAATACGACGCTCACCTATCGCTTCGACGGCGCGGAGCTCACGAGCTCCTCGACGTACTCGCGCTTCGACCAGAAATTCTTCGTCGATCTCGCCGGCACCTTCAATCAGGCGATCGCGTTCGGGCTCGATGCGTACGGCTATCAGAAGACCTTCGTCGAGGAGCTGCGGCTCGCCTCGAACACCGGTGGCCGGTTCGACTGGGTCATCGGCGGCTTCTACCTCGGCCGGCGTCACGACGTCGATTACTTCTATCGGTCGTCGCCGGAATTCCTGGCGAGCCACAACATTACCGGTCTGCCGGACGAGTACTACCAGCGGCAGTACACGCACGCCAAATCGCATGAGCAAGCCGGGTTCGGCGAGCTCACGTACCACATCACCGATCGCGTGTGGCTGACGGGTGGCATGCGCTACGGACGACTCGATGCGCAGGCGTTCACCGAGGGCGGCTACAACAGCAACTATCTCACCAACGCGCTGTTCGGGATTCCCGGTCCGCTGACCGTCACCACGATTGCGCCCGCTGTCGGGCTGAAGGCGGAAGGACGCCGACCGTCGTACAAGCTGAGCGCATCGTTCCAGCCGATGCCCTCGCTCACGACGTACGCGACATTCTCCACCGGGTTTCGCGCGCCGGTCGTCAATGCGTTCGCCGGCCGGGGCAGCGTCGTGAATCCGAACGACCTCATCATTCCGTTCGGCGCCGACTCCGACAAGCTGAAGAACTACGAGCTCGGCGCCAAGGGCCGCTGGTTCGACGGCCGCCTCTCGACGAATCTGGCGCTCTACTGGATCGACTGGCGCGACATCCAGGTGCAAGCGAACCGCGTATCGGATTCGGTGCAGTTCGCGACGAACATCGGCGCCGCGCGCAGCAAGGGATTCGAGTACGAGATCTCGTACACGCCGGTGCGCGATCTGCTGCTCGGTCTCAGCGGCTCGTTCAACGACGCGCACGTGACGCGGCTGTCGCCCACGGAAGCGGCCATCTCGGGCGCGGTGCCGGGCGCGCGCCTCGCTGGACCGAAGTTCCAGGGCGCGGCGTACGTGTCGTACGGCTTCCCGCTCTGGGCGAGCACGTTGGGCTCGGCGAGCCTCGCCGTGCAGCACGTCGATTCGTTCCCGAGCTCGTTTCCACGCGTGCCCGGCGCGCCGAACACCGTGAGCCCGACGTACGGGTACACGGACAGCTACAACAATGTGAACCTCACGCTCGGCGCGACTTTCCGCAAGCTGACGGCAACCGCGTATGTCGAAAACTTGTTCGACGACGATTCGGTTACGTACATCCATCCCGAGGCGTTCCTCGCCAGCCGCTTCGGGACGATGCGTCCGCGAACGGTCGGGCTGCGCTTCTACTACGAGCTCTAAGAGGGCGCATTGGCGACAGTGGTCGAACGCGTCCGGCCCGACGCACGAGCCTGGTTCGTGCTCGGCATTCTGTGCTGCGTGTACGTGCTGAATGTTCTGGATCGGCAGCTCCTGTCGATCCTCGCCAAGCCGATTCAGGACGACTTGCGCGTCACCGACGGTCAGCTCGGTCGCATCAGCGGGCTGTATTTCGCGCTGTTCTACTGCTTCAGCTCTATTCTGGTCGCGTGGCTCGCGGATCGCATGAATCGCGCGCGCGTGTTGTCGTTCGTACGTGCGCGCCGCTCTATCTGCTGGCGGCGCTGCTATTCATTCTGTTGAGCAGGAAGCTCGGAGATCAATCGTGAAGTCGTGTCTTCTGCGTGCCCTTGCCATCGTCGTGTTCGCCACTCCGGTCATGGCCAAGGATCCCGTCGTGCATGCGCCTGCCGGCGCAGTGGAAGGAGCTGCGAATGGATCTGTGCTCGTATTCAAAGGGTTGCCCTATGCATTGCCACCCGTCGGCGACGCGCGGTGGAAGCCGCCGGTCGCAATGCCGGCGTGGAGCGGCGTGCGCGAGGCGAAAAAGTTCGGGCCGGCCTGCATGCAACCGAAATCGCGGCCCGGGAGCATCTACGCGGACGAATACGAGGCAATGAGCGAGGACTGCCTCTCGCTCAACGTCTGGACGCCCAAAGGTGCGCGCAAGGCGCCGGTGTTCGTGTGGATCCATGGCGGCTCGCTCACGACCGGCGGCAGCAGCGAGTCCCTCTACGAGGGGCAGAAGCTCGCCGAGCACGGCGTGGTGTTCGTGTCGATCAACTATCGGCTCGGCGCGATTGGCTATCTGGCCCTTCCGCAGCTCAGTGCCGAATCGCCGGAGCACATCTCCGGTAACTACGGCCTGCTCGATCAGATCGAGGCGCTGCGCTGGGTGAAGCGCAATATCGCCGCCTTCGGTGGCGATCCCGCGAACGTCACGATCGCGGGCGAATCGGCCGGCGCTCTGAGCGTCATGTATCTCATGGCCTCGCCGCTCGCGCGCGGGCTCTTCGCGAAGGCCATCGCGCAGAGCGCCTACATGATCTCGACGCCCGAGCTGAAAGCGGCGCGCTTCGGCGAGGAAGCGGCGGAGACGCTCGGCTCGCGCCTCGCCACCGCGCTCGGCACGCAGGATCTCGCCGCGTTGCGCGCGATCGATGCCGCGAAGCTGCTCGAGATCGCCGGCAAATCCGGCTACCTCCCGTTCGGCACGATCGACGGCCGCGTGCTGCCGCGCCAGCTCGTCGAGGTGTTCGATCGGGGCGAGCAGGCGCCGGTGCCGATCCTCGCCGGCTTCAACAGCGGCGAGATTCGCTCGCTACGTTTCCTCCTGCCGCCGATTCCTACCGACGCCGCCACGTACGAAAGCGCGATTCGCACCCGCTATGGCGATCTTGCCGAGGAGTTCCTGAAGCGCTATCCGAGCACGCATCTCGAGGAGAGCCTGCTCGCGATCACGCGTGACGCGATGTACGGCTGGACCGCCGAGCGTCTCGTCAGGAAGCAGGAGGCGCTCGGCAAACGCTCGTTCTTCTACATCTTCGATCACAGCTATCCGGCGGCCGAAGCGGCCGGGCTGCACGGCTTCCATGCATCGGAGCTGCCGTATGTGTTCGGCACGGCGGACCGCACGCCCGCGCTCTGGCCGAAAGTTCCCGCGACGGAAGCCGAGTCGGCGCTCTCCAGGGCGATGATCGAGTACTGGACGAGCTTCGCGCGCTCGGGCGAACCGCGTGCGACAGGCCAGCCACAGTGGCCGGCATACGGCGAAGCCCGTGCGTACATGAGGTTTGCGGATGTGCCGCGCGCCGAGACGCATCTGATGCCGGGCGCGTACGAGCTGGTCGAGCAGATCGTCTGCCGACGCCGTGCGAGCGGCACGCAGCCCTGGAACTGGAACGTCGGCATCGTTGCGCCGACGCTGCCGCCCCGGGAGGACTCCTGCCGATGATCGACGGGTCGATGCAGGAGTTCGCGCTGACGCTCGACAAGTTCCTGGAGCACGCCGCGAAGTGGCATCCCCGCGCCGAGGTCGTGACCGCCAGAGAGGACGGCCGGATCGATCGGGTGAGCTACGCCGACCTGAAGACGCGCAGCCTGC
The DNA here is from genome assembly GCA_035548535.1 of Steroidobacteraceae bacterium. Lineage (GTDB taxonomy): Bacteria > Pseudomonadota > Gammaproteobacteria > Steroidobacterales > Steroidobacteraceae > JADGHX01. The sequence goes on from DASZSS010000346.1 coordinate 20,093, forward strand.
GCATTTCCGCGCTGCTGCGCGAGGTCGGAGTCGGCTTCGGGGACTGCGTCGCGACGCTCGCATGGAACACGCAGGCCCATGTCGAGGCGTGGTACGCGATCATGGGCATGGGCGCCGTGTGCCACACGCTCAATCCGCGTCTGACGCCGGCACAGCTCGCCGCGATGGTCACGCAATCCGCCTGCCGCGTCCTCGTCGCCAGCGCGGATCTCGCGGCGCTCGCCCAGCACGTCATCGAGCGCAGCGCGACGATCACGCGCGTGCTCATCATCGATGGCCCGCTCGAGGCGTGGAAGGGCCCCCGCACGAGCGCCGTCGCGCTCGAAGATGCGCTGCGCTCCGATATCGGTGCGCCGGTCACGTGGGGCGGGTTCGACGAGCGCTCGCCCTGCGGCCTGTGCTTCACCTCGGGAACGACCGGTGCGCCGAAGGGCGTCACGTACACACACCGCTCGAGCTTCCTGCACACGCTGCGGTGTTTGCAGGCCGATGTCATGGGCATCACGGGCAACGACAGCGTGCTGACGGTCGTGCCGATGTTCCATGCGAACGCGTGGGGGTTGCCGTTCGCGGCCCCGGCCGTCGGCGCAAAGCTCGTTCTGCCCGGCCGTCATGTGGACGGCGCGAGCCTGGCCCAGCTGATCGCGGCCGAGAAGGTGACGCTGGGTGTGGGCGTCCCGACCGTGTGGCTCGGGCTGCTCGAGCACGTCCGGGAGAGCGGCATCGAGCTGCCGTCGCTGAAGCGGATCATCGTCGGAGGCGCGCCGCTCGCCCCGGCGCTCATGGAGCGCATCGAGCGGCGCCTCGGCGTCGCGGTGCAGACGAGCTGGGGCATGACCGAGCTCTCGCCGCTCGGCACGACGACGCCGCCGCACGATCCACGGCGCGCGGCGGCGCTCTCGGGTCGTCCCGCGGTGGGGGTCGATCTGCTGCTGACGGATTCCGCGGGCCGGCCGCTCCCCGAGCAGCGCAACGCCGAGGGGCACCTGCGCGTGCGCGGGGCCAGCGTGATCGCGCGCTACTTCGGCGAACAGGCCCCGGCCACCGATCCGGACGGCTGGTTCGACACGGGCGACCTCGCACGCATCGATTCGGACGGCAATCTCATCATCACGGGCCGCGCGAAGGACCTCATCAAGTCCGGCGGCGAATGGATCAACCCGGCCGAAATCGAGGCGCTGGTGGGCGGGCTGCCCGAGGTCTCGCTGGCCGCCGTCATCGGCCGCGCGGACGCGAAATGGGGCGAGCGGCCCATCCTCCTGGTCGAGCTGCACGAGCAGTGCGCGATCAGCGATGAAGCCCTGCTCGCGCCGCTGCAGGGCCAGGTGCCGCCCTGGTGGATGCCGGACACGATCATCCGCCTCGATCACATGCCGCTGGCATCTACCGGAAAGATCGACAAAATGCGTCTGAGGTCAGAATACGGCGGCGGCTGAGCACCCTCGAGCGCTCGTGCTCGGGCGCGCCGAGACGAGACGAGGGAGACTCATTCGTGCCCGAACACGTGAAAACCGCACGCCGGCGCGCTGCCCGGTCGAAGTCGCGCCGCAAGCGCCCGACCAAGGCCGAACAGCGCGCCGCCACCATGGAGCAGATTCTGGATGTCGCCGAGGAGCAATTCTCCGCGCACGGCCTCTACGGCGTGACGCTGAAGGATGTCGCGAAGCGCACCGGAGTCCATCACACGCTCCTGAACTACTACTTCAAGGACAAGAAGAAGCTCTTCGACGCCGTCTTCGCGCGCCGCGCGGTGGTCACGAGCACGCGCCGCATGAAGGCGCTGGACGACTACGAGGCGGCGTGCGGCGGGAAGCCGACGGTCGAGGGGGCGCTGCACGCGTTCCTCGATACGGACCTCGATCTCTACATCGAAGGCGGCAAGCCGTGGAAGAACTACGGCGCGCTGAGCGCGCAGGTGTCGAACACCCCGGAGTGGGGGGCCGAGCTGATGGACAAGCATTTCGATCCGGTGGTGCTGCGCCTCATCGATCTGCTGAAGCGCGCGCTGCCGAACTGCAGCGACGAAGACATCTTCTGGGGCTATCACTTCGTGAGCGGCGCGCTGCTCCTCACGCTCGCGCGCACCGGCCGCATCGACAAGCTTTCCGGCGGACGGTGCAAGTCGGAGGATTTCGCGGCGGTGAAGAAGCGCATGGCGGCGTTCATGGCGGGTGGATTTCTGGCCATCTGCGGAGCAAGTCGATGATGTGAAAGCGCGTGTGGCGATCGTCACGGGGCTGGCGGCGGCCTCGGCCGCGCCCATGCGCTACGACCGGCATCCGGCTGCGGATATGCGGGGCGAAGCGCGCGCGGGCGCCTCGACGGGGCAGGCGATGATGGCGATGGAGCGGGTTGCCTGCGCGTTTACCGGCGCGGTTCACGTACGAGTGGAGGCCGCGCGTCGGCGGTCGGTTGTCGGCGCCACGAGCACCGCGCTCACTTCAGGCTGAGCGCCAGGCGCACCTTGCCGTCCGTGGCCTTTGCCTCGTTCGCGCCGAGGATGAACACTCGCGAGGCGTCGAGCTCGCCGGAGCTGAGCAGCGCATCCTGAATCGCATGTGCGCGCGCTTGCGCGAGCTGCTCGAGGTCGCTGTCCGATGCCGGCTGCTTCTGGACGATGGACCGCTTCAGCTCCTCGTTCGCCGCGTCGTACGACTCCGGCGGACGCTTCCTCTTCGGGAGCGCTAGCACGCTCGCGGCGCTCGCGGGTGGCGGCGTGTCGGCGCCGTAGAGGGACTTGTACTCTTCCATGAGCATGTCGAAGCGCTTTGCCGGCTCGGGCACCGCGCTCAGCTTCTCATCGAGCTTGCGCTCAGCGATCTCGGCGCCATCGAGCTCGCGCGAATAGCTCACGGGCACGTCGAGCGTGAGCTGCGGGCGCTCCTTCAGCGCCTTGGCGATCGAGGTGACGCGCTCCTGGGCGGTGCCATCGAGCGTCGCGCTCCCCGGCTCGAAATCGATCAGGTTCATTTCCTCGCCGCCGCCAAACAGCTTGCCGAGGAGTGCAAACGGCGCCGTGACGACTTTGGTCAGCAGGTTGAGCACCGCCTTCCAGATGATCGGGCCGATGCGGAACTGCGGATCGTCGAGGCTGCCGCTGATCGGCAGGTCGATGTCGATGACGCCGTTGCGATCCTTCAGCAGCGCGACGGCGAGCCGTAGCGGCAGGCGCACCGCGTCCGGGCTCTCGACGCGCTCCCCGAGCTGCAGCTGATCGATGACGAAGTGCTGCTCCGCCGTGAGCTTGCGATCGTTCACGTGGTACGCGACATCGATCGAGAGCTTGCCCTTCTCGATCTTGTAGCCCGCGAAACGTCCCGCGTAGGGCGTCACCGAGCTCATGTCGACGCCCTTGAAGCTCACCTTCATGTCGGTGAACAGCGCCGCCGAGAGCAGATTGATGTCGCCGTGGATGTCGGCGGGCGCGTAGCGGTCCACCTTGCCGCTGAGCTGCACCTTCGCGCGCGATTTCGGATCGGAGGAGAGCCCGACGACCGTGCCGTGCAGGCCCTGAATGCTCACCGCGTAGTTCGGCTGGATCCAGAAGTCCGCGAAGTTCGCCGAGCCCTTTGTGATCTTCACGGTGCCCACGCGGAGCTGCATCGCACCTGGGTTGCCGCCCGGCGCTTTTGTCTTGCCGTGCGAGGTCTTGATCGTCTGCACGGCCGCGGGCGACGCGCTGCCGGGTGTGGGCGTCAACAGCTCGGTGATGTTGAGCGACTGATCCGGCGCGATGATGAGGCGGGCGTAGGGCGCGCGAGCATCGATGCGCGCGATGCGCAGACTCGCGGGCGTGGACCGGTACTCGATGCCGGTGACGCGCAACCGGTCCCACTTGACGAGATCCTGACGGAGCGCATTGTCGATGGTGTGGAATCGGGTGACCTCGCCGTCGCCCGTCGCCGTGAGGGCGCCATCAGGCGCGAGCGAGAAATCTAGCCCCGACGTCAGCGAACCGCTGAGCAGCGAGACCTGCGTGTACGTGCTGACGTAGGGCTGCAGCGTGGCGAGATCGAAGCCATCGAGGTCGATGTGCCCCGAGATGGCACCGGAGGCGCGCTCGAACTTGCCGCGCGCAGCGAGATGGGCCGCGTCGTTGATGGCGAGCTTCGCGTCGAGATCGAGCGTGCCGTTGGACGCGGAGTCGTACCCGCGCACATTGAGGGCGATGGGCGCCAGAGTGAATTCGGCCTTCGGCTTCACCAAGCGGTCTTCCAGCTCGACGCGCAGGTTTTCCGCGGCGATATCCGGCGCAGCGATCGTCCAAGACGAGCCTGATTTCGCCTCGGGCGACGGCTTCGCGCCAGATGAGGCCTCAGCCCCGGAGGCCTCGGTCGGAGCCGTGTCGGCTGTAGGCACGGCGGTAGGTGCGGAGGCGGTGTCCGTGGCCGGCGGCGGCTTCGGTGGCGCGCTGGGCGTCAGCAGATCGGTCAGGTTGATCTTGCCGTCCGCGTCTCGCCAGGCGTGCACGGTGCCGCCCGTGAGACGCACTTTTCCGACGTCAACGCGTTCGCGCGCCAGGTCGACGCGCGCGTCGTCGATGCGCACCGCCGCGTGCTGGATGTAGTCGGTCGTCCGGCCCTTTGGCCGAATCGCCAGCTCCGCGATGCTGGCTTCGCGAAGGGCCACCGTGAGGGCGAGCTCCTTCTGCGCAGAGAGGTCGTACTGGCCCGCGAGCGCGATCGCACCGTTCGCCAGCTCGAAATCCAGCGCGTCGCGCAAGTACGACCCGACCGTCCGCGCCTGCAGGTTGGCGACTGTGAAGCGTCCGTGCGAGGTGAGCGGCGCGATCTTAAACGTGCCATCCCACGAGAAGCGTTCGCCAAGCGTCGTGGCGCCGCGCAGCGTGTAGCGATTCCCGGTGTCACCGGTCGTACTGAAATCGATCACATCACAGGTGATGGGCCGGAGCTGCGCGCGAAACGGCGAGAGCCGCGACAGGTCCTCGAACGAGACTTGGCCTTCGGTCACGCGCAGCCGATCGATGAAGAGGCGTGCCGGCTTCTCCTTTTCCGTCGGCGGCGCCTGCGTCGCGAAGGGCCGCGCGAGGTCCGCGAGATTGACGTCGCCGTTCCGGCGAATGAGCGCGCGAGCATAGGGCCGATCCACTTGAATGAGCGTGAAGCTCGGGGCACGCCGCCACACCGACTTCACGTCCAGATCGGCGTACAGTCGTTCGAAGGCAAGCAGGCGCTGATGGTCGGCATCGGGAATCGAGAAATCCCGTGCCTCGAACGAGAACGTGAAGGGATTGAAGCGCACCGCGCCGAGCGAGGCCTGCCGGCCGTAGTGCTCGCTCACGAAGGAGAGCACCTGCTTGCGCACGAGCCAGGGCACGCCAAGGAATCCCGCGGCGGCGTAGCCGGCGACGAGCACGACGACGACGCCAAGCAGAATCAGCCAATTCCGAACGATGCGCGTTGCCATGAGGGAGTCCTCCAGTCGAGCATCGAGCATCCCGCGGTGAACGATCGTACCCCTCGCGTACGAGGATGGCCCTCGACACGCCACTCGACGCACCCGAGCCCGCGGTCGCGCTTGGGTGCCGCTCGAGCGCATCCGCGTGCTCACTGCGGCGTCGGGCCCTCGCTCACGCGCACGAAGTCGTGCGGTCGCATCCACTTGCGGAACGCGGCTTGCACGTCTGCGCCGCTCAGTGCGACATACCGGCGCGCCGCAATGGTCGGCTCATCGAGCGGCAGCCCGAGATCGATGCGCCCGAGCAGTCCGCCCGCGATGTCGCCGATGCTCGCTTCGCTCAGCGGAATCTGGCGCACGAGCGAGGCTTTGACCCGCGCGAGCTCCTCGGCGGTGGGCGGCAACTTCTGCAGCGCCTCGATCTCGCGCGTGACGATGCCCGCGGCTTTGCTCACGTTTTGCGGATCGCTCGCATACTCGACGGCGTAGATGCTGCGGGTTCGGCCCGCCTGCAACATCGAGCCCACCGAGTACACGAGCCCGGAGCTCTTGCGCAGATCGATGCTGAGTCGCGTCGAGTAGAAGCCTCCGCCGAGCACGGCATTGCCGAGCGCGAGCGGGTAGTAGTCCGGGTCCGAGCGTGTGAGCGCGAGGTCCTCGGCCAGGATCACGACGTCCTGAACGCGGCTGGCGTTGGGCACCGCGATCGTGTCCGGTCCGTTCGGCCGCGCGGGCGGCAGATCGATGGCAGGTTGCGGCCCGGTCGCGTGCCAGTCGCCGAAATATTTCTCGATCGTGGTACGCGCCTCGCGCGGCGCGACTTTGCCGATTACGACGATCGTCGTGAGGTCCGGCCGGAACACGGCGTGGTGATAGGAGCGCACGGCATCGAGCGTCAATGCGCTCACCGACTCGGGCGTCGCCATCCGCACGCTGGGATCGCTCGCGCTGAACAGCGCGCGCCGCAATGAATGTTGGGCAAGGAAGCGCGGGCTGCGATTGCGTGCCGCGATGCCTTGGGCGATCTCTCCCTTGATGACGTTCAGTGCCTGCCGCGGCAGGGCCGGGTGCAGCTCGTTCTCGGCGAGCAGCGCCACCGCTCGATCGAAGTGCTCCGCGAGCACGCCGATCGAAAAATCAGTGCCCGCGCGCTCGCGCGCGCCAATCTCATCGAGCGCTCGCTGGAACGCGAGTCGGTCGAGCCGCTCGGTGCCGTAGGGGAGCAACGCGTCGAGCAACTGCGCGACGCCTTCCTGTCCCTTCGGCTCTTGCGTTTCGGGGCGGTTGCGGATGTGGCCGAAGACGCTCACGGTGTCGCTCACGTTCTCCGGCTGCACGATGAGCGTGAGACCGTTGGGCAACTTCTCCACCGCCGGATGCACGGTCGAGGGCGGCACGACGAGCCGATGGAGCGCGGACTCCGCCCACGGCGGCAGCCGCGTGGGTTTCGCTTCGCCGAGCGAGATGGATTCCTGGCCGCCGAACCCGCCGCCGCTCGCCGTCACGGGCTTGCCCGAGACGTGCGGGAGCATGACGCCCGAGACCGCGTGATCCAGGTCGAGATAGGTGCGCGCAACCCGATTCACGTCTGCGACCGTGACCCGCTCGATGCGAGCGAGGTCCTCATCGGGCGACTGCAACCCATACAGCATGAGCGCATCCGACCAGACGGAGGCGAGGCCGGCGATCGAGTTGCGCTGGAACTGAGCGCTGCTGCGCTCGTGAACTTTGGCGGCGGCGACGAGATCGGCGGGGACCCCCTCACGCGCGACCTTCGCGAGGATGGCGCGGAGCTCGGTTTCGAGCGCTTGCGGATCCTGTCCCGTCGTGAATTCGACGGTGGCATACGCGAGGCCCGCTTGTGGAAGCGGCTCGAGCCCGAAGTCCGCGTCCAGCGCCTTGCCGGCGGGCACGAGCCCGTAGAGATCGAACCGGTGGCTGCTCAGGACGTCCGCCAGCACCTCGAGCGCCGCGAAATCGCTGCTCGTCGGGCCCGGCGTGCGCATGGCGAGCATCAGCGTTCCATTGGGCCTATCCGTGTCCACGTGGAGCGCCACCGGCTTCACGGGCCCAAGGCTCACCTTCGGCCGCGGCGGCAGCCGCTTGGCCTTGATGTCACCGAAGAGGCGCTCGATGGACTGCAGCGTCGTTTGCGGATCGACGTCGCCCGCGATGACGATGAGCGCGTTGTTCGGCGCATACCACGCGTCGTGAAAGCGCTTCAGCATCGCCGCCGTGGTGTTCTCGAACGAGGGCCGCGTGCCGAGCGCATCGTGCGCGTACGCCGTGCCGGCGAACATTGCCTCGCGCAGCTTGGAGTAGAGCACATAGTCCGGCTCGGAGAGGTCCTGCGCGACCTCCTGCTCGATCGCGCCTCGTTCCATGTCCCAGTCCTTCTGCGTGTCCAGCACGCTGCGCATCCGCACCGCTTCGATGTGCAGCGCCACCTCGAGATCCGCGGCCGGCACCGTGAAGAGATACTGCGTGAGCGACTCGCGCGTGTTCGCGTTGAAGTTGCCGCCGATCACGCTGCCGATGTCGGCGAGCTGATCGCCCGTGAGCCCGGGGCTGCCGCGGAACATCATGTGCTCTTGCGCGTGCGCCATGCCGGGGAACCCCTCCGGCGCTTCGTCCGAGCCGACCCCGTAGTTCACGGAAATCGAGACGACCGGCGCGAGCGAGTTGCGCACGATCACGACCCGCAGGCCGTTCGGCAACGTGCTGCGCGAGACTTCGTTCTGAGCGAGCGCCGTCGAGCACAGCGCGAGCAACACGAGGGCGAGCCATTGCATCGGATCGTCGTCTCCTTGGGGGCCTCAGCCGGAGCTTGGGTGATTGCCGCCGACATCGCGTCGATGCCGGGCCGGAATGCAAAGCGTCCCGGCAAGCACTGTGCCCGTCATGCGAGCTCAGCGCGAGGACGGCGCCGGAGCCGCGGCTGCGGTCGTCATGCGCGTGCTGCGCGGCTACACTGGAATCATTCGTGGGAGGGGGCACTTAATGAGAACGCTAGGGTTCGGACAGCGCACCGGCCAGATCGTGCAGATGGCGTATGTGGTGCAAGACATTCGTGCCGCGATCGACTGGTGGATTCGGGATTGCCGCACCGGGCCGTGGTTCCTGCTCGATAGCTTCACGGGTCCGGAGCAGCGCTATCGCGGTGGCCCCTCGCGGGCGGACGTGAGCATCGCGATGGCATTCGCCGGCCACATGCAGATCGAGCTCATCCAGCCGAAGGACGAGCATCCTTCCGTGTACAAGGAAATCATCGACAAGCGCGGCTATGGCTTTCATCACGTCGGCATCGCGGTCGACGATGTGGAAGCGGAATGCGCCGCGTACGAGCGGCGCAACTATCAGGTGGCATTTCGCGCGCCTGTGCCGAGCGGCGGCGCGGTGTACTACATGGACGACGGCCGCAACGAGCCGGGCTTCGTCGAGCTCATTCCGGCGACGCCGGGAATGGACGACATGTTCACGCGCTACTGGCGGGCGTCGCTCGACTGGCGCGGCGACGACCCGATCCGACCGTTCGGATGAAGTCGTGCCGGCGCGCGCGAGCGAAGGCGAGATCCTGAAGGTCGCCGGGCGCGAGGTGGCGATCTCGCACCCCGACAAGGTGCTCTTTCCGCAGCCGAAGCACACGAAGCTCGATCTCGCGCGCTACTACATTGCGGTTGCGGACGGCGCGCTGCGCGCGGCGGGCGGCCGGCCGAACATGCTCGTGCGGTATCCCGACGGGATCGAGGGCGAGCACTTCTATCAGAAGCGCGCGCCGCAGAGCCGCCCCTCGTGGATCGAGGTCGTCGAGCTGCGCTTTCCTTCGGGCCGCGGCGCCGAGGAAGTCGTTCCACGCGATGCGGCGGCACTGGCATGGCTCGCGAATCTCGCGTGTCTCGAGCTGCATCCACATCCGGTGCGCGCCGAGGACCTCGATCATCCGGACGAGCTGCGCGTCGACCTCGATCCCGTGCCGGGCGTGACCTGGAAGCAGGTGCAGGAGGTCACGCGGGTGACGCGCGGCGTCCTGCAGGACTTCAAGCTCGTCGGCTGGCCCAAGACATCGGGCTCGCGTGGCATGCACGTGTGCGTGCGGATTCACAAGCGCTGGAGCTTCGACGAAGTGCGCCGCGCGGCGCTGGCGCTTGCGCGCGAGGTCGAAAGTCGCGCGCCGCAACTCGCCACGAGCAAGTGGTGGAAGGAAGAGCGGCACGGCGTGTTCGTCGACTACAACCAGAACGCCAAGGATCGCACGGTCGCCGCCGCATACTCCGTGCGGCCGCGGCCGGATGCGCGCGTGTCCGCACCGCTCGCGTGGGACGAAGTGGCGGACTGCGATCCGGCGGATTTCACGCTCGCGTCGATGCCGGCCCGCTTCGCGAAGCTCGGCGATCTGCACGCGGGCATCGACGAGCACGCGGGCTCGATCGAGGCGCTGCTCGAGCTCTTCGAGCGCCAGGGTCTGGGCGATGCGCCGTGGCCGCCGCACTACCGGAAACAAACGGCCGAGCCACCCCGCGTGCAACCCTCGAAGCGCAAGCATCCGCTGATCGAGATCGGTCGGGCGCGCCATCAGCAGGACGCGCTCGCGGGTCTCGAGCGGTGGAAGGCGCGCCATGCGCAGGCCGCGGCGTATCTCGAGCCGGCGGACATCCTGGTGGATTCGATGCGGGGTCGTTACAGCACGTGGACGCGCATTCGCGTGAATCTGCAGCACGTGCCCGAAGCGCTGCGGCCGGCTCAGGAGCCGCTCGATCCGGACGAGAAGATTCGCTCGAGCTCGTAGGGCTTCGTGACTTCGAGCTGGTCGTAGCGGCAATCCTGCGGGCGTTTGTCGGGTCGCCAGCGCAGGAATAACGCTGCGTGACGGAAGCGATCGCCCTGCATGTGGTCGTACTTCACCTCGCACACTCGCTCGATGCGCAGCGGCTCCCAGGACAGATCCTTGCCGGCGCTCCAGCGACTCTGCGCGCCCGGCATGCGGCTCGATTCGGCGGCGGCACCGGCCCACTCGCGCCAGGGGTGATCGTCCATCGCGTTCTTGCGAAGCGGAGCGAGCTCCTTCACGAGCTGTCTGCGCATGGCCATCGTGAAGGACGAAGTGACGCCGACGTGCTGGAGCACGCCGGCATCGTCGTAGAGGCCGAGCAACAGCGAGCCCACCGCATCCTTGCCGCTCTTGTGCCAGCGGAAACCGGCGACGACGCAGTCCGCCGTGCGCGCGTGTTTCACCTTGATCATGGCGCGCTTGCCGGGTTGGTAGGTGCCGGACTCGGGCTTCGCGACGACGCCGTCCAGCCCGGCTCCTTCGAAGCGCGTCAGCCAGTCGAGCGCGACCGCGCGATCGCGCGTGGCGGGGGTGAGATGGACGGGGCGCTGCACGTCCGCGAGCAGCTCTTCGAGCGCCGCGCGGCGCGCGTCCTGGCGCGTGCTCATGAGATCGCGCTTGCCGATCGCGAGCACGTCGAAGGCGACGAAGGAGGAGGGCGTTTCCTTTGCGAGCTTCGCAACGCGCGACGCGGCGGGGTGCAGGCGCAGCTGGAGTGCGTCGAAGTCGAGGCCGTGCGCGGTTGCGATGACGATCTCGCCGTCGACGACGCAGTTCTTGGGTAAGCGCTCGAGCAGTGCGTCGTGCAACTCGGGGAAATAGCGATCGAGCGGGCGCGAGTCGCGGCTCTGGATGAATGCCTCATCGGTGCCGCGGAACACGATCGCGCGGAAGCCGTCCCATTTCGGTTCGTAGAGATAGGGCCCGCTGGGCACCGTGTCGGCGAGCTTCGCAAGCATGGGCTCGATGGGTGGCGTGACGGCAAGCTGTGCGAAGGTGTTCAACGGCGCGGCTCAGGGGGCACGGTCACGGGTCGACACTCCTTACCCGTGACCGGGCGGTCAGATCCACTCCAGCGTTCGCGCGATCGAGACCGCTGCCGCGATCGTGCCCGAGCTACCCAGCAACCAGAGGAGAGCCTTCTGCTGTCCGTGGACCTGCGCGAGGGTGTCGGCCATCTGTGAAACCTTGTCGGTGAGCTTGTCCAGGCGGTCGGTGAGCGCGGCGTCGCCGGCCGCGCGCATCGAGTCGGCCTGTTCGATCTTTCCCGTCAACGAGGCCGCGAGCGCGTCGATGCGGTGCTCGGTGGATGCGGCGAGCGCGTCGATGCGGGCGTGCACATACTGCAGTTTCGCGTCGATGTTCGCGGCAAGCTGATCGATTTTGTCCTGCAGGGCCGGTAGAGCTTTCTGAACCGCATCGAGGCCGGAACGGAGGTATTGCAGATGAACTTCGATCGCCTCGTTGGTCAGCATGTCGGCCTCGTCGCTTTCGAGAAGGATGGCGTTCATGGGTCGGAGCGCTCACGCGGAACGCGCGCTTGGAAGCTGGGAAGCGAAAGTATCGCGTCCCCAAGAGTGTGTCTACACCCATGAAAGTACGAGAAATTTCGGCTCGCGTGCGTGCGCACGCTGCGTGTTCCTGCTGCGCGCGACGACTAGCGTCATGCGCTAGTCGACCTTGCTGCGAGTTGCGCTACGTGACGCCGCTACGAGGGAAGTTGGTGATCAGCGCTGCTCGCGTACCGACCCCAGCGCGGCCGCCGACAGAGCGGCGCCTTGACGCTTCTCGCAGCGACCATGGAAACTATACTGCATGCGTGCAACATAGTTGCACGAGTAAATCTGCGAGGACCGGCCAGCATGCGACTTCATCCCACCGGCAAGTTCGACAACTACTCCGCCCGCTACGAGCACATCCGCGCGGAACCGATTGCGGCGGCCATGGGCGCCGAGATCACCGGCGTGGACATCGCGCGCGTCACGGACGATGTGGCCGAGGAGATCCGCCACGCGCTCTATCGGCACAAGATGATCTTTTTCCGCAGGCAGAAGCTCACGCATGCGGAGCACGAAGCATTCAGCTTGCGCTTCGGTCGCTTCGCGGAAGATGCGTACACGCAGGGCGTGCCGGGTCATCGGAACGTGCAGCCGCTCATCAAGGAAGCGGCGGATCCCTCGAAGATGGTGTTCGGCGAGGGCTGGCACACCGACTCGCCGTTTCTCGAGCAGCCGCCGGCGATCACCGTGCTGCGCTCGGTCGAGGTGCCGCCGATCGGCGGCGACACGATGTGGGCGAACTCGGCGCTGGCCTACGCCATGCTGAGCGAGACGTATCGGCGGATGATCCAGGGCTTGCGCGTGCGCTTCTCCCTGCGCGACGTCCTGAAATCCGTGCACGAAGCGGTGGAAGTGAGCGACAGCCCGATCGGCCGGCTCGCGGCGACCCGCGACTCCGCGAGCCTCCCGGAGGACCTGCGCCGCAAGATTCGCGGCAACGCCCATCCGCTCGTCCGCACGCACCCCATCACCGGCGAGAAGGCCCTGTACGTGGACCCGTCATACGGGATCGGCATCGAAGGCATGACGCCGGAGGAGTCCGCGCCCATCCTTCAGTACCTGAATGAGCACCTGACTCAGCCGGCCTTCACGTGCCGCCTGCGCTGGGAGCCGGACATGCTCGTGATCTGGGACAATCGACTTTGCGTGCATCAGGCCTACAATGACTACCAGGGCCATCGTCGCGAGCTGTATCGCACGACCGTTGCCGGAGAGACGCCCACCTGAGTATTCGCGTGCAGAACGAAATCGTTTCCGAGCTGGGGAAGAGGGTGGGTGCCGACGTCATCGTCGCACCCGATCAACAGAACGTCATCCGCCATACGCGTGACTTTTGCGTTCGGGGTGATCCGAACGTGGGCATCCTTGCGCTCGCGTATCCGCGCACGACGCAACACGTTGCCGAGATCCTCAAGTTCTGCAACGAACGCCGCATCCCGGTTCAGCCCCAGGGGGGCATGACCGGCCTCGCGGGTGGCGCCGTGCCCATCGGGCCGTGCGTGGTCGTGTCGATGGAGCGCATGCGGGCGATTCGCGAGCTCGACAAGGACGCCGGCACGCTCACCGTGGAAGCGGGCGTGGTCATGGAGACCGTGCAGAAGGCGGCCGACGCGGCGGATCTGTTCTTCCCGCTCGATCTCGGCGGACGCGGCTCGTGCCAGATCGGCGGCAATCTTTCGACGAACGCCGGCGGGAATCGTGTCTTGCGCTACGGCATGGCGCGCGATCTCGTGCTGGGTGTCGAGGCGGTGCTGGCCGACGGCACGGTGATCGATGCGCTCCGCAAGGTCATCAAGAACAACACCGGCTACGACCTGCGCCAGCTCTTCATCGGCTCCGAGGGCACGCTCGGCATCATCACGGCCGCGGTGCTGCGGCTCTTCCCGAAGCCGCGCAGCGTCTGCACCGGCATCTGCGCGCTCGCCGATTACGACGCGGTCCTCGAGCTGCTGAAGCGCACGCGCACGGGCTTCGGTCCGCAGCTCACCGCCTTCGAAGTCATGTGGCCCGCGTTCTTTCGGCTCGGGACCGAGGGTCTCGGTCGCAAGCCGCCACTGCCGCTCGATGCCGGCATTTACGTGCTCATCGAGACGATGGGGCAGGATCCGAAAGCGGATCAGGAACGCTACGAGGCGGTCATCAGCGAGGCGCTCGATGCGGGCGTGATCAGCGACGCGGTCATCGCACAGTCGCAACGGGAAGTGGCCGAGCTTTGGAGCGTGCGCGACTCGCCCGGCGAGTGGCAGCGCACGTCGCACTGGCCGCAGCTGAGCTTCGACGTCAGCGCCTCCACCGGCGAGATCGGTGCGCTCGCGGCCGAGATCGATGCGGCGCTTACGGCGCGCTGGCCGCAGCTGCGAACGCTGTTCTTCGGCCACGTCGCCGACGGCAATCTGCACGCGTCCGTCGGAATGGCCGGGCACTCCGTGCCGGAAGCGGAGATCGAGGAAGTCGTGTATGAGCTCGCATCGCGCCGTCGCGGCTCGATCTCGGCGGAGCACGGCATCGGTCTGCACAAGCGCAAGTTCCTGCACTACTCGCGCAGCCCCGAGGAGCTCGCGCTCATGCGCACGCTCAAGCGCGCAATGGATCCGAACGGGATCTTGAACCCCGGCAAGATTCTTTAGGGGTGTACGCGGCGATGTAGGGCGCGTGCTCCACACGCTGCCGGCGCGAAAGGACGCGGCCAGAAGAGCTCATCGAGCGCGTGGCTGGTCATTCCAAAGCAGTCCGACCCGCTTCGTGCCTGCAACGCGCGCCTTCACAGTCGCCAACGGACTCCGGCGAGAAATTCGTTCTGCAGGTTGCGACTGTCCCTGTCGACCAGGTCGAGTCGGAACCAGCGATAGCCCGCGAATACGAGGAGCCGTTCGTTCACCTGGATTTCGCCGCGCGCCATGAAATCGGTCAGCTGGTCAGCCTGGCCGAACGTCAGGATGTCGGGCCCGTAGAACGCGCTGCCGGCGATCGCGATGCCCCGGCTCGGCACCAGGTTCCAGCGAGCGTCGAGGCCGACCGTGAGCGAGAAGACGTCCTGGTTCTGCTCGTTCAGCAGCGCGACGTAAGCCTGCGGCCCGAAGCGCAGCTCCAGCGGGCCGTAGCCGAAGTTCAGATCGGACTTCAGCAGCAGCGCGGCCGAGCCGACGACGTCGCGGTCCTCGCTGAGAAAGAGGCCGTATGCCATGCGGCTACCTTCTCCGCCGAGATCGCTCGGAGTGTCGTAGCGGAGCTGCAGCGTTTCGCTGCTGAGCGCCACCTCCGCGGCAGGACGGTCGCTGCTCGGCGGCGCTTGCGCGTGAGCTTGCATGGAGATGCCGAGCCATGCAGCAAAAATGAGACATACGGATGTGTGACGCATGAGATCACCACTCCAGGTCTGTGTGTTTGCGCCCGTGACGATTCGATGCGGCGCATGCACCGATGCCGGGCCGCAACTCGCGTGCCGGAGAGGCTCGACTCAGCTGCGTGTGTGCGCGGCTAACGTGGATGAATGCGGGATGCTTGCTGTGTAGCAAGCCGTCGAACGGGTTCGCGGTGTAGCCGGTCGCCGCGGAGCGTTCGACACGAGGCGCGTCCCGCGCCTACCGCTCTGGATACGGCGTGCCGTCTTTGTGCACGAACCGGCCGTCGGCGTTCGAGCTCTGCAGGTCGATGTCCGAGCACGTCGTGAGGTCGAGCGGGTTGCGCGAGCCCACCTCCAGATACACGGCGATCGCAGAGGACCTGTTGATCAGATGATGGCCGTTACCCGATGCCTTCGGGAAAGCCGCGCAATCGCCGGCGCGCAGCACGGTTTCGCCGCCGTCTTCGACGAGGACTACTTCGCCTTGGAGCACGTACACGAATTCGTCCTCGTGGCTGTGCCAGTGGCGCTGGCTCGACCAACTTCCAGGCGGCAACGTCATGAGATTGACGCCGAAGTCGCGCAGGCCACCCGCATTGCCTAGGCGCCGCCGCGTGCGCGCCGCGCAAGGTGCATCGAACGGGGGCGGATACCCGGAACCGTGACGTACGGGAACGGCGTCCACATCGATCTTGGGCATGGTCTCGCTCTTTCCTGAAGAGGAAGCGCAGCGCGCGATTTTAAAGTCTCGCGCGGCGGACGCGCGATTCCCACGGATGCGGACACGCACTGCGTGCACGATTGCATCGGCGCGATTGTTGCGTACCCTTCCCGAGACTCGGAGCGGGGTCGAAATGTAAGAGCGGGGGGAACGAATGAGACGACCGTATGCCCGGCTGGGCTTGCTGGCACTTTTGCTGATCAGCGCCGCAGCGAACGCGCAGAGCTGCAATCGCGATTGCCTCAAACGGCATCTGGACACCTATCTTGCGGCGGTCACGAGCCACAAGCCGGATAAGGGCAACTTGTGGGTGGGTTTCCGTCAAACCGAAAACTCGGTCGTGATCCCGGAGGGGCAGGGCACGTGGGCGAGCGTCACCGCGCTCGGTTCCGTTCAGCGCCACTATCTGGATCCGGTGCAGAGTCAGGCGGGTTACTTCGGCACGGTGTACATGGGCGAAGAGGAAGTGGTCGTCGCCATCCGGCTCAAGGTGCAGTGGAATCAGGTGACCGAGGCCGAGTGGTTCATCGCGCGGAAGAGCGATCCGGGTCTGACGGGCGAGCCCGGTAAGACGCCCTTCAACATCGAGACGCTGCGCGCGACGCTGCCGGCGGAGCGGGTGGTGCCAAAGGCAGAGCGCCTGCAGCGCGAGGCGCTGCAGGCCATCGTCAACACGTACTTCGATGGCATCACGAGCCACAACGGCTACATCGTCAAGGGCCACCCCGGCTGCTCGCGCTACGAGAACGGCTTTCCGACCTTCAATTCGCCGATGAAGCCCGGCATGGACATCGGCAACGACGGCAAGACGGATTGCCGCACGCAGAGCGACTTC
Organism: Steroidobacteraceae bacterium; assembly: GCA_035548535.1. Lineage (GTDB taxonomy): Bacteria > Pseudomonadota > Gammaproteobacteria > Steroidobacterales > Steroidobacteraceae > JADGHX01. The sequence goes on from DASZSS010000346.1 coordinate 36,797, forward strand.
GGCGTCGCGATCGTCGCGATCCGCAAC
>DASZSS010000347.1:0-12744 GCA_035548535.1 Steroidobacteraceae bacterium
CACGCGTGTGCGAGCCGTCGGTACGGAGTTCACCGTGAACCGTCGCCCGCGAGAGCTCATCGTCACGGTGGTCGATGGCCGGGTCGCGGTCTCTCCACCGGCTACTTCCTTGCGGCCGGCACCAGGCGCGGCTCGCGGCAGCGGACGCGCGACATCTCCCGAAGGTGACGCGGCAACTTCCGGGCTTGCATCGATGAGCACGGAGATACTCGTGGACGCCGGGAAGGAGCTCACGCTGTCACTCACGGCCATCCAGGGTGGCAGTGCGCTCCCGCAGCCGCGCTCTGTGAATGTGAACGACGCCATCGCCTGGACCCGCCGCCGCCTCGTTTTCGATTCGACGCCGCTCGAGGACGTGATCGCCGAGTTTAACCGCAATTCCAGTCGCACTCTGGTCCTCCGGCCGGGGGCCCGCGAGGCTTTTCACGTGAGCGGTGCATTTTCCTCGACGGACGTCGAGCCGTTCCTGCGATTTCTGCGCGCCCAGCCCGGCGTCGAGGTCATGGAGGAGCAGAACAGAATCGTCATCATCCAGCACTGAGCCGCGTGCGTGGCACGGGCCGACATGGCGGTGGCCACTTTTCTCCGAAATCGCTCTACCCGGAGAGCGAGCGGTCGCGGAAGGGGGGCGAATGGATGGTAAGACGCCGGCGGCGTGCGCAATCTTCGCAGGTCTGGTGCTGCTGGCGGGCTGCGCGCGCGACGAGTCTGCGCGAGCGTCCAAAGATGCGGCTGAGCTGGCGCTGCTTCGAGATCAGGTCGCCTACCTCGAGGATCGCCAGGACATCGCGGACACGCTTCAGCGCTACATCCGTGGAATCGATCGCCACGATAAGGAGCTCGCGCGTAGCGCGTTTTGGCCGGACGCCCATATCGATATGGGTACTCCCAATACACGTGATGAGTACATCGATCGGGAGGAGGCTGCGCTGGCCACGTACGCGCGTCATCAGCATCACATCACCGGCCAGACTGTCGACATCCAGGGGGATACGGCGCACGTGGAGAGCTACGTGTGGTTCATCGCCGTGCCGCGTGACGCGAGCAAGGACACGCCGGGGCCCGCGGCGACACCGGGACGTCCGCTCGTGACGCAAGACACTCAGCTCGGCAGCGGTCGCTACATCGAGCGTTGGGAGAAGCGCAACGGCGAGTGGAAGATTGCCGTTCGCGAATACGTGCACGATGTCAATACGTTCGGCAAGACGGATGACTACTGCGCCAGAAGACCGTGCCTGACGCGGTGGGACAAGAAGGATCTCTCGTACACAACACCGCTCGAGCCTCTGACACCCGAAGAACGGAGCGCGCTTGCCGAGTCGAACAAGGAAACCCACGGGCGCGCGTCGCCGTAGCGTATGAACCCTTGCGACCGGTCATGAGTTGCACCACTGCCCTGCGGCTGCTTCTTGGTCTGCTTGCGATGGGGCTGGCGCCGATGCCGGCGTTCGCGCAGATCGAGTCGCTCACGAAATCACTTGGGCTGGAGGAAAGTGCACGACCCGTGAAGGAGATCGTGCCAGGCTGGAGAGTGCCCCGGAAGATCGTTGTGCTGGTGGAGAACGCCGAGCGCGCACGCTGGCTGCAGCAGTCGATCCCGGATGTGAGAATCGTCGGCGTCCAATCCGTTGCCGAGGCTGAAGGCGAGCTGCGCGACGCTGATGCCGCCGTGCAGTTTCGATGCGATGTGGCGACGTTCAGTGACGCGCCCAATCTGAAGTGGATTCATGCCTCCGCGGGCGGCTCCGATGGTTGTCTGCAGATTCCAGCCGTGGCACGCGGCGACATCCTGCTCACCGACAGCCGGAAGGTGAAGACCCTGGTCCTCTCGGAAATGGCGATGGGCTACGTGTTCGCGCTTGCGCGTTCGATCGATGTGGCCGTGGACAACCAGCGGCGGCGGGACCTGACGGCCGGAGGCAGGCCGGCGATGCAGCTCAAAGGCCGCACGATGCTGATCGTCGGGCTCGGAGGTGCGGGAACGGAGATCGCGCGCATGGCGCACGCCATGGGCATGCACGTCATTGCGACCCGCAATTCGAGCCGCCGCGGTCCGCCGTTCGTCGAGCACGTGGGTTTGGCCGATGAGCTCCCCCTGCTCATCGGCGGTGCCGATATCGTCATGATAGCGGCACCTCTTACACCGCGGACGAAAGCGCTCTTCGACAAGCGCATGTTCGCCCGCATGAAGCGGGGCGCGATGTTCGTGAACTGGTCGCGTGCCGATATCGTGGTTCCGGAAGATCTGGCGGCCGCGCTGGTCTCAGGTCAGGTCGGAAGCGCCGCATTGAACTGGGCGACGCCCGCGCCGTTGCCGCAAGATCATCCGCTCTGGCGTGCGCCGAATCTGATACTCGCTCCGTGGGGTGGTACGGGCGGCGGCGCGGGCACGAGCGACGCCCGCGAGCCGCCGGAGCAGGTGGAGCAACGCTGGCAAGTCGTGCGCGAGAATATTCGGCGCTTCGTCACCGGTGACAGGATGTACTCGCTCGTCGATCCCGCGAGAGGCTACTAGCGACGGGTGCGCGGCGTCGCCTAGTCCCACCCGCCTTTGGCGAGCTCGAACGGCAGGATGCGGATGAACGCTTCGACCGCGTGGATGTGCCCGTCGTAGACCTTGAACGCTTCGAACGCGGTGAGCTGATCGCCCGTGGGCTCGCGCACGCCCCAGTTGAGGCGCAACAGCACGATGCCCATTCGCTCGTCGACGCCGACGACTCGCGTCGTGACTTTCCCCAGGCGCTTGAAGATGGCGAGGGACTGGGTGGCGATGTTTTCGCAGCCCGGCGCGAATTTGCAGTCCGGCCCGGCCATGATCTGGCCGTTCTCGTAGCGGTACGCCTCCGGCGTGAAGGGCGCGCTCACGTCGGCGAACGTCTTCGCCGCGTTCAGCCCTTCCGGGTATTTCAACGCCGCCGCGAGGGCGGCCTCGCGCGAGGCGAGCTGTTCCGGGCGCGGCGCGTAGTTCATCACTTCGCTCGGCGCGGAGAGGCCGTCGACGTTGAAGATGAGGCCATCGGCGCGGCTGCGTGTCGCCACCAGCTCCATCTCCGTGATCTTCTGGTCGGCCACCCGAAGGCGCATCACCAGCAAGACGGGGGCGCCGCTTTCCTCGACCATGGCGGCGGCTGCGGCCATGCCGGCGCGCTCGTCGAGAAAATCCTGCCGGTAGCCGCGCAGGCGAGTCACCGTCTTCACGAGCCCCACTTTCGCGAGCGGCTTCTCGATGGCGTCTTCGGTGACCCGCACCTTGTCGCTCAGCGGCAGCCGGCTCGTGTCGTGTTTCAGAAGCGCATAGAGAGACGCCGTGAGCATGCCGCGCAGGCATTCGCGGTCGCAGCTCCGAGCGGCTGTCGCGGTTGAGCTCGACGCAGCCTCCGCGACGGACGCGCAGGCGAGCAGGATGAGACCGAGCGACGCGATCGTTTTCATGTTCCCCCCTTGGCGGCAACGTTAGCCGAGGGGGTGTTCAGCGTCCATGTCGAGCCCCAGCCCCGTCCGACGTGAGGCTCCGACATCTCACGAGGCTGGGACTGAATTGCCGCATGAGCGCACGCGCGCCGGGAGAGTCTCAGGCACGATCCAAGCTTCTCGAGGACTTCAGCGCAGTCGGCGCGACGCCCAGCGGCAAGCGAGTCGTATGTCCGAATTCCTCCGATCGAAGATCGTCGAGACGCTGCAGGCGGTGGCGCCGCTCATCGGTCTCGTCTGTCTGCTGCAGATCGCGTTCGTGGGCGCATCTGCGGCCACGTTCATCCAGTTCCTCGTCGGCGCGGCTCTGGTGACCGCCGGGCTGCTCCTGCTTTTGATCGGGATCGATCTCGGCATCCTGCCGATGGGCCGATTCATCGGCGCCGGGCTGTCGGCGAGGCGATCCGTGCCGCTGATGCTGGCGGTCGCCTTTGCGATGGGATTCGCGACGACGGCGGCCGAGCCCGATGTGCTGGTGCTCACCGAGCAGGCGCAGAGGGCATCGAATGGCGCGTACTCCGCACGCTTTCTGATCTACAGCATCTCTCTCGGCGTCGGGCTCTTCGTGGCCATCGCGATGATGCGCATGATTTCCGGCTTTTCGATGGCTTGGCAGTTCACGGTGGCGTACGCGCTGATGATCCTGCTGTCGTTCGCCGCGTCCGCGAAGCTCGTTCCCTTGGCTTACGATGCCGGGAGTGTGACCACAGGGGTTCTCACCGGCCCAGCCGTCGTTGCGCTGGCGCGCGGCGTGAGCTCCGTGCTTGCGGGACGGTCCGCCGTCGCCGACACGTTTGGGCTGCTCGGCATGGCCTCGCTCGGGCCGATCATCGTGCTGCTGATCCTCGGACTCATGCGATGATCGAGCTGCCGCTGCTCACGAACGTGACGCGTGTTGCGACAGGTGTCGCGGTCGCGGTGCTGCCGCTTGCCGGCGTATTCGTGCTGTTTCAGCTGTGGTTTCTGAAGCTGCCGCGTGCGGAAGTCACTCGCATCGTGACGGGGACGCTGATCGCGTCCGCCGGCCTGTTTCTGTTCTTGCTCGGCGCCGCGGTCGGATTTATGCCGCTCGGCGAGGCCATCGGCAAGACGCTGGGCGCGCTGCCGCAGAAGGGGTTGCTCGTGATGCTTGGCGTGGCGCTGGGATTCGCGACGACGTGGGGCGAGCCCGCGGTTCGCATCCTGGCGGGCCAAGTCGAAGAAGCGTCGGGTGGGTCGATCCGGCGCTCGCTCGTGCTGTTCACGATCTGCGTCGGTGTCGCGGTGGCCGTGGGCGCCGGCATGTATCGCATCGCGTTCGGTGTTCCGCTCCTCTGGATCCTCGTGCCGGGTTACTGCATCGTCATCGCCGCAATCTGGCTCAGTGAAGAAGAGTTCGTATCGGTCGCGGTGGACGCCGGAGGAGTGGCGACCGGTCCGTTGGCGAACACGTTCCTGCTCGCGCTCGCACTGGGCGCGTCGTCCGCCGTTGCGGGCAACGATCCTCTGGTGCACGGGCTCGGACTCGTGGCGCTCATTGCGCTCGCGCCCGTCATCTCGGTAATGGTGTTGGGGATTCTCATCCGCTGGAAGAGCCGCCCCCGGGAGTCATGATCATGAAAGCCTCTCTTATCGTCAGCATCGTGCGGAAAGGGTGGGGCAGCAAGGTGCTGCAGGCGTCGGTCAAGGCCGGTGCGCACGGTGGGACCGTCATGTTCGGTCGCGGCGCCGGAATTCACGAGCAGGAAAAGATCTTCGGGCTGTCGATCGAGCCGGAGAAGGAGATCGTGCTCACCATGGTCTACGCGGAGCAGGTCGACAACATCCTCGACGAGATCGTACGGACCGCGGAATTGAACGATACCGGCCAGGGCATTGCGTTCGTGATCCCCATCGACAGAGTCGTCGGCGTGGCGCACTTCATGAAACCGGCGCCGGATCAAAAATGAGCGCGCCGCGCGGCTGACTCACGTGAGTCGAGCAGCCGCTACGCGAGGGGCGGATCGTTCGAGCATCCGCGCCGACGAGTCGTTCGTGATGAAACGAACGACTTCGGCGCGGGAGGCGGCGTACCTGCGCGTCACGCGTTGGCGGATGCCACCTTGAGCTCCTGGAATCGAGGCACCGTCAGGCGCGGACGCGAGTCGGCCGCGCGTGCCAGGCGTCGATAGAGCGCAACGTAGTCGTGCGCCATTCGCTCCGCGGAGAAGCGCTGTTCGAAGCGCCGCCGGATCGCGGCGCGATCCAGGTCGCGCGCCTTGCCGAGCGTCGCGACGGCTTCGTCGATGCTGCGAACCATGAATCCCGTGACACCCTCGTCGATGACCTCGGGCACGGAGCCTTCGGGATACGCGATCACCGGTGTACCGCAGGCCATCGCCTCGATCATGACGAGACCGAACGGCTCGGGCCAATCGATGGGGAAGAGCAGCGCGGTCGCGTTGCCGAGAAAGTCGCTCTTCTGCCGCTCGTCGATCTCACCGATGAATTCCACCAGCGGATCGTCGAGCAGGGGCTGGATGTTGCGCTCGAAGTACTGCCGGTCCGCGTCGTCGACCTTCGCAGCGATACGCAGCCTCATGTTCGCGCGGCGCGCGATCTGGATGGCGCGGTCGGGGCGCTTCTCCGGCGACATGCGGCCGAGGAACGCCAGGTACTCGTCGCGGGGTGCCGGATTGAAGCGCAGCGAATCGAGCGGCAGACCGTGATACACCGTGCCCGCCCAGTTCACCGGCGGCATCGGCAAGCGCTGGTGATTCGAAATCGACACCAGCGGGAAGTCGGCAAACTTGCGATAGAAGGGCTGTAGATCGCGCAGGTCGAGACGGCCGTGCAGCGTCGTCAGCGTGCGTGGCGCGAGGCGGCGGAAGATCGGGAAGTGCACCATGTCCATATGGAAGTGCAGGATGTCGAACTCGTCCGCGCGCGCTCGCACTTCCTCCAGCATGATGAGAACGTGAGGGAGCGGGTCGCGTAACGTGCCGTCGAGGCGCAGAGCCTTGGGCGTGCAGGAGACCAGCTCGGCGCTCGTACGCGAGTCACCCGAGGCGAACAGGGTGACCTCATGGCCTTGATTGACGAGCTCCTCCGTGAGGTAGGAGACGATGCGTTCCGTTCCGCCGTAGAGCTTCGGGGGTACGGCCTCGGCAAGCGGTGCAATTTGGGCGATTTTCATCGCCGGCCCTCCTTTCTCGATTGCATTGTTGATTGCGCTTCAACTTGGTGCGACGACGCCCAGATCCCCTGAACGGCATCGCGCGGACGACGCTCGCCGCGTCCGAGCGTCGCCGCTGCCGGTGCACACGAACGTGAGACGCGCGGCGGCCCCCTTGCCCGGCTGACTTCCGCGAGCGGGATCCGGTCGAGACGAGGGGGATCCGATCGAGGCAGTCGGGCAAGCAGAGCGAGCGAATCCGCACGCGCGCGAGGTCCCGTCCACCTCGAGTCCGAAGCATGTACGGTGCCTGCCGCACACGCCTGAGCCCACTGGCGACTCGAATGTCGTCCGGCGCGGCGGTGAATGAGCCGCCCGCGCCGGCGGCAGACGCGCCTCGCGTGCGCTGCGCTAGATCACTTCGTCTGCGGGCGGTGGAAGAGCCGCTCGCGCAGGCTCGGGTCCGACAGCATCGCCCAAAGCGCCAACGCGCCCACGATCACACCGACGATGACCGCGTTGGTCGTCGGTCCCTCCTGGGCGGAAAAGTCCAGGGCCCAAGGAGACACGAGCAGAGCCACACCCAACAGGACGTTGATGGCTTCCTCCCACGCCTGCGGAATCGATACTGCGATCGCGGCGAACACGATGATGGCCACGCCGAGTATCCAGGCGCTCACGGCCGCAGCATTCTGGGTATCCGCGACGCCGAGAGCCCAGGGAGAGACGACCATCCACGCACCAAGCACCAGGTTCGCCCAGTCCTGCCAACGTTTCATGGTTGTCCACCTCGCATCTAGTCAGCCGGTCGCGGCATGTAGGGGCGCGGGGAAGAGTTTCAAGGGTGGTCGAGGCATCGTGCGCGCTTGGCCAAGTCACGCGCGCGCCGGCGCAGCCCCTTGGACGGCTGTACATATGAACGTCTTTTCAGGGAGGGGCCGCGCGCTAGGCGCCAGCTCTTTCTCGAGCGTTGCCCGGGCTCAGCCGGTCAGCGCCTTCACCGCGCGGGCCGCGGCCGAAGCGCGATTGGCGACGCCGAGCTTCGTGAAAATCTGCGCGATGTGCTTGTCCACCGTGCGCGGGCTGATGGTCAGGATCTCGCCGATCTCGCGATTCGACTTGCCGCGGCTCACCCACAGCAACACCTCTGATTCACGTGAGCTGATCGCGAGCGCCCGCTGGAGCACTTCCTCCTCGACGACCCCCGCGCGCTCGGTGAGACGAAACAGCCATTCGTTTGGACCGAGGGAGCTCACCGCGGAGATTTCCAGCCGCCGCGAACCCACTTCCAGCGCGACCTTGGCATTCGGCGACGTCGCGTTCTGCTGGCGCAGCCGCGTCACGTGCTCCATGAGAGCGCCCTGCAGGCCCGTGTCGGCCAGGATCTCTTTGGCCTTCGGCGTGCACCACAACAGCTTCCCGTTGCGGTCGGTGGCGAATAGGAACCGCCCCGAGGCGTCCAGCGCCGCGCCCGCGCCCTGCGCGGCGCGCGCGTTCGCGAGGTGCACGCGGATGCGAGCGAGCAGCTCATCGATGACGATGGGCTTGGTCACATAGTCGACGCCGCCTGCGGCAAGCCCCTCCACCACGTGTGCGGACTCCGAAAGCCCGGTCAGGAAGATCACCGGCAGATTGGCCAGCATCTTCTCTTGCTTGATGCGCCGGCAGCTTTCGAAGCCGCTGATGCCCGGCATCACCGCGTCCATGAGCACGAGATCGGGCGTGATCTGATCGAGCAGCTCCAAGGCGCTGTGGCCGTCCATCGCGATCAGCACGGTGAAGCCGGCGTGATCGAGCGTGTCGGTGAGCAGGCCGAGAGTTTCGGGTGTGTCGTCGACGACGAGGATCGTGTCGCGGCGGGCGGATTCGTTAGCCATTTTCTCTCATCGCATCGAGGACGGTCATGTAGCGCTTGAGCTCGAAATTCGACACCAGCTCGCGCAGGTGCGCGGCGATGGCCTCGTTCTGTGGGTGCTCGGCCGCAATCTCGTCGAGCTTCGCGTGGATGCCACGCACGTGGCCGATGCGGCCCAGCCGGTAGAGATCGTCGAGGTGATGTCGAGCAGTAGGCGGCGCGGTCGGCTCGGGGCCGGCGCCGCGCGCCTCCGGTGCCGGTGTGAGCATCGGAGGAGTGGGCGGCTCGGGCTCGTGCAGCCACTGGAGTCCGAGCAACTCGCCCATGCGGTCGAGCAGTGTCTGCACATCCACCGGCTTCATCACGAATGCGTCGTGCACGGGGGCACCATCGTTGCCCGGCACATTCTCGTGCGCGTTCGCCGAGACGAAGATGATCTTGAGATGCTGCTGATCGGGCATCGCGCGCAGGGCGCGGGCCATCTGCCAGCCCGACATGCCGGGCATCGAGATGTCGAGCAGCACGAGGTCGGCGCGCACCTCGCGGATCAAGTCCAGCGCGCTCGCTGCGTCCGGAGCGACGCTCACGATGAACCCGAGCGAGCGCAGCAGCCGTCCTGCGAAATCGAGATGGGAGACATCGTCGTCGACCAGCAGCACGCTCATGCGCTTGCCCACGTAGCCGCAGATGCGCTTGCGGGGCGCGGTCTGGAGCGCATCCGGCTTCGCTTCGGATAGCAGCAATTTCACCGAGAACGTGGTGCCCTGGCCAGGCGTGCTCTGCACGAGAATCTCGCCGCCCATGATCTCGGTGAGCAGCTTGGTGATCGTGAGGCCGAGCCCCGTGCCCGGGATCGAGCGCACGTTCGGCGCGCGGCCGCGCTCGAAGGGCAGGAAGATGCGCTCGAGGTCCTCCGACTCGATGCCGCAGCCCGAGTCGGCAATCTCGAATTCCGCAACCTGGCTGCGACAGCGCACCGTGAGGCTCACGAAGCCTTGCTCCGTGTACTTCACGGCATTCGAGAGCAGGTTGATCAGGATCTGGCGCAGCCGCTTCTGATCCGTGTGCACGTAGGCCGGCAGGCGCTCGGGACGCGAGTAGCGGAACTCGATGCCTTTCGCGCGGGCGTGCGGCCGGAACATGTCGACGATCTGGTCCAGGAACTCCGGAAGCTGGACGACATCGCGGTTGAGCCGCAGCAGCCCGCTCTCGATCTTCGAGATGTCGAGCAAGCCGTCGATGAGGCTCGTCATGTGCTCGGCGCTGCGCCGGATCACGCGAATCGCGGTATCGGCAGGACCCGCGATGCCGCGCTCGAGCAGTTGCGCGTAGCCAAAGATCGAATTGAGCGGCGTGCGCACTTCGTGGCTCATGCCGACGATGTAGCGCGTCTTCGCGAGATTGGCGGCCTCGGCGGTCTCCTTCGCCTTCTGAAGCGCGGCGTCGGTGCGCTTGTGCGCTTCGATTTCCTCCATGAGCATCGCCGTCTGGCGCGCCGACTCGGCTTCGGCGGCGCGGCGGCTTTCGTGCGCGAGCACGATGCCCCAGCACGCGATCCCGGAAAGCACGAGCAGGCTGAAAAACACGAGCCAGAGGGTGCTGCGGATGATTTCGCGCTCGCCGGGCGACACCTGGGCGTACTGGTGGAAGATGAACGACAGCAGCAGCCCGATCGCCAGATTGAAGAGCAGCATCAGCGCGAGGAACTGGCCGCCGCGCGTGTTCGCCGCCTGCGCCACGCGCGCGGGCAGGACGCGGGTCAGGAATTGACCGAGCTGCTGCGTGAGCCGGCTGTTTTCCTTGCAGACATCGCGACAGCGCGCTTCGAGCGTGCAGCAGAGCGAGCAGATCGGGCCGGAATACGCCGGGCAGATCGCCACGTCGTTCCGCTCGAACGTGTTCTCGCAGATCGTGCAGCGAATCTCCGCGTCCGTGCCGGGGAGCGCGCCCGGCTGGCGCGCGAGGTAGTAGCGCCCCTTGGTGGCCCACGCGATGACCGGCGCCGCGATGAACGCCGACACGAGCGCGAGGAACGGTGCGAGGATCTGCGCGATGTTGCCGAACAGGCCAAGGAACGCGCCGCTCGAAATCACCACCGAGATGGCGAGGGCACCCACGCCCACGGGATTGACGTCGTACAGATACGCACGCTTGAACTCGATCGACTTCGGACTGAGCCCGAGCGGCTTGCTGATCACGAGGTCCGCAGCCAGCGCGCCGAGCCAGCCCGCCGCGAAATTCGCGTAGATCACGAGGATGCTCTCGATCGCGCGGAAGATGCCGATCTCCATGAGCAGCAGCGCGAGGAGCACGTTGAACACGAGCCACACCACGCGTCCCGGATGGCTGTGCGTCAGGCGCGCGAAGAAGTTGGACCAGGCGATGGAGCCGGCATACGCGTTGGTCACGTTGATCTTGATCTGGCACACGATGACGAACACGCCCGCCAGAACCAGCGCCACGGTGGGCGAATGCACCGCTTCGCGGAACGCGACGAAGTACATCTGCGTGGGTTGCTGCGCGTCGGCGGCCGCTACGCCGTGACGCAGGGCGAAGAACGCGAGGAAGCCGCCGGCGAGCAGCTTCAGGCCGCCGAGCGCAATCCAACCGGGGCCGGTCGCCAGCAGCGCCGTCCACCAGCCGAAGCGATTTCGCGCGTCGCGGTTCGGGAGGAATCGCAGATAGTCCACCTGCTCGCCCACCTGCGGAAGCAACGAGAGCAGCACCGAGGCCGCCGCGCCAAACAGCAGGAAATCGAACTTACTATCCCCGCCGGGCTGCGCGCCGCTGAACTGCATCCACGCGTGCACCTCGGATGGCGACTTCCACGCGATGTAGAGCAGGGGGACAAACTGCAGGACCAGCCAGACGGGTTGGGTCCAGAGCTGCACGCGGCTGATGAAGCTGATCCCGTAGATCGCGATCGGGATGACCACGAGCGAGGTGATCAGGTGCGCGATGGCGATCGGGATCTCGAACAGCATCTGCAGCGCCGTCGACATGATGCTGCCCTCGATCGCGAACAGCAGAAATGTGAATGACGCGTAGATCAGCGACGTCAGCGTCGAGCCCATGTACCCGAAGCCGGCGCCGCGCGTGAGCAGGTCGATGTCCACGCCATATTTGGCCGCGTAGTAGGCGATCGGCAGGCCGATGAGGAACATGAGCACCGAGAACGCGGCGATGGCCCACGCCGCATTCGAAAAGCCGTAGGAGAGGGTGATCGCACCGCCGATGGCCTCGCACGCGAGGAACGCGATGGGCCCGAGCGCGGTGTTCCCGACGCGAAACGACGACTTGCGCGCGCGGTCCGCCGTGTAGCGAAGCGCGAAGTCCTCGAGCGTCTGGCTCGCGACCCACTGGTTGTACTGGCGTCGCTCGCGAACGATGCGTTGCTGTCGATGCATTCTGTCTGGTCGTCGCGCGCAGCCGCGCGGACGACCACCCCCGTCCTCCGGGTCAGGCAAAAGCAACGACCATGCCAACGCCGGACGGCGCGCTCAGCGCGGCCACGCGTGGTCGCGCGTCCTCTCGGCGTGCATCTCGTGCTCAATCGTGGGGCGCATGCAGCGACTGCGCACCGCTGCTGAGCGCGCGGCTACATGACCTACGCTGAACGACCGAGGGCGGTGGGTGAAATGGCCCATACCGCGCCCAGCGCGCGTCCTCTAGCTTTCGCCGCAGCCAACAATGAACACCTGCGGGGAGTAGCTCATGGGCTCAGAGTCCACCACAAGCTCGCGCGACCGCGTCTGGAAGGCGGCGTCATTGGCGGTCCTGCTGGCCGCGCCGATTTCCAGCGCGTTCGCCGAGGGTCCATCCGTCAGCGTCGGTGCCGGCGTTCGCGGCAGCTTCACCGACACCAGCTATGAGAACGATGCGTTGCCTGACGTCGACGACTTCAACCTCGACAGCGCGCGCATCTACATCAGCGGCACCGTCACCGACAACATCAAGGTGATGTTGAACACCGAGTACACCGCGAACGACGAGAAGGTGCAGGTGATCGACGCCGCGGTGATGTTCTCGTTCAGCGATCAAGTGAACATCTGGGCGGGCCGCTTCCTGCCGCCGAGCGATCGCGCCAATCTCTACGGTCCGTATTACGCCAATCACTGGGGCGTATTCCAGGACGGCGTCCAGGATGGCTATCCGTTCGAGACGAATGGCCGCGACGACGGCGTCATGTACTGGGGCCAGTTCGGCATCGCCAAGCTCTCCTTCGGCGTCTTCGACGTGCAGGGCCTCACGAAGGGCACGTCCGACGTGCTCTACGCCGCCCGCG
>DASZSS010000348.1:0-8255 GCA_035548535.1 Steroidobacteraceae bacterium
AGCGCGAGCGCCATCCGGCGCAGCCGAATCGCCTGCACGTGTGGATTTCGCTGCGCCATCGCGACCCTGGTTCAAAGGAGGGGAATTCTAGAGGCATCATCGACGCCCCGCTCGAAGCCTTTTCTCAGAGCCGCGCGCGGCGGCGCGGGTTCCGTGCGGATCGGGGCTACGATGCGAGAGAGTGCCGCGGCCGCGTGAAAAGGTTCACGGCCACTCGCCGGCATTCAGGTGACATTCAGTTTCACCGATCGTCGTGCCCGCCGGATCGAAGCGACGCTCCGCTATGACGAAGTCGCCCGAAGGCTCGAGCAGCACGACCGTCGTCGACCGTGTGCCATAAACCGGATGTATGACGAAAGGAGCAGACAGTGTGCGCTCCCATTCCGGCGACAGGCCGGTCTGCGGCGGACCGTCTGCCGCCGGCTCGCGGTCCGCGAGCAGCGTGAAGAGGTCCGTCACCGGATCGGCGGACGATGCGGTGAGCCATTTCTCGAACCGCTCGCGCACGCGGCGGAGTTTCGGCCACGGCGTGTCGAGATATTCGTTGCTGAGGCCGTACACGCCCGGAGGCAGCGCGCGGGCGAACCGATCCGCCCGATTGGATGCGTACCAGAGGCTGTCGGTGTCGCTGATCAGCAAATTGAAACCGGAGTAGCCGGGCGCGTCCGTCTCCAGACGGCCGAGGAAGTCCTCGGGTGCGCTCTCCTGACCGAGAAACGCCGGCACGAGCGTGCCGCGCGAGGGTGCCGAGCGACGCGGCCGCTGCAGCTCGCGGAAGTTCGTGACGGCGCCGAACCGATGCCGCCGATCGAGGCCGAGCCATGTGCCCCCGGCGCGCAGGTCCTTGCCGGCCAGAATGTCGTTCGGCTCGGGCCACTTGCCGAGGGGCGAGGTGGGGCGCTCGTGATACTCATCGCGATTGGCCGCCACGACCAGGCGGTAACGGGGATGCAGGCGCCAGGCGAGCACCAGCAGGCACATCGCGTCAGTCCTCCTCGCCGATGCGGGTCAGTGAGGGATGGCGCAGCCAGGTCGTGATGAGGCGATAGGAGATCGACTGCGTGGGCGGCATGACGGGCGGTCCGTTGAGGAGCTCATCGCGGGTGAACCAGCGCGCATCCTCGAGCTCGCCGGTGACGCGCACCTCCTGGTTCGGCTCGGCGGACGCGTGGAATCCCACCATCAACGACGACGGAAATGGCCACGGCTGCGAGGAGTGATAGTTGGCGTAACGCACGCGGACGTTGGTTTCCTCGAAGACTTCCCGCGCGACCGCATCCTCGAGGCTCTCGCCGGGCTCGGCGAAGCCGGCGATCGTCGAATAGCGGCCCGGCGGCCAGCTTGCTTGGCGACCGAGCAGCGCGCGATCCCCGTCGGCGACCAGCACGATGATGGCCGGGTCGATGCGCGGGAAGGATTCGTGGCCGCAGTTGATACATTTCATTACATGACCGGCACGCTGCGGCACGAACGGCGAACCGCACACGCCGCAGAAGCGATGGCGTGAGCGCCAGATCGAGAGCGCTCGCGCGTAGGCCAGGAGCCCGCTTTCCTCGGCCGGCATCGTGTTCGCGAGCGGTCGCAGCTCCACGAACTTGGCGCCCGGAAGCCAGGGCGGCTCGTCTTCCGTGAATTCGCGCGGGTCCAGGTCCAGCAGCACCGTGCGTGTGTTGCGGAAAGCGCCGAGGAGCACGAGCTGCGCGTCGGATGCCGCTTTGACGAGAGGATGGTCGTTGCCGACGAAGGCAATGCGCGGCACCGGCTCCATATAGACGAGCTGCGTCGTGCCGCGGCCGATCAGGTACAGCGTGCTCGCATCCGCGCGTGCGGCTGCCAGCCAATCCGCGGCCTCGCGCATCTCGGCCCGGCGATCGAGGTAAGGGCCGGCGAAATAGTTCGGGCGGTGGCGTTCAGGGTCCATATGTCAAGTCTAGCAGCGGCTCCGTGACGACTGCGGCACCGCGAAATGCGCGACGTCAGCTCGGCCTTTCGCGCAGGGCGTGTGAGTGGCTCGCGCTTTTTCATCCAGCGGGCGCCCTGAACGAACTCTGAACATGTCATTCAGCCTCGGCTCATCGATGCTTGCCCACACTGCGCCGCACACATCGCTTCCTGGTGCGCTGACGGAGGATCTATGAAACGCGCTGCCATTGGGGTTCTTCTGGTTTCCCTGTTTGCCGGCTCGGTCGCCATGGCCGGCCAGGGTTACAGGCCGACGCCGGACCACCGCGATCCGCCGCACGAGCTCACCGCGAATCATCGCGACGCCCACCACGACTGGGATCGCGATCATCGGGGTCACGACTATCGTCCGGCTCCGAAGCCTCACTACGTGTATCGCCCGGCGCCGGCCCCAGTGGTCGTCTATCGGCCCGCACCGCCGCGCCGGTGGGTCGCGTACTCGCCGCCGCCTGGGTACTACGCACACACGTGGCGTCGTGGCGAGCGGCTGCCGGTGGCGTACTACGCGCCGCGTTACGTGATCGTCGACTACCACGAGTGCGGTTTGCGCGCGCCGCCAGTGGGCTATCACTGGGTGCGCGTGAATAACGACGCCGTGCTGGCGGCGGTCGCGACCGGCGTCGTGCTCGACGTGGCCTTCCACCTCTTCGGCTGACGATCGCACCGGAGCGATTCGAGATCCCCTTCGGCCTTTTTCGCTCGCCGATCGATTTGGATCTCGATCGCTCCGGTTGCGTCTCGATGCGCGCCGGATCAACCGCTCCCACCTCGCGCGCATCGATGACATCGAACGTCCCCCCTCAGCCCGCTGTCGATCACCAACAACCCACCGCACACACGACATTCGCCGAGCTTGATGTCTGCGCCGCGCGCTAGCTCGTTCACCAGCAGCACCGCATGCTCGAACGTGATCTGCGAGGAAGGCACAAGCATCAGATACGCCTCGAAGGCCTGACAGAGCCGCTCGGCGCGTGCGATGCCCGGTAGCGGATTGTCCTCGTCCACGACCATCGATGGCTTGACGCCAAGCAGCAAGAAGAGGCTCGCCAGCACGGCGGCCTCTTGCTGCACGCGCGGCGAGCGCATGAAGAAGCACGCTTGCCCGGGTGACTTGCCGCGGTGCCGCGCGATTCCCGTGGGTCGGAGCGTGAGATACGTCTTGTAGAGCTTGCGGATGCGATCGTCCGTGAGCCCCGTCCACTTGCGAATGGTGTGCGTGCGCGCTTCGTGCCGCATGAAGCGGAGCGCCAGATCGAGGCGCAGCCGATCTCGCGTGTAGCGATCGTCCGAGATACGCATGTTTCCCCCTGTGTCATCGAGTTGTTGCTGAGTCGACGGACGGCTTCATACGAGATAGTGCAATGAACAGCCAGCCCGAATTCGGTCAAAAATTTCCAAATTCAGCGCATGCATTTCGGAGCGATCCGCGTCACCATTGGCGACCCGCGAATCACCATCTGAAGGGAGTACCGTCGATGGATGAACTGGATCAGGAGCGACCCTGGGAAGCCCATGCATGGTTGCGTGCGGAGACGCTCGCCATGCTCGCCGAGCTGAACGAACAATGTCTCGAGATGCTCACGCTCCAGCACCTCGCGACCTCCACGCCCACCGCGCCCTTGTTACGCGAGACCGGATCACTGCTGCGAATGATGGACATGGACGCGCGCCATCGCGCTGCCGCCTGCCCTTATCTCCTTTTCGATGCAGGATTCGCGGACCAGCAGCGCTGGAGCTGGGTGGCCGGCAGCTGCATCCGGGACATGGATCTGAAAGAAGGCCCGCCATTCTTCACGCTGCAGCAGACACGCTCGATGGCGCGCCTCGTGCTCACCTACGCATGGCACCTCGCGCGGAGTCAGAGTGCGGCCGCGCGGCTCCTGCTGGGAATGACCGGTCAGTGCAGCAGGTTGATTTCGGTGTGCACGCTCCGGCAGATCCATGATCTGGCCGAAGCCCATCCGGAGTGGCTGCAACCGCGCTGGGCGAATCGCCCGCAGTTCTGGCGTGAGTTGCTGACGAGCGCGACGAGCGGTGATGCCGCCGCGATGGAGCAGGCGCGGCTTCGCGGCCTGCAGATCATGGCTGCCGAGAACCGGGCCCTCATGCTCGCGTAGTGCCGCGCCGGGGCGGCCATTATGTGAAAATCCGAGCAGCGCGCGACACGGTCCGATCGGGGTACCATCCGCGCTCGCAACAACTAATTCCAAAGATCCACGCGGGGTTGCAGTCATGCGTCAGTCGTACGGAATCGCCGTGAGCCGGGCGTTGGCTTTCCTCATAGCGCTCGGGGTCGCCGGCGCGGCGGCCGCTCAAGGTGTCACAGGCTACAAGCAAGGTCAGGGTGGCAGCCCCGTGAATGGTGCTGCCGGCACGGGCGGCTCGAGCGGCGATGCCGTTCAGCATTGCGACAAGCCGATGGGTGCGCTCGCAGTGGTCGAGCCGCAGGACTACGTGATGCAGTCGCTCAATCGCTATGGCTTGCAGTCGCCGACGAGCCTCATTCGCTTGATGGTGCAGCAGTCGAACTGCTTCATCGTTGTCGAGCGGGGCATCGGCATGCAGAACGTCATGCAGGAGCGGGAGCTCGCGAACGCCGGTCAGTTGCGCCAGGGCTCGAACATGGGTGGCGGGCAGATGGTGAGCGCCGACTTCATCCTGACGCCGAACGTCGTGTTCCAGAAGAACAATGCGGGCGGCGTCGGCGGTGTGCTCGGTGGCGTGCTCAGCCGGAAGAATCCGCTACTCGGTGCGGTCGCGGGCGGCCTGAAGTTCAAGGAAGCGCAGACCAGCATGTTGCTCGCGGACGCGCGCAGCGGCGTGCAGGTGGCCGCCGCCGAAGGCAGCACGAAGAAGGCCGATCTCGCTCTCGGCGGCGCGCTGTTCGGCAGCTACGGCGGCGGCGCGATCGGCGGCTACGGGAACACGAACGAAGGCAAGATCATCGCGGCGGCACTGCTGGACAACTACAACAAAGTCGTGGCGGTCGTGCGCGGCGATCCGAGCTTGCAGCGCGACGTGGGGACGCTCCGCGAAGAGGCGGGCAAGAAGATTGCTGCCGGCGCCGTATTCAACGAAGGCGACGTTGTCGTGCCAAAGATCGCGAACGTCAAGCTGCTTGCGACGCCGGCGGAGGGGGCGAAGGCGCTCGCCACGTTGCCGAAGGGCGAAGAGTTGGTCGTCACCGGCGGCGAGCAGAACGGCTACGTGAAGGTGCAGGGAAGCGCGGCGGAGGGCTGGGTGAAGAAGGTCCTGCTGGTTCGGCCTTGAAACGATGCATTACCTGCTGATCTACGATCTTGCGACGGACTATCTCGAGAAGCGGCCGCAGTTCCGTGCCGAGCACTTGCAGCTCGCCTGGGAGGCGAGCGAGCGCGGCGAGCTGCGGCTTGCCGGCGCGCTCGCCGATCCCGTGGATCAAGCCGTGCTGTGGTTCGAGGGGGATTCTCCAGCGGTCGCAGAGCGCTTCGCGACTGCCGATCCCTACGTGAAGAACGGGCTCGTGAAGAGCTGGCGCGTGCGACCATGGACGACCGTCGTGGGGCCGCACGCGAGCACGCCGGTGCGGCCTCAACCGTAGGCCGCACCCGCCCACACTGAGCGCGCACTCGAACGTCGAGCGGGGCGCGCTCACACCCAGATGCGCTCGAACGCCGAACCGCGTTTGCTAACGCCGACGGCGAGCACGAAGCAAGCGGCGTTCGCTCACGCCAATGGCGGACTCCAACGCCGAGCCATTCGCTCACACCAAGGACGTACCCGAAGGCCGAACCGCGCTTGCTAACCCCGAGGGCGAGCATGAAGCAACCCGTGTTCGCTCACGCCAATGGTGGACTCCAACGCCGAGCCATTCGCTCACACCAAGGACGTACCCGAAGGCCGAACCGCGCTTGCTAACCCCGAGCGCGAGCACGAAGCAAGCAGCGTTTGCTCACGCCAATGGTGGACTTCACGCCGAGCCGTTCGCTCACACCAAGGATGTGCCGAACGCCGAACCGGGCTTGCCGCGCTAGCGACCGATCGCCACCTCGCGCCGCCCGGTCGAGTCACGAGCGGCGCGGAACATCCCCTCGGTGTTGAAATCCATGACGAGCTCGCCGCGCGCGCCGCAGGCAATGACGCCGCCACTGCCGCCGAGCGCCGGTATGCGCGAATGGATCAACTCGCGCACGGCCGCTTCGAGCGTGAGATTGCGATACTCGACCGCACATGCGACGTGGTACGCAGCAACCGCGCGAATGAAATATTCGCCGTGCCCCGTCGCCGAGAGGGCGCAAACGCCGTTCTTCGCATAAGTCCCCGCGCCGATGATCGGCGAGTCGCCGACCCGACCCTGGCGCTTGTTCGTCATCCCGCCGGTCGAGGTGGCGGCGGCGAGATTGCCATCCCGATCGCAAGCGACCGCTCCGACGGTGCCCAGCCAGCCTAACGGTGCCTCGCGCCGGCGGCCCGTCGTCGCGCCGCCCGGAGCGCCCGTGAGCTCCAAGGTGCTCAGACCACTCGTCGCCGGCATCAAATCCGAGACCGTGCGCCCTTGCTGCTCGGCCGCCAGCTGCAGCCGTCGCTCGGCGGTGCGGAAGTAGAGATTGGCGACGAGCGGAATGCCTTCTTCGAGCGCGAATTCCTCGGCCCCTGTGCTCACGAGCAGCACGTGGCGCGACTTCTCCATCACACGCCGCGCGAGGTCGACGGGATTCTTCACGTGTCGAACCGAGGCCACCGCGCCGGCCCGCTGGTCCTTGCCGTCCATCACCGCCGCATCGAGCTCCGCCCAGCCCTCGCGCGTCAGCGCGGCGCCATGCCCGGCATTGAAGAGCGGATCGTCTTCGAGCGCGCGCACGGCGGTCGTGACCGCATCGAGGCTCGAGCCGCCGCGTTCGAGCACGGCGTATCCCGCGTCGAGCGCTCTGCCCAGGCTGTCGGTGTAACGAGCGCCCTGATCCGTCGCGAGCAGCTCCGCAGGAACGCCGCCGGCGCCGCCGTGAATCGCAATCGAGTACATGAGGTTGCCTTGCAGGGATTGCACTGAGACTGTCGTTGAAGACGCGGGGCGCGCCGGCTTCCGTCAGCGCGTGTCGCGATAGATCGCAAAATCCTTGCGGCCGCGCGAGTCGCGCGCCGCACGAAACATGCCGTCGCTGTTGAAATCCATGACGATATCGCCGGCCCGATCCAGGGCAATGACCCCGCCGGTGGCTCGCATGGCCGCGATCTTCTCGTGGATGACTTCGTGAGCCGCGGCAGCG
Organism: Steroidobacteraceae bacterium; assembly: GCA_035548535.1. Classification (GTDB taxonomy): domain Bacteria; phylum Pseudomonadota; class Gammaproteobacteria; order Steroidobacterales; family Steroidobacteraceae; genus JADGHX01. The sequence goes on from DASZSS010000348.1 coordinate 7,209, forward strand.
AGCGAGATCTTTTCGTAAGCCATGAGCGCGCAGATATCGTGCGCGACGACGGCGCGAATGAAGAACTCGCCGTCGCCCGTCGCGGAGACCGCGCACGTGCGGTTGTCCGCATAAGTCCCGGCGCCGATGATCGGCGAGTCGCCGATGCGGCCCGCGCGCTTGGCGGTGAGCCCGCCCGTCGAGGTGGCCGCGGCGAGATTGCCGAAGCGGTCGAGCGCGACGGCGCCGACCGTTCCCGAAGCACCGATGGGCGCTTTCCCCTTCTCCGCCTCGAGCGCGCGCTTGAGCTGCCGCACGCGCTCGTCCGTGCGGAAGTAGCTGTTCGGCACGAGCGTCATGCCCTGTTCGAGTGCGAATTCCTCCGCGCCCGGGCCCATCAGCATCACGTGGGGTGATTTCTCCATCACCGCACGTGCTAGCTCAATCGGATTCTTCACGTGCTTCACGCCGGCCACCGCGCCGGCGGCGAGCGTTCTGCCGTCCATGATCGACGCATCGAGCTCGGCAATCCCGTCGCGATTGAGCACCGCTCCGCGTCCTGCATTGAAGTTGGCGTTGTCCTCGAGCGAGCGCACGACCGCGGTCACCGCGTCGAGGCTCGTGCCGCCGCGCTCGAGCACGGCGTAGCCGGCGTCGCGAGCGGCTTCGAGCCCGGCGCGATAGCGGGCTTCGCGCTCCGGCGGCATTTCCGCGCGCTTGATCACGCCCGCGCCGCCGTGAACCACGATCGCGAGCAGTGGCGCGTCATCTGCAATGGCCGTACTCGCGCCGACAAACAGCAAGGTGGTCGCGAGCAGTGCGAGCTGCACACGGCGCGTGAATGTCGCGTTCCGCCGGCTTCGTCGGGGCTCGGCGAGGCGAGAGGCTCGGCGCCGCACGATCCACCGCGGCGCTTCGTCCCGCGCTATTTGCGAGTCGCGGCGACGAACGTCGAACGCGGAGAAGTGCTTTACGCACGCCATGGTCGCCTCTAATCTGTCCAACGTCCGCCCACCGGACAATCCCGTCACGAATCTTAGAGTGAAAGCCGCCATGCCGCAGCGGATC
>DASZSS010000349.1:0-6135 GCA_035548535.1 Steroidobacteraceae bacterium
CGGCATGATGATCGCGTTCGCGTCGGTGTTCGCTTCGCGCATGTTCGAGCGCATTCGCGACGATCTGCAGATGTACGAGCGTCCGTTCCCTTCTTTGCTCTTCATCTGGGGATTGCTGTGGTGGCTCTTCAGCGGCATTACCGAGATCGACCGCCACGTTCCATCCCTTTACGAGCTGGCGAGCGTCCTCGTCTTCCTCGCTGTAACGGCGCTGCTATCGAGCGAGATCGCGCGACGACTGGCGATTCGCGCCGCGCGCATTCCGCCCGCCGCACTCTTGCCTCTGATGGTGCTCTTTGCGGCTGCGCGCGCCGGCCGCGGCGCGCATCCGCTGGTTGGCGGCGGGTGGGCCGCATGGCCGATCGCCTTCGCGGGCTTCTATTTCCTGAGCCGCCGGCACGAGCTGTCGGATAGCGATCTGTGGAAGCCGCGCCTCCACCACACCATGTCCGCTCTGCTGCTGATCGCGCTTGTCGCATGGGAACTGGTGTGGCAGGTAGATCACGCAGTGAAGGGCGGCGGCTCGTGGCCCGCCATCGCATGGGTGCTGGTGCCTGCGGTCGCGTTGTATGTGATACCGAAGCTGGTACGCCGCGTGCCCTGGCCATTCGGTGTGCACGAAGAAACGTACGTTGCGATCGTCGGCACGGCTCTGAGTATTTATTTGATGTTGTGGAGTGTGACCACGAACCTGACGTTGCCGGGTGATCCGTATCCGCTGCCGTACGTGCCGGTGTTGAACCCGCTCGATCTCGCGCAGTGCTTTGCGCTGCTGGTGCTCGCGCGGCATGGACTGTATTTGCACCGGGCACGACCGGCGTTTCTCGAGCGCACGGTCGAGATGTCGCAGCTTGCGTGGTTCCTCGTCGCGCTCGTGTTCATCTGGCTGAATGCGATTCTGCTTCGGACGCTGCACTACTGGGCAGGCGTTCCCTACGAGCCGGAAGCGCTGTTCCGCTCGACGCTGGTGCAGACGTCGCTGACGATCTTCTGGGCCGTGCTCGCCCTCGTGACGATGTTCGTGGCCACCCACCGCGGGGTGCGGTTTGCCTGGATTGCCGGCGCGACGTTGATGGGTGTCGTGATCGCCAAGCTGTTCCTGATCGATCTGTCGCGCGTCGGGACCGTTGAGCGGATCGTCTCGTTCGTCGGAGTGGGATTGTTGATGCTAATAGTCGGCTACTTTTCGCCGTTGCCGCCAGCGCGGAAGGAAGCGGCGTGACGTCGAGGGCGATCGCGTTTCTGCTGGGGATGGCTCTCGCCGCGAACGTCGTGCGCGCCGACGATGCCGCGGATGCTCCATTGACGCCGAACGACTTCGCTTATGGCATGAGAGTGCCATCGCCGGGTGACGCGGCGGCGTACCGCGTGGCCTTGCCGCTGGCGGTGTATCAGAAGGTGCTGCGCGGGGATCTCGGCGACGTGCGCATGTTCAACGAGCGCGACGAGCTCGTGCCGTATCGGATCGAGCGGCCGAATGCGCAAGAGGCCGTGCAGGTCGACGCGGTTTCGCTGCCGGTGTTCAAGCTCCGCGACAGCTCGCGCCGTTCGCTCGATGCCGTTCGCGTCACGATCGAAGCAGGCGGTGCGCGGGTGGGCGTGCAGACGCCCGATGCAGGCGCGACCACTGCGCGCGCCGGGTCGAAGGACGGCGCAGCGCCCGCCGTCGCGAGCTACGTTCTCGACGGACGCGCGCTCGAGTCGCCGGTCTCGATGTTCGAGCTGAGCTGGCCCAACGATGCGCCCGATTTCGCGGGCCGGCTGCGTGTGGAGGCCAGCGACGATCTGGGGACGTGGCGAACGGTCGTGACCGGCGCGCCCATCGCCAATCTGCGTGCCGGCGAGGCGCGCGTCGTCGAGCGGCGCGTCGATCTCGCGGGCGTCGGGGCCAAGTTCTGGCGGCTCTCGTGGGCGGATACCCCGGCGCCGTTCGAAATCACTGCCGTGAAGGCGGAGCCGACGCGCGATCACGTCGATGTGCCTCGTCAGACTCTGTCAGTACCCGGCACGTCCGCGAAGCCGGGTGAATTCGAGTTCGATCTCGGCGCGCGCGTGCCCGCGGACCGCGTGAATCTCGAGCTGCCCGAGCAGAACAGCATCATCGAGGCCGAACTGCTCTCACGCGCGAGCCCCACGCAAGCGTGGCGGCACGTTGCGCGCGGCGGGTTCTATCGACTGAAGGCGACGCGTCCGGTCCCGACCGGAGACTCGAAGACGGTCGAAGCGGATGCGGACCTCACGAACGGGTCCATCACCATCGAGCCGAACACCGATCGGTACTGGCTCGCGCGCGTCGCGATGGATAACGGCGGGCTGGGGCGCGGCGCGCCGCGGTTGCGGGTCGGATGGATCGCGGACAATGTCGTGTTTCTCGCGCGCGGCAACGGTCCGTTCACGCTCGCATATGGCAGCAGCAAAGCGCGACCGACAACTGCGCTGGGCGCGATTCCGGCGACCGTGAGCGTCGTCCACGCCGAGCTTTCGGCGCCGGTGACGCTCGGTGGCGATGCGCGACTGCAGCCCGAGCCGCCGGGACCGTTCTGGACGAAGTCCGTCATACTCTGGACCGTGCTCGGGGTTGGCGTCGCGCTGCTTGCATTCATGGCGTATCGGTTGTCGCGGGAGCTGAAAAAATGAGCATCCGGTGGAGCGGAGCGGAAAGCACGCGCGGGGCGCGAGCGACCGAACGCGAGACCGGCACTCCTGCGGCACGCGGCGTGTGGGGGACACAAGGTGAGCGACGCGCGCAAGCGATCCGAATTGCGCAAGCGTCGCAATGTGAGGCAGGCCCAAGCCCGCAAGCGGCACGCGACATGCGAGCGGCCCGAGGCCAGCGAGGCACGCCGGCGACACAAGTGGCGCCAGCGGCGCAACGCGAGGCAGGCTCGCACAGGGCACGCGTTATGCGAGCGACCCGAGGCCAGCGAGGCACGCCGGCGACACAAGTGCCGCCAGCGGCGCAACGCGAGCAGGGCACACACGCGGCACGGCTCACGCGCCGCATCGCCTTGGCCATCGTCGCGGCGATGGCGCTGGTCGTGGCGCTGGCGAGCACGCAAACAGCGCGGGCGGCGACGCCCGCAAGCGAGCACCCCATGAAAATCGGCATCATTGGCGCCGGTCACATCGGCGGCACTCTGGCGCGGCTCTGGTCGCACGCCGGTCACGAAGTGATGATCTCCTCCCGCCATCCCGAAAATCTCAAAGAGCTGGCACAAACGCTCGGGCCGCAGGCGAAAGTCGGCACGCCGCGCGAGGCGGCAGTGTTCGGCGATGTCGTCGTGGTGTCGGTCCCGTATGCCGCGACACCGCAGATCGGCAAGGATCTCGCGAAGGAGCTTGCGGGCAAGATCGTGCTCGACACCGGCAATCCTTATCCTTCGCGCGACGGCCCGATGGCCGAGGACGCGCGCAAGCGGGGCACGGGCGTGACGTCCGCGGAGTTCCTGCCCGGCACGCGCCTCGTGCGCGCGTTCAACGCGATCAACGCCGGACCGCTCGGGTCGGAGGCGCACCGCAAAGGCGAGAAGATCGGCATTCCGCTCGCGAGCAACGACGCGCAGGCACTGGAGGTCGCGCAGCAGCTCGTGCGCGATGCGGGCTTCGACCCGGTGGTCGTCGGCGGGCTCGATCGCGCCCGCGAATTCGACGTCGGCTCGCCGGTGTACGTGAAGTCGCTCACCGCGCGCGAGCTGCGCAAGGCGCTGAATCTGCCGAATCCCTGAGGGCGCGCCGAAGCTTCCCGCAACTCGGACGCCTGACAAGCTGCACGGCATCCGCGCGATCGCCACGCTCATCGGCGTGAGCAGTGGGCGCGCGTCGATGCGTGCAGAGCTAGCGTTTCCTCTCTATTCCGGCGGATGTTCCCGGCGTGTGCGTTGGTGAGACGATATCGCCGTTCCCCCGCTGAATTCCTAGGAGACGACCATGGCCAAAGTGTGGTTCATCACCGGCGCCAGCCGCGGGCTTGGCGTTGAATTTGCGAAGGCGGCGATGCGTGCAGGCGATCGCGTGGTCGCCACGGGACGCCAGGCGTCCGCCGTGAACCATGCGCTAGGGCCCAACAGCGCTCAGCTTCTAGCGATCGACCTCGACGTGACGCATCGGGCGCAGGTCCGGCGCGCGGTGGATACCGCCGTGTCGAAGCTCGGCACGATCGACGTGCTCGTGAACAACGCGGGCTACGGGCACCTGGGATTCTTCGAAGAGGCGACGGACGCGGACGTGCGCGCGCAGTTCGAGACGAACTTCTTCGGAGCCTTGGATGTCACGCGCGCCGTGCTGCCGGTGATGCGCGCGGCTCGCAAGGGGCGCATTTTCAATCTGTCCTCGCTCGCGGGCCTTCGCGGCATGGAGTTCGCTTCGCTCTACAACGCGAGCAAGTTCGCGCTCGAAGGCTTTTCGGAAGCGCTCGCGGCGGAAGTCGCGCCCTTCGGCATCTTCGTGACGCTGATCGAGCCCGGCCCGTTCCGCACGGATTTCCTCTCACGGGAGTCGTTGCGCTTCGGAGGTCAGGCGATCCCGGATTACGACGAGCGTCGCCCGCGCGTGCAAGCCTCCTTTGAGGACCGCAGCGGCAAGCAGCCGGGCGATCCCGTGAAGCTCGCGGAAGCCGTGGTGCGGCTCGCCAACGAGGAGAAGCCGCCGATGCGCTTCATCGCGGGTGAGTTTGCGTTGTCGACCACGGAGAAGAAGCTGGCGGCCATGAAGGCCGAGATCGATCAGTGGCGCGCGGCGTCTGTCGCGACGGATTACTGAGCGGGGCGCGCGTCGGATGGCCATCACGATCTACGGCATCAAGAATTGCGACACGATGAAGAAAGCCCGCGCCTGGCTCGATGGCTATGGCGTGGGCTACCACTTCCACGACTACAAGGTGGCTGGAATCGACGCCGAGCGGTTGCAGCGCTGGGCGGCGAAGGCAGGGTGGGAGACCTTGTTGAATCGCAGCGGCACCACGTTTCGCAAGCTCGCGGATGAGCAGAAGGCGAACCTGACCGAGCGCAAGGCCATCGCGCTCATGCTCGAGCAGCCCTCGCTCATCAAGCGGCCGGTGCTCGAGCTGGGGGACACGCTGCTCGTCGGGTTCAAGCCGGAAATCTACGAGGCGGCGGTCGCGGCGAGGCGCTGAGCGTCTCGCTTGCAGTTCTGAGGGCGTCAGTCGACGCCGCGTTGGCGTCCTCCGTCGATGTCGAGCAACTCGACGCGCTGGCGTCGCCGCCAAATCGAGCAGATTGACGAGCTGGCGTCGCCGCCGTGTCGAGTAGCTCGCCGCGTGGTCGTCGCCGCCAAGTCGAGCAGCTCGCCGCGCTGTCATCGCCGCCAAGTCGAGCAGCTCGCCGCGTGGTCGTCGCCGCCAAGTCGAGCAGCTCGCCGCGACTGTCATTGCCGGCTGCGTTCTCAGTTCTACTCGGCTGCCACGCCGCCGCGGATGCGCCGGCACGCGGTGCGGGCAAACGCCCGCGACCATCGTCTCAAGTCAGACCATGGTCGCAACTCGCCTTGTCGCTGCAGCTTACAAACTCCATCGGCCCGCCGCAGCGCGCCGCGTGAGAACAATGACTTAAACGCGTGGCGCGAACCTTGCAATCTCGCGGCCGGAAGAAGAACGACGATCCGGGAATGAAGGGAACATGGACGCGAAGAAGTTGACCGGGGTGTTGATGGGCACTGTTGTCGCCGTAACGATGATCGCCAGCGCGCCGCCAACGTTGCTGGCGTTGATCGAAGTCGCGCTGATCGGCGCGCTGTATGTGATTCGGCGGCGGCGGCTCGCCCGGGCGTGATCAGCCCAGCCGGCGGCGTGTGCGCTGAACAGCACACGCCGCCGGCTCGGTGCGTACTGCGCACCTCACTCGCGAATCCCTTCTTCCATCTCTCGCTGCGAGAACTCGCAGCTGTTCATCACTGCGATCGTCGGCTGCGCTCCACGCACGCGAATCACACAAGCAACACCTAGGCATTTCTCGATGTTTCCACCGGGAATGCGCGTCGGATTCGCGGCGCACGTCGTTCACACTGATGGGCATGTTGAGGACGTGGCCCTCGGAGTAGACTTCAGGCCCGGGAGACATGGCATGAGTGTCGCAATGACAGAGTGGCCCCGTCGGCATCGCATCACGGTCGAGGAGTACT
>DASZSS010000350.1:0-10901 GCA_035548535.1 Steroidobacteraceae bacterium
TGACCCGCGGACACTCGAGCACCCGGGATCGGCGCGCCACCCCGGGCGCGCCGATCTCGTTTAGGATTCGGTCGATGTCACAAACCGAGACTGACGCCCAGGCGGTGGCGGCGCGTGCGGCGGCGACTTCCACGCATTCGGTGGCCTACCGCTACTACGTCCTCGGCGTTCTGTTCCTGACGTACGCCGTCAACGTGATGGATCGCGGCGTGCTGGGCGTGCTGCTCGAGAGCATCAAGCACGAGTTCGCACTCAACGACCTGCAGATCGGCTTCCTCAGCAGCCTGCCGTTCGCGTTCTTCTATGCCACGCTCGGCATCCCGATCGCGGCGCTCGCGGATCGCACCGTGCGTCGCAATGTGCTGGCCGCGTGCTGCGCAGTCTGGAGTCTCGCGACAGCCGCTTGCGGCCTGGCGGTGAACTTCGGCACGTTGCTCGCCGGCCGCGCGCTCACGGGCGTCGGGGAGGCCGGCGGTACGCCGCCGTCCCATTCGCTGATCTCGGACTACTTCTCGCGCGCCACGCGCGCGACGGCGCTTTCGATCTACGCGCTGGGCGTGCCGCTCGGGACGATGCTCGGCAACTTCATCGCCGGTCGCGGCAACGATCACTTCGGCTGGCGTACCACCTTCATGCTCGCGGGCCTGCCCGGCCTCGTTACGGCGCTGCTGGTATGGCTGACGATCCGCGAGCCGCCGCGCGGGATGGCGGAACTGGGTCCCCGCCAGACGAAGCTGCCGGCGCCGCCGCTCGGCGAAGGCTTGAAGTTCCTCTGGAGCTATCCCTCTTTCCGGCACATGTGCGTGGCCGCCGGCCTGCACTCGGTCGTGTGGTACGCGGGCAGTCAGCTCAACGGCTCGTTCTTCCGCCGCGTGCACGAGATGTCCGCGCAGGATGCCGGCGACTGGCTCGCATTGTTCGCGCTGCTCGGATCGATCGGCACCTTCCTGGGCGGCTTGCTCGCGGACCGGCTCGCCACGCGCAACAACGACCGGCGCTGGTACATGTGGGTGCCCGGGATCGCGACGCTCGCGATGGTGCCATTGCAGTTCAGCTCGTATCTCTCGAGCAATCTCACGGTCGTCATTCCCTCGTTCGTGTTCATGACGATACTGGCATCGATGTTCTTCGGGCCCTCGTTCGCGGTCTCGCAAATGGTGGGGACGCTACGCACGCGCGCGCTCGCCACGTCGGTCCTGCTTTTCGTGCAGACGTTCGTTGGCCTCGGGCTCGGACCGCTCGTCGCCGGCGCGCTCAGCAACTCGATGGCGGCGAGCGTCGGCGAGTCGGCGTCGCTGCGATACGCGCTCGTGATAGTGGGGCTCGCGAACATCTGGGCGACCGCGCACTACCTCATCGGAGCGCGCACGATTCGTGAGAATGTCGCGACGACCGAAGCGCTGAACCGCGCCGAGGTGGTGTGAGCGTCAGCCGTCGCTGCGGCGGCGGAACTCTGCCGGCGACATGCCGACGCGCTCGCTGAAGAAGCGCGAGAAATACGCCGGGTCGCTGAAGCCGAGATCGTAAGCCGTCTCGGCGATCGTCATGTTCGTGTAGCGCAGACTGCGCTTGGCTTCGAGGATGAGCCGCTCGTGCACGATGTGCGTCGGCGGGTGGCCGGTCACGTCGAGGCACGCGTCGCGCAGCCGTGAGGGCGTCACGCCGAGCGCTTTCGCATAGCGGCTCACGTCCCAGCCCGCGCGCAGATTCGCCTCGATGGCCTGGCGAAAGCGCGCGACGAGCGCGGCGCGCGGCCCGCGCGTGTCGCGCAAGGTGCCATGCAACTGATGCGTGGCGCGCACTGCGCAGACGAGCAGGGTCATGAGCCGTGCTTCGGTAGCGGCCGCATGCGCGGGTGCCGTCCACTGGAACTCGCGCTGCAGGCGCACGACGGCTTCCTCAATTTCGTGCGCTTCCAGAGCGCTGTGCCGCAGATCGACCGGCATCGCGCCCTCGAACAGCGCCTGGAAGGCGGGCTCGCGCACGGCGAGATCCGTAAGTGCACGGTCGGCTACGGTTACGACGTAGCCCCGGGTATCTCTTTCGAACACGAAAGCGTGCACGACGCCGGCCGGAATGAGCAGCAGCGCCGGCGCGGCGAATGCATGCGACGCGTTCTCGGCGCGCATGGTGCCGCCGCCCCCGAGAATCACGAGGAGCTGGTGCAGGTCCCGGTGGGTGTGCGCGCGGATCTCCCAGTCGTGCAAGCGGCTGCGGTCGGCGATGGTCTCGATGTGGACGAAGCGCTCCTCGGCGTCGCGCGGCGGCTCGCCGTACAGAAAGAACCGGGGCACGGAGGCGGAACGGGCCATGGGCCGGATTATCGACCACGCCGCCCCGTGGATCGCAAAAAAATCCAACGAGATCGCCGCTTCGTGCATGGCTTCGCGCCCCTTCAGGAACCATCCTTTCGCGCCATGCGAACTCAAGTGGCGATCATCGGAGCGGGACCCGCGGGACTCATGCTCGCGCAGCTCCTGCATTTGCGCGGTATCGACTCGGTGGTGCTCGAGACGAAGAGCCGTGAGTACATCGAGCACCGGGTGCGCGCTGGCGTGCTCGAGCACGTCGTCGTCGACGTGCTGAACGAGGCGGGCGTCGGCGAGCGCATGATGCGCGAGGGCCTGCACCACGACGGCGTTCACCTGCGCTTCGCCGGCCGCGATCACCGCGTGGACTTCAAGGCGCTGACCGGCCGCGGCGTGCTCGTGTACGGTCAGCAGGAAGTCGTGAAGGACCTCGTCGCCGCGCGGCTCGCGACCGGACGCCCGCTGTACTTCGAGGTGGACGAGGTCAGCGTGCATGCGATCGACTCCGCGACGCCCGAGGTCCGCTTTCGTGCGCACGGTGGCGCACAAACCGTTCTCCAGTGCGACTTCATCGCCGGTTGCGACGGCTTCCACGGCATCTGCCGCCCGAGCTTCCCGGCGGGAGTGCTGAAGGTATACGAGCGTGTGTATCCGTACGCGTGGCTCGGCATCCTCGCCGATGTCGCGCCGGCATCGGAGGAACTGATCTACGCGAATCACGAGAACGGCTTCGCGCTTCTCAGCATGCGTTCGCCGACGGTGAGCCGTCTCTATATCCAGTGCGCGCCCGATGAGCCGCTCGAGAACTGGCCGGACGAGCGCCTGTGGCAGGAGCTCGAGACCCGGCTCGCGACGCGCGAGGGGTTCGAGCTGCCCCGCGGCCCGATCACGCAGAAGGGTGTGACGCCGATGCGGAGCTTTGTGGCCGAGCCGATGCAGTACGGCCGCCTGTTCCTCGCCGGCGATGCCGCGCACATCGTGCCGCCCACGGGCGCGAAGGGCATGAACGCCGCGATTGCGGACGTGTGCGTGCTCGCGGAGGCGCTGGCTCATTACTATGGCGGACGCGCGGGCGCGGGTCGCCTCGAGAAGCTCGAGGCGTACTCGGAAAAGTGCCTGCGACGCATCTGGAAAGCACAGCGCTTTTCATGGTGGGTCACGCAGCTCATGCATCGCTCGGAGACCGACAACGACTTCGATCGGCGGCGGCAGCTCGCGGAGCTCGACTATCTCTCGAGCTCGCATGCGGCGGAGCTGACGTTTGCCGAGAACTACGTCGGCTTGCCGATCGGCTGACGACTGTGCGATAAGCGGCTATCGCGCGCGTCCGCAACGTGTTGACGCGCCCGCAGCGACCCCCGAACATTCTCTGAATGACTGGTGCTGCGCCTCTCACTCTGTTTCTCATTCCGGGGATCCTCTGCGATGCACGTGTCTGGGCGAGCCAGCGCGCGGCACTCGCGGATCTCGCGGACGTTCGCGTCGCCGAGCACGGCATGCGGAACACGCTTCCCGCTCTCGCGGAGGACATACTCGACAAGGCGCCGGAGCGGTTCGCCGTGGCGGGCCACTCGATGGGCGGGCGCATCGCGCTCGAAGTGTTTCGCGCCGCGCCGGAGCGCGTGGCCGGCATCGCGCTCATGGACACGGGGCATCATCCCTTTCCGGTGGGCGAGATGGGCAAGCGCGAGGCGGACGGCCGCTTCCGGTTGCTCGCGAAAGCGCGCACCGAGGGCATGCGTGCCATGGCGAGCGAATGGGTGCAGAACATGGTGCATCCCGCGCGGCTCTCGGACACGGCGCTCATCAACAGCGTGTTGGACATGTTCGAAGCGCAAACGCCGGAGCTTTACGCAGCGCAGATTCATGCATTGCTGAACCGGCCGGACGGCGGCCCGCTCCTGGGCCAGATCAAGTGCCCGGCGCTCGTGCTCTGCGGGCACGAGGACGCCTGGTCGCCGGCGGCGCGGCATCACGACATGGCGACGCGCATCCCGGGCAGCATGCTGGTCGACATTCCGAATTGCGGGCACATGTCGACGCTCGAGCGGCCCGAGGCGGTGAGCGAGGCGATGCGCACCTGGCTGCGCAAGGTGATCGAGAGCGAGCGACGATGAGCGTGGAATTCAGATGAGCGTGGAATTCAAACGGATCGCGGTGATCGGCTTCGGTGAAGCCGGCACCATCCTCGGAACGGATCTCGTCGCGGCGGGCTGCAGCGTCGCGACGTACGACATTCTCTTCGAGTCCGAGCAGGCGCGGACGGCGATGCGGGCGAAGGCGGAGCGTGCGCGCGTGCGCGCGGCGGATACGCTGGCCGATGCCGCCAAGGATGCACAGCTCGTGATTTCCGCCGTGACCGCGTCGTCGTCGGGGGATGTCGCGGCGGAGGCGGCGCGCTGCATGCGCGCGGGGCAGGTCTTCCTGGACATCAACTCGTGCTCGCCCGCCAAGAAGCAATCGAGCGCGCAAACGCTGGAGTCCTCCGGCGCGGACTACGTGGAAGCCGCCGTCATGGCGCCCGTCCCGCCGCAACGCCTGAAGGTGCCGATGCTCCTAGGCGGCCGCCGGGCTGCCGAGATCGCTCCCGCACTCACGCGGCTCGGCATGAACGCGCGGGTCGTGGCCGACAGGATCGGGGTGGCATCCGCCGTGAAGATGTGTCGCAGCGTGGTCATCAAAGGCCTCGAAGCGCTCGCCCTCGAGTCGATGCTCGCCGCGCGGCGGTTTGGCGCCGAAGAGCAGGTGCTCGCATCGCTCGAGCAGACCTATCCCGGCATGGGCTGGGAAAAGGGCCTGCCGGACTATCTGATCAGCCGCGTGGCCGAGCACGGCCGGCGGCGCGCCGCCGAGATGCGTGAAGTCGCGCGCACGCTGCGCGATATCGGCATTGCGCCGCTCATGGCTTCGGCCACCGCCGAGCGGCAGGACTTCCTCATCGACGAGATGTCCGTTCGCGGCCTCGCCTACGAGCAGGACAAGCCATTCTCCTGGCGCGCGCTCGCCGATACGCTCGCTGCCGAATGGAAGACGCGCTGAAGGCGCGTCCGGCATCCCTCCACTCAGTCCGCGGATACATCCCCGATGGCCAAATACCAGCCGGCTCTGAAGCTCGCCGATCTCGTGGCGATCGACATGCACGTGCACGCCAGCGTTTCACAGCGCCAGCCGCCCGATCCTTACAACGCCATGCTCGATGAGGCGCTCGCGAAGTACTTCAAATCGCGCCTGCCGCCGACGACGCCCGAAGTCGCGCAGTTCTATCGCGAGCGCAAGATGGCGGCGGTGATCTTCACCGTCGATGCCGAATCGAGCTTCGGCGGGGCGCGCATCTCCAACGAGGAGATCGCGGAGGTCGCGGCCGAGTACAACGACGTGCTCATCCCGTTCGCCAGCATCGATCCGGCCAAGGGCAAAATGGGCGCGCGCGAAGCGCGGCGGCTCATCTCCGAGTACGGCGTGCGCGGCTTCAAGTTTCATCCGTCGCTGCAGGGGTTCTATCCGAACGACCGCAGCGCTTACGTGCTCTACGAAGCGATTGCCGAGGCGAAGCTGCCCGCGATCTTCCACACCGGTCAGACCGGGGTCGGCGCGCGCGTCCGGGGCGGCATGGGCGTGCGGCTGAAATATTCGAACCCGATGTTCCTCGACGATGTGGCCGCGGACTTCCCGGACATGACCATCATTCTTGCTCACCCGTCCTTCCCGTGGCAGGACGAGGCGCTGGCCGTGGCGACGCATAAGCCGAACGTCTACATCGACCTGTCGGGCTGGTCCCCGAAATACTTTCCGGCGAATCTCGTGCAGTACGCGAATACCTTGCTGAAGGACCGCGTGCTCTTCGGATCGGACTATCCGGCGCTGACCCCGGACCGCTGGATCGCGGACTTCGACACGCTGACGATCAAGCCGGAGGTGCGGCCCTTGATCATGAAGGAGAACGCCATCCGGCTCCTGGGCTTGAAGTAGGGGAGCTAGAGATGCCCGACTCCATGCTGGCCGTCGAGATCTCCCGTCCGGGACCGCCCGAGGTGCTGCGGCTGACGGAGCGGCCCATGCCGGCGGTCGGGCCCGGCGAGGTGTTGATCCGCGTTGCCGCCGCGGGCGTGAACCGTCCGGATGTGCTCCAGCGACTTGGGAATTACCCGCCGCCACCCGGCACCACCGATATTCCGGGGCTCGAGGTCGCGGGCGAGGTGATTCAGGTGGGCACCGGAGCGTGGCCGGCGGCGCCGGCGGATCGGCCCTGGCAGGTGGGCGACAAGGTGTGCGCGCTGGTTGCGGGCGGCGGGTACGCGCAATACGTCGCCGCGCCGGGTGTGCAGTGTCTGCCCATTCCTGCGCCGCTCTCCATGGAACAGGCCGCGGCGCTTCCGGAGACCTTCTTCACTGTCTATTTGAATGTCGTCGAGCGGGGCGAGCTGCAGGCGGGCGACACGCTGCTCGTTCACGGCGGCAGCAGCGGCATCGGCACGACGGCCATTCTGCTCGGCAAGGCCTTGGGCGCCCGCGTCATCGTCACGGCCGGCAGCGCGGAGAAGTGCGCCGCCTGCCTCCGGCTCGGCGCGGACCTTGCGATCAACTACCGCGAGCAGGATTTCGTCGCGGCCGTGCTCGGCGCGACGGCCGAGCAGGGCGCGAACGTCATTCTCGACATGGTGGGCGGCGACTACATGCCCCGGAACATCCTCGCGGCGGCACGCGATGGCCGCATTGCGCTGATCGCCACGCAGGGCGGAACGCATGCCGATATCGATTTGCGGGCCGTTCTGGTGAAGCGCCTCAAGATCGCCGGAGCAACGCTCAGGCCGCAGCCGGTGGAGCGCAAGGGGCGGCTCGCGGCGGCGCTGCGGACCCACGTGTGGCCGCTGTTCGAGAGCGGCCGGCTCGCGGCGCCGCCGATCTACGCGCGATTCCCCCTGGCGGACGCGGCCAGGGCGCACGCGCTCATGGAGTCCGGGGAACACATCGGCAAGATCGTTCTTTCGACTTAAGCGGGCGGTGTGACTAGCGGGTTGCCGCAACTCGCTTGCTGGTTCACATAAGAGGGCCCGTTTTCAGGTAAAGTCCGGGCGCGCGGACCGGGACCGCGGTGGAGAAACTTCAACATGTTCGATCTCGAGCTCCTTTACGGTGTGACGAATCTGCCCTGGTGGGGCTTGGCCTTGGTGACTTACGGGCTGATTCAGCTCATGTTTCTGGGCATCACCTTGTACCTGCACCGGGACCAGTCGCACGGAGGGCTCGAGCTGCATCCCGCCCTGCGTCACTTCTTCCGCTTCTGGCTGTGGCTGTGCTCGGGCACGATCACGAAAGAGTGGGTGGCCGTCCATCGCCGGCACCACGCGTATGCCGACCAGCCGGGCGATCCGCACAGCCCGGTCGTGTTCGGCCTGAAGAAGGTTCTGCTCGAAGGCTACGAGCTGTACGTCGCCGGGGCGCGCGACAAGGAGATCCTCGAGAACTACGGCCGCGGCACCCCGGACGATTGGGTCGAGCGCAACATCTACAGCCGCTTTCCGAAGGCCGGCATCGTTCTGTTCTCCATCATCCAGCTCATCCTCTTCGGCGTGCCGGCCATCCTGATGGTCACCATCCAGCTCGCCGCGCAGCCGTTCTTCGCCGCGGGCGTCATCAACGGTCTGGGTCATCACACCGGCTATCGCAGCTTCGAGATGGCGTCGGCCGCGACGAACATCATTCCGTGGGGGCTCTTCATCGCCGGTGAGGAACTGCACAACAACCACCATGCCTTCCCGTGGTCGGCGCGCTTCTCGCTGCAGCGCTGGGAGTTCGACATGGGTTGGGTGTTCATCAAGATTTTCGCGTTCTTCGGTCTTGCCAAGGTGAAGCGCGTGGCGCCGCGTCCGCGCCTCGAGAAAAAGAAGAAGACGCTCGACACCGAGACCGTGCAGGCGCTGTTCACGAACCGCATGTACGTGCTGCGCGATTACGCGCGTCGCGTCGTGCGTCCGGTGTGCCGCGAGATCCAGCGTCGCGAGCCGCACGGGACCATCCCGCCCGCCGCGCCGAAGCTGCTCATCCGCCATCCGGCGCTGCTCGCCGAACAGGCGCAGCGCGCGCTGCGCGAGCTGCTCGCCCGCCACAAGGAGCTGAAGACGATCCACGAGTTCCGCGAGCGGTTGACGCAGCTCTGGAACGACGCCAATCAGGCGCGTGCCGTGCAGGGCCTGAAAGAGTGGTGTGCGCAGGCGGAGGCGAGTGGCATTCGCGCACTGCGCGACTTCGCGGCGCGCCTGCCGGCTTACTCGCGCGCGCCCGCGGCCTAATCCGTCACTTCATCGGCAACGCCGTCGCACGGGTCACCGTGCGTACGGCGAAGCTGGAGTGCACCCGGGCGACGCTCGGCAGCCGCGCAAGCGCCTGATGTAGCCGCTCGAAATCCGCCAGGTCGGCGACGACCACTCGCAGCAGGTAGTCGAAGTCTCCCGTCATCAGGTAGCACTCCATCACCTCGGGTATCTTCCGGGCCGCCGTCTCGAAGGCGTCGAGACCGGCCTGCGCCTGCCGGTCGAGCGTGATGTTCACGAACACGTTCACCGGGTACCCGGCCTTCTGCTGATTGAGGATGGCCGTGTAGCCCTCGATCAGCCCGGACTCTTCGAGGGCCCGCACGCGCCGCAGACAGGCGGATTCCGACAGGCTGACCTTCTCCGCCAGCGCGGCATTGGTGATCCGGGCGTCCTGCTGCAGGATTTTGAGGATGGCGCGATCGTAGCGATCGAGGTCCATTGGCGCAGGATTCTTTCGTGGATGGGGCGATGAGCGGCAGATTCTGCCACGTCGCCGGACCTGTCGCGACCACTACGCAAGGGGCCGCCCAAGGCGGCCCGTAATCTTGCTCTCCGGTTTCCCCCGCACAGCAAACCGGAGCCTCCCATGCGAATCGGTGTCCCTCGCGAGATCAAGGTTCACGAATACCGGGTAGGGCTCGTGCCGGCGGGCGTGCGTGAGCTCACCGCCGCGGGCCACGAGGTCATCGTCGAAACCGGAGCCGGCAAAGGCATAGGTGTCGACGACGCCGAGTACGAGGCCTGTGGAGCAAAGATCGCGGATAGCGCCGAGCAGGTGTTCACCGGCTCCGAGCTCATCGTGAAAGTGAAGGAGCCGCAGCCCAAAGAGTACGCGATGCTGCGGCCGGGGCAGGTGCTCTTCACATACCTGCATCTCGCCGCCGATCGCGAGCAGGCCCTCGGACTGATGAAGTCCGGCGCCACCGCCATCGCCTACGAAACCGTCACCGATCGCAACGGACGCCTGCCACTGCTCACGCCGATGAGCGAGGTGGCTGGGCGGATGTCCGTGCAGGTGGGTGCCGGCTGCCTGCAGAAGGCGGCGGGCGGCTTCGGAGTGCTGTTGGGTGGCGTGCCGGGGGTGCCGCCCGCGAAGGTCGTCATTCTCGGCGGCGGCGTCGCCGGCACTCATGCCGCCGAAATGGCGCTCGGGCTGCGTGCGGACGTCACGGTCGTCGATCGCTCCGTCGACAGGTTGCGTGAGCTTTCATTCAACTTCGGTGGGGCGCTGCGCACGGCGTACTCCACGGCCGAGACCATCGAGCGGCTCGTGCTCGACGCGGATCTCGTGATCGGCGCCGTCCTGCTGGTCGGCGCGACGGCTCCGAAGCTCGTGACGCGCGCGATGGTCAAGCGCATGAAGCCCGGCGCCGTGCTCGTCGACATCGCCATCGATCAGGGTGGCTGCTTCGAGACGAGCCATCCGACGACGCACGCGGAGCCGACGTTCGTTGTCGATGGCGTCATTCACTACTGTGTGGCGAACATGCCCGGCGCCGTGCCGCGCACGTCGACGTTCGCGCTCACGAACGCCACGCTGCCCTATGTCCGCGCGCTCGCAGACTACGGTTGGGAAAAGGCGATGCAGAAAGATCCGGGCCTGGCGGCCGGTCTGAACGTGCACGCGGGCAAGGTCACCCACCAGGCAGTCGCAAGCGCATTGGGGCTCTGAGTCGCTACTTCCAGGCGGGCCCTCGCTCCCGTTAGGCTACCGCTCCCGCGCGTCAGGGGCGCGGCCCAATCCCACTTTGGTCTCTTGCGAAAGGATGGAACGATGAAGGCCACACTGCTCGCCGGTGCCCTCGGATTGACCGTCGCGGTCGTCGCGAACGCCGCCCCCGTCACTTACAAGATCGACCCCGATCACACGTATCCGAGCTTCGCGGCCGATCACATGGGCGGACTCTCGGTGCTGCGCGGTACGTTCAAGTCGACGTCCGGCTCGATCACGCTCGACAAGGCGGCGAAGACGGGCACCGTCGACATCACGATCGACACGACCTCGCTCGCGTTCACCAATGACAAGCTGAGCGAGCACGCGAAGAAGGAGCCGAAGATGTTCGACGTCGCGAATTACCCGACCGCGACGTACAAAGGCAAGATCAGCAAGTGGAGCGGCGACACGCCCACCGAGGTGACCGGCAGCCTGACCCTGAAAGGGGTGACGAAGCCGGTGACGCTGAAGATCAATCAGTTCATGTGCAAGCCGCATCCGATGCGCAAAGGCAATGAAGTCTGCGGCGCCGACGCGTCCGGCACGATCAACCGCTACGACTTC
>DASZSS010000351.1:0-3124 GCA_035548535.1 Steroidobacteraceae bacterium
CCGCGCGTGTGCGCGGGCGTTCCGGTTGGGGGGATCGAGTGATTCATGGGCTCAGTCCGTATCAGGCTTTCTCGAGCTGCGGGTTCGCGCCGCGACCATGCAGGATCGCGAACACCGTGGGAACGAAGAACAACGTCGCGACCGTGGCGAGCATCAGACCGCCAATCACCGCGCGGCCGAGCGGGGCGTTCTGCTCGCCGCCTTCACCGAGGCCGAGGGCCATGGGCAACATGCCGATCATCATCGCGAGCGCTGTCATGAGAACCGGCCGGAAGCGCGTGAAGCCCGCATCGAGCGCCGCCTGCCAGGCCGTCGCGCCTTCGGCCATGCGGCCGCGCGCGAAGCTCACGACCAGAATGCTGTTCGCAGTGGCCACACCCATGCACATGATCGCGCCGGTGAGCGCCGGCACGCTGAGCGTGGTGCCTGTGATCAAAAGCATCCACGCAATGCCCGCAAGCGCTGCCGGCAACGCGGTGATGATGATGAAGGGGTCCAGCCACGACTGGAAATTGATCACGATCAATAGATACACGAGCAGGATCGCGCCGGTGAGACCGATGAGCAGGCCGGTGTACGACGAGGTCATCGTCTGCACCTGACCGCGCATGACGATGCGCGTGCCCTTCGGCAGCTTGCCCTCGAAGCTGGCGATGACCTTGTCCACCTCCTTTGCGACGGCACCGAGATCGGTGTCCTGCACCGCGCCGTAGAGGTCGATGACCGGCTGCGCGTCGTAGTGAGTGACGACGCCGGGCCCGAACCCGCGCGAGATGGTGGCGAGACCGCCGAGGATCTGCGAGCTCCCGCTGCTGCCGTTGATTGGCGTGTTCTGCAGGTCCTGCAGCGACGACATGCGGTACTGCGGAGCTTGCGCGACGATCGGATACTGCACGCCGTTCTCGGGATTCAGCCAGAAGGTCGGAGAGATCTGGCCGCTGCCCGAAAGCGTCAGCAGCAGATTGTTCGCGATGTCCTTCTGCGTGATGCCGAGCTGATCGGCGCGGCTGCGGTCGGTGACGACGCGCAGCTCCGGCTGATTGAAGGTCTGCTGAATGCGCAGATCGACGAGCCCGGGCACGTGGCGCAACCGCTCGAGGAGCTCGTTCGCCACGTCGCGATTCTTCGGGCTGGGGCCGACGACCTGCACGTCGATCGGCGCCGGCAAGCCGAAGTTCAGGATCTGGCTGACGATGTCGGCCGGCAGGAACGCGAACGTCATGCCGGGGAACTGCCGCGGTAGCTGCTTGCGCAGCTCGCGGACGTAGTCGGCGGTCGGGCCGTGATCTTCCGTCAGTGTGATGAGCACGTCCGCGTCGCTCGTGCCGATGCTGCCCGAGTTGCCGTACGTCAGGTTGATGCTCGACACCGGCAGGCCGACGTTGTCGACGATGCTCGCCAGCTCGTGCGCCGGGATCACCTTGCGAATCGCCTCTTCGACGTGATCGACGAGCGCCGCGGTCTGCTCGACGCGAATGCCGGTCGGCGCGCGTACGTGCAGCTTGATCTGCCCCGAGTCGACTTCGGGGAAGAAATTACGGCCGAGCAGGGGATACAGCAGCATCGAGGCGAACACCGCGCCGAGGAACACGGCGACGAACGCCGAGCGATGGCGCAGCGCGCCCTCGAGCGCACGGTGATAGCGATCGCGCACGTGCTCGAAGCGCGCCTCGAAGCGCTTCTGGAAGCGCTGCAGGGCGCCCGGCTCGCGCGCCGCCGCCTGCTCTTCGGCATGCGTGCGCAGCCAGTACTTGGCGAGCGTTGGAATGAGCGTGCGCGAGAGCACGTACGAGGTCAGCATCGCGAACACGACGGCCTCGGCCATCGGCACGAACAGGAAGCGCGCCACGCCGGTCAGCAGGAACATCGGGATGAACACGATGCAGATGGACAGCGTCGAGACGAGCGCCGGCACGAGAATCTGCTGCGACCCCTCGAGGATGGCCGCTTCGACGCTGCGGCCTTCTTCGAGATGGCGGTTGATGTTCTCGATGGTGACGGTCGCGTCGTCGACGAGGATGCCGACCGCGAGCGCCAGGCCGCCGAGCGTCATGATGTTGATCGTCTCGCCGAGCGCGTTCAGCAGGATGATCGACGACAGGATCGAGAGTGGAATCGAGATCGTGATGATCAGCGTGCTGCGCCAGCTCCCGAGGAACAGCAGGATCATGAGTGCAGTCAGGGCGGCGGCGATGAGCCCTTCCGCCGCCACCCCCTGCACGGCTGCCTTGACGAACACGGACTGGTCCCCGGTGACGGCAATTGAGGCACCCTCGGGAAGCAGCTCGCGGATTTGCGGCAGCCTCGATTTGATCGCGTTGACGATGCTCAGCGTGGACGCCGAGCCCGTCTTCTGAATGGTCATGAGCACGGAGCGCCGGCCGTCGGCGCGCACGATGTTGGTCTGCGGCGGGTGGCCGTCGTGCACGAACGCGACGTCGCGCAGGTAGGTGACCGCGCCGTTCTCGCTCTTGATCGGCAGGTTGTTCAGCTCCTCGATCCGCAGCGGGCTCGCGTTGAGCTTCACGTTGTATTCGGTGTCGCCGATCTTCTGCGTGCCGGCGGGCAGGATCAGGTTCTGATTGCCGATCGCGGCGTTGACGTCGTTCGCGGTGAGGCCGTGGGCGCGCAAGGCATCCGGCCGCAGATCAACCTGCACTTGCCGGGTGGCGCCTCCGTACGGGTAGGGGATGGAGGCACCGGCAACTGTGGCGATCTGCGACCGGATAAACTGGTTGCCGAAATCGAAGAGCTGCGACTCGGTGAGCTTCTGGCTCGCCATCGCGAGCTGGATGATTGGCACGCTCGAGGCGTTGTATTTCAGGATCAGCGGCGGGGTCGTGCCGGGCGGCATCTGCTTGAGATTGGTCTGCCCGAACGCCGTGACCTGCGACATCGCGAGATTGATGTCGACGCCCGGCTGAAAAAAGATCTTGATGACCGCGACGCCGGGATATGTCGTGGATTCGACGTGCTCGACGTCGTTGACGATGGTCGTGACATAGCGCTCGATCTGGCCGGTGATGCGTCCGGCCATCTCGTCGGGCGCCATGCCCGAGTACTGGAAGGTGAGCGCGATGACGGGGATCTTGATGTCCGGGAAGATGTCCGTCGGCATGCCGGC
>DASZSS010000352.1:0-3630 GCA_035548535.1 Steroidobacteraceae bacterium
GGACGATCTCGGGTTCGATCTGTCGCGGCGGCGCGTGACGCTCTCGACGTCGGGGCTCGTGCCGCAGATCTACAAGCTGGCCGAAGAGGTGAACGTCGCGCTCGCCGTGTCGCTGCACGCGCCGAACGATGAGCTGCGCAACGAGCTCGTGCCCATCAACCGCGTGCATCCGATCGCGGAGCTGCTCGAAGCCTGCTGGCACTACATCGACGAGCAGAACGGCCGCAGCGTCACCTTCGAATACGTTATGCTCGATGGGGTCAACGACTCCCTCGCGCACGCGCGCGAGCTCGCGCAGCTTCTGAAGGGTCATCCGGCAAAGATGAACCTGATCCCGTTCAACCCGTTCCCGGGCACGCGCTACCGGCGCTCGCCCGCGGAGCGGATTCAGCGCTTCCGCGACGAATGCATCCAGCGAGGTCTCCTCGCCACCATCCGGCGCACCCGGGGGGATGACATCGACGCGGCGTGCGGACAGCTCGCCGGCAAGGTCATCGATCGCACGACCGTCCGGCTCGGCAACAAGCTCATTGGCGTGGCGGTACAACCATCATGAGATATGCGCGTCCCGGGGTCTTCGCGTCCGCGCTACTGCTGCTGCTAGCGGCGTGCGCATCGAATGGCGGCAACATGCCCACCAGCAACTACCGCTCCGACGAGACCGACGCGGAGAAGGCCGCGTCGCTGAACAAGCAGCTCGGCACGGTGTATCTGCGCCAGGGGAACCTCGCGCTCGCGAAAGAGAAGCTCGAGCGCGCAGAGAAGTACAACCCGCGCGACCCGGAGACGCACAGCGTCCTCGCGCTCCTGTACGAGAAGCTGAACGAGCCGGCCGAAGTGGAATCGCACTACAAGACGGCCATCCGGCTCGCCCCACACGATCCGGAGATCGTCAACAACTACGCCGTGTACCTCTGCAAGAACGGGCGCACGGAGGAGGGCGTGAAGCGCTTCCTCGAAGCGGCGCGCAACCCGCTGTATCGCACGCCCGAGATGGCCTACAGCAACGCGGGCGTCTGCCTGCGCGCCGCCAAGCGGTACGACGAAGCGGCGAACGCGTTCGCGCGCGCGCTGCAGATTCGACCGGGTTTCGCCGAGGCCGCTTTCCAGTCCGCCGATCTGGAGCTCGAGCGCGGTCGGATCGCCGTGGGACGTGCGCAGCTCGACCGCTATCTCGCTTCGCATCCGGCCACCGCGGATCTGCTGCTGCTCGGGGTGCGCTTCGCGCGGGCCCAGGGCGACCGCGTGGCCGAAGAGAAGTACACCCGTCGGCTGCGTATCGAGTTCGCCGGCTCCGACCAGTTGCGTTCGCTCGAGACGAAGCGCAACCCTGGCTGATGGCATGTCCGCGACTCCCGCGAGCGAATTCCGCACCGGTATCGGTGCGCGACTCAAGGCCGGCCGCGAACGGCTGGGCCTGACGTTGCTGCAGCTCGCGGAGAAGCTCCACGTCGATCCGGTGGTGGTGGAGAAGCTCGAGGCGGAACGCTTCGCCGAGTTCGATGCGCCCGTGTACGTGAAGGGGCACATCAAGCGCTACGCGGAGCTCGTCGGCGAGAACATCCAGGAGCTGCTGGATGCGTACTCCGCCGCGATCAAGCCGGTGTTGCCGGATCTCACGCAGCTACCGAAGGCCGCGCACCATCAGACCGATCCGCGCAAGCTCGTGTTGCCGTCGCTGGTCGTGCTGATTGCGTTCGCGCTCGTCGGAACGGTGTGGTGGATCTTGCAGAACGTGGGCAAGCTCAGTCCCCCCGTGGCGCCGCAGGCGGTGGAAGCGCAAGAGGTGGAAACGCGCGAGGACACCACGACGGCCGCATCAGGCACTGCCGAAACCGCGCCGCCCGCGACGACTTCGCCAGAAACTGCCGGCCGCACGAGCGAGGTCGAAGCGAGCGCCGAGCGGCCGGTGGCCGCTGCGCCGAATGACGAGGCGAGCACGACCGCCGCCAGCACAGGTCGTCGCGGCACCGGCACTCGCGCAGGCACGACCGCGGGCGCGGCGTCGAGCGCGCAAATCACCAAGTCCACTCAACTCGCGGCGACGCCGACTCCTTCGCCGCCGCCCGAGCCGCGACCCCTCAAGTCCATCGACGTCACGCTGCAATTCTCGGCGGATAGCTGGGCCGAGGTCTATGACGCCGACGGCCAGCGGCTCTTCTACGACATCGGCGCCGCCAACACCTCGCACGCGGTCAGCGGCACGCCGCCGCTGCGCGTCGTGCTGGGCAACGCGCCCGGTGTCACGGTCAACATCAACGGTCGGCCCGCAAAGGTGCCGGCGAGCGCAGTCCAGAACGACAGCGCGCAATTCACCATCAATCGCTCCGGGCGCATCGTCCGCGCGCGGCCGAACGAGGCCGCTTCCGCCGCGAGCAAGCCGAGCGGGGAGTAGTTTTGGCGGACATCATCCAAGCCGTACGCGGCATGAACGACGTGCTGCCGGCCGAAATCGGTACGTGGCAATACGTCGAGAACATCGTGCGCAAACTCGTAGCCGCATATGGGTACGAAGAGATTCGCGTGCCCATCGTCGAGGAGACGCGGCTCTTCAAGCGCGCGATCGGCGAGCTGACCGACGTGGTCGAGAAGGAGATGTACACCTTCGACGACAACGGCACGCTGCTCACGCTGCGTCCCGAAGCGACCGCGGGCATCGTGCGTGCCGCCATCGAGAACGGCATGCTGCGTGGCGCGCGCCACAAGCTCTGGTGCATCGGGCCGATGTTCCGGCACGAGACGCCGCAGGAAGGGCGCTATCGTCAGTTCTATCAGCTCGATGTCGAGACGATCGGCTTCGCCGGCCCGGATGTGGATGCCGAGATCATCGCGATGACCGCGCGCCTGTGGCGCATGCTCGGCATCGATCGCGTGCGGCTCGAAATCAATTCGCTGGGCACGCCCGAGGCGCGCCGTGCCTATCGCGAGCTGCTGGTGTCGTATTTCCGGAGCCACGAGTCGCAGCTCGACGCGGACAGCCGCCGCCGGCTCGAAGGCAATCCGCTGCGCATTCTCGACAGCAAAAACCCTGAGATGCAGGCACTCATCGCCGGCGCGCCCGTGCTGACGGAGCACCTGGACGCCGAGTCGCGCCAGCATTTCGCGACGCTGTGTCAGGCGCTCGACGCGCTCGGCGTGCCATACCGGGTGAATCCGCGTCTCGTGCGCGGCCTCGATTACTACAATCGCACCGTGTTCGAGTGGGTCACGGACGCGCTCGGCTCGCAGAACGCCGTGTGCGCCGGCGGCCGCTACGACGGCCTGATCGCGCATCTCGGCGGCGAATCCCAGCCCGCCATCGGCTTCGCGATGGGGATTGAGCGCGTGGTCAAGCTGCTCCAGAAGGCGGGCACGGTCCCGCCGCGCCCGGCGCCGGACGTGTATGTCGTGGTCGCCGGCGAGCGCGCGACCGTCGAGGCGTTGAAGCTCCTCGAGCAGCTCCGCGATCGGTTCCCGCAGCGCCGCTTCGAGATGAATCTCGGCGGCGGTAACTTCAAAGCGCAGTTCCGGCGCGCGGACCGCAGCAACGCGCCGCTCGCGCTGATTCTCGGGGATGACGAGCTCGCGCGCGGCGTCGTGGGGATGAAACCTTTGCGGCAAGAGTCCGGTCAGACCGACTGCCCGCTCGCC
>DASZSS010000353.1:0-3391 GCA_035548535.1 Steroidobacteraceae bacterium
CGCGCGATACAAGACGCGGCGACAACATCAGCGGCAATACCTTGCGCTCTTCACGCGCACGCGCGCGCAGCTCGCGGACCTCTACGCGCAGCAGATTCCGCGCGAGGAAATGCGGGCGCGCAAAGCGGACATCTTCAGCAAGCTGGCGGATGAGATCCGCGCGCTGGACAAGAAGCTCGGCGGCCACTCCGGGTATGACGACTGGATCGAGGAGGGCCTGAACAACGCCCACCTCGCATCGGTGGCCACCTATTACGACTGCGTTCCGGGATTCACGCGCTTGCTGGCGCTCCACAACGGGAATCTCCCAGCGTTCTACGCCGCGGTTCGCGACCTGGCGAAGAAGCCGCGCGCCGAGCGTCACGCCCTGCTCTGTACGAGCCCCGAGACCGAGGACAGCGCGCCGGTCCCGAGCGAGCCCGCGCCGAGCTCGTCCGCGGCGGCGAACTAGGCAGCGCGAGGCGCGCGCCACCCCGCGCCAGCTAAACTATCGGCCACTCCCCATGGGCCGCATCCCCCAATCCTTCATCGACGAGCTGATCGCCCGCGCGGACATCGCGGAGATCATCGGCGCGCGCGTGCCGCTCAAGAAATCCGGGCGCGAGTACAAGGCCTGCTGCCCGTTTCACGGCGAGAAGACGCCGTCCTTCTGGGTGAGCCCCGAGAAGCAGTTCTATCACTGCTTCGGCTGCGGTGCGCACGGCACCGTACTCGGGTTCCTGATGAGCTACGACCGCCTCTCCTTTCCGGAGGCCGTGGAGGACCTCGCGAGCCGGCTCGGGCTCGAGGTCCCGCACGAAGGCGGCGACGCCGCCGGCCCACGGCGCATCGATGACGACGCGTTCGACCTCATGGGGAAGGTGGCGCGCTTTTATATGGATCAGCTCGTGCGCGACACGCGCGCCACGCAGTACGTGCGCAATCGCGGCCTGACGAACGAGACGCTCGAGCGCTTCGGCATCGGCTACGCGCCGAATTCCTGGAACGAGGTGCTGCGGCGCTTCGGCGGCTCCGACGAAGCGCGCAAGCAGCTCGCGGAGCTGGGGCTCATCATCGAACGGGAGCGCGGGCAGGCGCGCGAGGGCGAGCGTCACTACGATCGCTTCCGCGACCGCATCATGTTTCCGATCCGCGATGCGCGCGGCCGGGTCATCGCGTTCGGCGGCCGCATCATCGACCAGGGCGAGCCGAAGTACCTGAACTCGCCGGAGACCGTGCTCTTTCACAAGGGCCGCGAGCTGTATGGTCTGTACGAGACGCGTCAGGCGCGTGTAAGCCTCAAGCGCCTCCTGATCGTCGAAGGCTACATGGACACGGTGCGGCTCCATCAATCCGGGATTCAGTACGCCGTGGCGACGCTCGGCACCGCGACCACGCCCGAGCATCTGAAGCGAGTCTTTCGCCTCGTGAGCGAAGTCGTGTTCGCGTTCGACGGCGACCGCGCCGGGCGCGCCGCGGCCTGGCGCGCGCTCCAGCACGCCCTGCCCGAAGCCCGCGAAGGGCGCGAGATGCGTTTCCTCTTCCTTCCCGAAGGCCACGACCCGGATTCGCTGGTGGGTGAAGAAGGACGCGAACAATTCGAAGCGCGGCTCGGCCAGGCGCTGCCGCTGTCGGAGTACTTCGTGCGCTCGCTGGCCGAGCAGGTGGACCTCTCGCACGCGGACGGGCGCGCGCGCTTCGCGGAAGCGGCCCGACCCTTGCTCGCGAAGGTCCCGCCCGGCGTTTATCACGAGCTCCTGCTGGGCCGGGTGGCGGAGGCGATAAAGCTCCCGGCGCAGCGGCTCGCCGAGCTCTGGAATGCCGGCGCCAAAATTCCGCGCGAAGCAGTCGAGCCCGCGCCCGCCACGGCCGTCCCGCGCGCGCTGCCGCCGCGGCGCCAGCCCGGACGCGCTCAGACGAGCGCCGGCCGCGGCAGCCTCGTTCGCCAGGCGGTGGATCGCTTGCTGCGCTTCCCCCAGATCGCGGCGGACGTGAGCGCGGAGGAACGCGCCGGGCTCGACCGTGTCGAAGAGGCCGGCATCGATCTGCTCCGTGAGCTCCTCGACAACCTACGTGCCCAGCCAGCGCAGTCCTCGGGTCAAGTTATCCAGCGATGGGCCGACAGACCGGAACAGGAATCGCTGGTAAAGCTTCTTCAGAAAGACGACCTGATCACCGACGCCGCCACCGCGGCCGGCGAGCTGCGCGCCGCCTTGCTGAAGCTCGCCGAGCTGGCCGATAGGCGGCGCTTCGAGGCGCTGAACGCCCGCATCAGTCAACACGGGATGGACGCCCTGAACGAGACCGAACGCATTGAATTTACGAGACTTGTTACCCGTCGACCGGCGCGCTCCTGAAATTTCCCGGGAGCCGCGACGGTCGGTGGATTTGGCAGGCGCGCGACTCTCCAATAGAATTGCGCGCTTTTCTTCGGCGCCCCTTGAGTTGGTCTTCGCCGAGGCTCACATAGGGGGATCGAATGCTGACCGCCCAACCTCCTCGTCATGACACGTAAGCCAAAGCCTCCGACAGCCTCCAGTAAGAAACGCACGACATCCGCTCACAAGCCTGCGAAGGCGGCCTCGCCCAAGAAGGCGGCCGCGCACGCGCGTGAGAAGGATGCGGCGAAGCCGGCCGTTGCGGCCGCCAAGAAGTCCGGAGCGCAGGGCGCCGCGCACGCGGCCGCCGCCAGCGCTGCCGCCACCAAGAGTGCCGAGGCGCGCGAGAGCAAGGCGCCTGCGGCGCATGCCGCCCCCGTCGACGGCAAGACCGCCGCGAAGTCGGCGAGCGAGAAGAAGGCCCCTGTGGGACTCGCCCGTCTACCCGCTATGACAGAAGATCGTCAGTCGCAACTGAAGCTGCTGATCGCCCGTGGCAAAGAGCAGGGCTATTTGACCTATGCGCAGGTGAACGATCACCTGCCGTCCGAGATCGTCGATCCCGAGCAGATCGAGGACATCGTCAACACCATCAACGACATGGGCATTCCGGTGTACGAGAAGGCACCGGATTCCGAGTCGTTGCTCGCGGCCGAGCCGTCCGCGCCGGCCGACGAGGAAGCAATCGAAGAAGCCGCAGCGGCGCTCGCCGCCCTCGATGCGGAGCTCGGTCGCACGACCGACCCGGTGCGCATGTACATGCGCGAGATGGGCACGGTCGAGCTGCTGACGCGCGAAGGCGAAATCCGCATCGCGAAGCGCATCGAGGAAGGGCTCGATGCCGTGCGCACCGCGCTGTCCATGTATCCGCCGACGTACGACTTCCTGCTGAAGGCGTACGAGCCGGTGAAGGCCGGACAGGCGCGCCTCGTCGACATCGTGGTCGGGTTCATCGACCCGAACGCGCCCGATGTGATCGCGCAGCCGCAGAACCCCACCAAGATGGATCTCGCGGAGCCCGACGAGAGCGACGA
>DASZSS010000354.1:0-13175 GCA_035548535.1 Steroidobacteraceae bacterium
CATCCGCGAGGTCATTGCGTTCCCGAAGACGCAGACCGCCGCGGACCCGCTGACCGACGCGCCGACGCCCGTCAGCGAAGCGCAGCTACGCGAGCTGCACATCCGCGTGCGGCAACCGCAGAACTGAGCGCGCTGCATCCGCGCGCGTCGGCAGCACAGGTGTGTGCGGCGCGTCGGCGTGAGTCGGCAGCAGAGTTCGCGCCGACCATCCGCGCGGCAACCGCAGAACTGAGTGCGCCGCATCCGCGCGGTTCCGCAGGTGGGGCGGCCCGTCGGCGTGAGTCGCCAGCAGCGCTGGCCCCGACCATCCGCGCGCGGCAAGAGCAGAGCGGGATGAGCCGCGGCCGCGTCGCCGCCGCGTCGGGCGCTGTCAGCCCCCGGCGCGCTCTTCGATGCTGTCGACGCGATTGGGATAGAACGCGAGGTGATCCTTGATCTGCACCACTTCCGGATAAGGATCCTCATAGCTCCACACCGCATTCACCGCGCGTTCGCCGCCCGCCGGAATGCTGTAGTACGACGCATCGCCCTTGTAGGGGCAGTGGCTCGTGTGGCTCGTGCGGGTGAGCTTCGACATGTCGACGTCTTCGCGCGGGATGTACTGCACGGGCGGGTAGCTCGCTTCCTGCAGCGTCACCGCCGCGCGCGTGTCCGCGATGACCTGTCCCGCCACGGTCACGACGACGCGTCCCGCGTTCGCGGCGAGCGTGATCGGATGGTCGGGACCTGGAACCTTGTGGGGTTTATCCGGCGTTGGCATGGCTCATCTCTCCAGGCGAAAGTTGATGCCCGCTCTCTGGCTCAAGGTGCCCTGCACCGCTTCGAGGGACAGTCGCGAGTTGATCCGGTAGCGCAACGTCACCACCTGCCCGGGCTCGAACAGGCCGACGCCGTAGCTCAAGTAGAGCCGCGGCGACAGATACTGCCCCACGGTGAACGCCGAGCCGCCGGCTTCGGGCGTGTCCTCGATCCCGATCTGGTCGATGCCGAGTCGCTTGCCGAGTCCCTTAGCAAGAAGGTTGCCCGCCGCGCCGCCGAGTGAGCGCGCCGCGGACTGAACCATGTCTCCTTCGCCGCTCCCCACTTCGTTGAGCGGCTTGCCGGCCACGAGATACGAGAGCGCTTGCGTCTGCGGCATCGGCGGGTCGGACGTGACTTCCAGCAGCGGCTTCTGCGCGCTGCCGGTGACGATGAGCTTCGCCGTGACGGTGTCCACCGTGCGCGTCGCGACCAGATTCAGCTGCGGATCCGCGATCGACTGACCGGCGTAGAGCAGCCGGCCTTGTTGGATCGTGAGGTCCTGTCCGTAAGCCTTGTACGTGCCGCTGACGCGCAGCTCGCCCGTCGCCGTGGTCTGCTGGTCCGGCACTTCGTGCACGACGAGCTGGCCTTGGACCTTCGAGGTGAGCCCGTACCCGACGAGGTTCACGTTGCGGCCCAGGATGACGGTCACGTGCGCCTCGAGCGGCACGCTCTTGGACTTCTCGACCGCCGCATTCTTGTCGTCGACGACGATGACGTCAGGCGATGCGCGTTGCACGCTCGCGCCTTGCTTCGGCAGCTTGGTGAGATCGACATCCGCGCGCGGCACGGTGACGCTGCCGCCAAGCGTCATCTTCTGATTGCTCCGCGCGAACACGAGGTCCGGAGCGATGAACACCTTCGCACCCGGAATGTTCGCCGCGACGAAATCCTTTCCTTGCACCTTCACCTGCACGACACCTTCGCTGGTCGTGTCGCCCGTCAGCGTGATCTCCCCATCGCCCGAGCCGATGCGGCCGTTCAGCGTGACACTCCTGTCCTCGGTGAGGTTCGCCGTGAGCTCGCCATCGTGCAGCTTGATGCCGAGCTGCGGCACCTCGGCGCCAAGTCCCATCAGCGCAACGTTACCCGTGACCCGCGGCGCTGCGAGCGTGCCGGTGACGGCGCCATTCGCCTCGCCACGCCCCTGCACGTTCGCGAGCTGGGGCACGAAGAGCCCGGCTGGCGACAAGTCCGCGAGCACGAGCTTCAGGCTGCCGTCGATCGATGCGGATGAGGTGCCGAGATCGGCGAGCGCGACCTTGCCGGCGAGCGTGCCGCCATTGCCGAGTGTCGCGCCGATCGTGCCGTTCGCCGTCGTCCCGGCCAGCGTCGCTTTGAGCTGCAGATTCTCGTAGGTGAGGAGAGCATCCGCCGCATCTTCCTGCGCGGGCGCGCCCGACTCGGTGATGCGTCCCGATGCCGACGCGATGTGCACGTCCCCGAAGAGCTGGCCCTCCGGCGTGCGGCGAATGTTGCCGTCGCCGTCGATCACGGCTTCGATCCGCAGCGGCATTGCGGGGACGGCGAGCGCCGCGAAAAGGCCGAGCGGCACATGCTCGAGACGGTACTTGCCGCTCAACTCGCCGGCTTCGTTCCGATTCGCCGCGACGCACGCGCTCATATTCTCGCCCGCGAGGCACATCTCCGAGAGATCGAAGCCGCGCGGCGACCAGCTCACCGGCGTGGGCTGCCGCAAGGAGAACGGCTCGAGCCCGATCGCGGCGAGCACCATCTGATCGATGCTGCCGGACCATCCATTGCCATTGCGCGCGCCGTGCACCCGCACTTGAACCGTGAGCGGCTGGCCCGTCGCGGTGAGCTGCGCCGAGTGATTCTTCTCGTTTCCCGACGCGGTGAGCTCCGTGTTCGAGAACGAGAATCCGGCAGCGACGATGTCCGTGGCCGTGATCCGCAGCGAGCCCTCGGGCGATTTCGGATTCTTGACGTCCGCGGTCACGTCGATCGCCTTCGCGGAGTAATCGGCGAACGCGAGCCCGCGGGCCTGCGCGCCGCCTTGCACCGCGAGCACCGGCCACGTCCCCGTGATGTGGAATTTGCCGCTCACGGAGCCAGCCGATCGCGGCAGCCAGTCTTCGAGCGATGCGATGTCGAACTGCGTGTCGAGATCCAGCGACTCGCCGCCGCGCCCGGTGAGGCCGATCGAGCTTCTGCCGGACCTCAAGCTGAGCGTGCCGGCGACGATCTTCTGCGGATTCAGGGTGAGCGCGGCGCGACCTTCCAGCGAGCGGCCGCGCAGCTTGCCCGACAGATCCTTCAGATCGAGCGACGCTTCGGGCCCACTCTCGAGCAGCCGGCCGGACGTGTCGAGCGCAAATCCAAGCTGCCCCGGCCAGCCGACGAGGAATTGCCCCGGATCGAACCGCTGCGCCGTGGCGTTGAACTGCCAGCCGATGCGCGGCTTCAGAGTCACGGTGCCGGTTGCGTTGAGATTGCCGGTCTTTTCGGTGACGGCGAGCTGCTTCACCCGAATCTGCTCGGGCGTGCCGGCGACGTCGATGACGATGTCGGCGAGATGATCCGGCGGCCCGAGCGCGAGCCGGCCGTCGGCGGTGAAAGTCTTCATCGATCCGACGACCTTCACCGTGCCGTGCGAGCCCAGCGGCTGCCCGACCCACTCCTTCGGCAGCACGACCTCCTGCCAGTGCACGTCGAGGTTCGCGTAGAACGGGGGCGCGGCCGCGTCCGCCGCCGCGGCCGCAGCGCCGAAACGCACATCGCCCGTTGCGCTCAGCGTCCCGCGGCCGGCAGGGTCGATCAGGGTCAGCGCTTCGATCTTCAGAATCTCGTCGGCGTAGCGCACGCGCGCGGGCTCGATACGCAGGCTTTGCCCGTTCATCGTGGCGGTACCGCGCAGTTCGGCGACGGTGAGATCGCCTTCGCCGTGCAGCGTTGTGGCGAGACTTTCGAGCGAGCCGCCCTTCAGCAGATTCTCGCGGGGGTCGAACGTCGGCACGACGAGCTCGAATTTCCAGGGCAGCGCCTTCGTCTGCGCGGCCGTCGCGTCGAGCCGCGCGGGAAAGGGCGCCGACATGCGCACGTTCAGCGTGAGCTGCTGGTTCGTGCTCGTTGCCGCGAGGTTCCCAGCGTACTCGCGCTCGCCGAGCTTCCAGCGAAAAGTGCCCGTCGCACGCCCGGAGTAGGCCGGCTGCCTGCGCGCACGCTGTTCGCTGACACTCGCGGCGAGACGCACGGTGCCGTCGGGCGAATCGACGTTGAGCTTCCGGATGTCGAGCCCCTTGCGGGTCCAGCTTCCGACGGCTTCAGCGGTGCGCAGGACGACGAGTGTCTTGCTCTCTCTCGAGACGCGCGCGTCTTTCAGCGTGAGGCGATCGAGAACGATGTCGAGCGGTGGCCGCAGCGAGAAGTGGCTTGGCTCTTCCGGCTTCGGCGGATGCGGGAACGAGCGCACGTCGATGCCATTCGTGTCGAGAAACAGGATATGCGCGCGCCTCGCGAACAGCTCGTGCAGCGCTATGTCGAGGGACGCGCTCGCAACGCGCGCGTCGATGCCGGCGCTTTCGTCGTGCCAGCGGATGCCGCTCACGGTCAGCGGCCCGGCGATCGTGCCCTCCACGTTGCCGATTTCGAGACGGCCGCCGAGAAGCGCGACCGCGCTGTTGGCTGCGAAGCGTGCGCCCGCCTGCGTGTTGAGCAGCCATACGACGCCTGCGGCGAGCAGCACGAGCAACGCGGCGAGCGCGATGCCAGTCCAGGCCAACGGCCGCATCCGCCGCTGTGGCGGGGCCGATTCGTTGTCCGGCTCGTCGCTCACAAATCCGGTCCGATGTTGACGTGCACACGGAAGGAGTGCGCCAGGTCGCTCTTCACGGGCTTCGCCACATCCACCCGGACGACGCCGACGGGCGAGCGCCACCGCAGACCGACGCCCGCGCCGATGTTCATGTTGAACTGACCCTTCATGAACGCGTCCCCGCCATCGACGAATGCGGCGGCGCCCCACTTCTGCAGAAAGTAATGCTCGAGCTCCACGCTACCGACGGTGAGATACGTGCCGCCGATCACGCCGCCGGCCTCGTTGGTCGCGCCGAGCTGCTGATAGTCGAACCCGCGCACCGAGCGGTCGCCGCCCGCGAAGAAGCGCAGCTCCGGTGGCAACTCGTTGAAATCGTCGACCACCATCGCGCCGAGCGAGGCACGCAGGAGCAAGCGCGTGCGCCGCGCGATGCGCTTGATCCACTTCGCGTCCGCCGTTGCTTGCGAGAAGCCCGTGTCGGAGAGAGCGGTCTCGGGCGCGAAACGCAACCCGAACGCCAGCGAATACCCGCGTCGCGGAAAAAAGAAGTCGTTGGCTTTTTTGCGAGTCAGCGTGGTCTCGGCGTATAGCAGGTGCGATGAGTTCCGCTCGTCCGCCACTTCGAACGTGCCGCCGAGGAACTGCAGCCCGAGCGAGCGCGTCCAGCCATGCCACTGGCGCGTTTCGTTCGCGGCGATCCGCGCCGTGCGCGACTGGCTGGTCTGAGTGTTCTCGTCGCGATAGGTCGCGCCGAAGTTCAGGCTCTTGTCGTCCGGTCCAGGCAGCGGAATTTTGTAGGCGGTCGCGACCGACTGCAGACGCTGGGCATTGTCGATGTCGACACTGAACTTGTGTCCCTGATCGTTCACCCAGCGACGCTGCATACCGACACGTACCCCCGGTCCCGTGTCCGTGCTCACGTACACGCCGGCGGTGTAGATGGTGCGCTTCGCGGGCGACAGCTCGACGTTGACGGGCACTTCGTTATCCGTGGCGTTTTTCATGTCGGGCTGTACCGCAACCGTCCCGAAGTAGTCTGCATCGACGAGCCGCTGCTGTAGCGCCAGCAGGTCGTCCGGCGAGTAGTAGTCGCCTTCCTTCCACGGCACGTAGCGTTGCAGGAACTCCGGTCTGAACTGGGATTCCGAGAAGTGCACGTCGCCGAACTTCAGGCGCGGGCCGGTCTCGTATTCGACATCGATCTCCGCCGTGTTCTCCTTGCGCCTCACCTCGACGGTCTTCTTCGTGGGCTTCGCGCGCAGGAAGCCGTAGTTGTACAGCGCCGTCTCGAGCGCCGTCTTGCTCGCCTCGTATTCGCCATGATCGAGTTGATCGCCCACCGCGGGCTTGAAACGCCGGACGGCGCGCCGGACTGCGGGCAGTTCTTGACCGGGCCCGGTCACGAGCACCTTGCTCTCCTTCACGACCACGGGCTCACCGAGCGTCACCCGGAAGAGTGCGGTCAGACCGCCTTTGTCGTCGGCAGGTTCCAGCGTGCTTTGGACGGAGACGTTGTAGTAGCCGTAAGGCTCGAGCGCGGCCTGGATCTCCCGCTCCGAGTTGTTGAAGAGCCGCCTGATCTGCGCCGGCGTGACATCGCGCCCCACGTATTGCTGTAAGGTGAGATTGGCGCGCGCGGCGGCGGCCAGCTCATCCTTGAGTCCCTCGATGTTGATCGTGAGAGTTGCGGCTCCCGCGATGCAGGGCGCGCACGCGAGCAGCACCGGAATCAGCCAGCGCAGAATCCGCGCGCGGCGGCGCGCGCTTGGCAAGGTCCCCGGGGTCACGGCAGTTCAATGGTCGGCAGGTGGAGCGAGTTCCCATGTCCCGGACAGCGGTGGGATTCACAGCGCCGGCGTCGGAGATTCTGCTACAGAGAGGCTTTGACGAACAGGCGCAACGCGGATGGGCGAGAACGGCGCGACACACATTCTGTATGTCCACGGGCTGTGGATGAACGGCACGGAATCGCTGTTGCTGCGCCGGCGACTGCAAAAGCAGCTCGGTTTTGCGGTACACGCGTTTCACTATCGGAGTGTGTCCGCGACCATTGCGGACGCCGTTGCGGGTCTCGAGCGATTCGTGCGGCAGCTCGCGCCGACGCGGCTGCATCTGGTCGCGCACAGTCTCGGTGGCCTCGTGATCTACCGCTGGCTCGAGCAATTCCCGCAGCAGCCGCCGGGGCGCGTCGTGTTTCTCGGCGTGCCGGCCGTCGCCAGCCGCGCGGCGGTGTCGGTTGCACGCCGCGAGTGGGCGCTGACGCCGCTCGGCCGGTGTG
Organism: Steroidobacteraceae bacterium; assembly: GCA_035548535.1. GTDB lineage: Bacteria > Pseudomonadota > Gammaproteobacteria > Steroidobacterales > Steroidobacteraceae > JADGHX01. The sequence continues at coordinate 6,858 of DASZSS010000354.1, forward strand.
TCGCGGAAGAGCTGCTGTCCGAGCGGTCGCGACGGTGGACGGCGGATCGCGAGCTGGGAATCATCGCCGGCACGCGCGCTGTCGGGCTCGGACGACTGTTCGTGAAGTTCGACGAAGATTCGGATGGCACCGTCGCCGTGAGCGAGACGCGTCTGCCGGGTGCGACGGATTTCGTAACTTTGCCCGTAAGTCACACCGGGATGATGCTGTCCCCGCTCGTCGCGCGTGAGGCGGCGGCGTTCCTGCAGACGGGGCACTTCACGCTCCGTCCCTGAGCTGTCACGAATACTTCGCCAGCAACTCCCGCAGGGAATACAGGGCATCCAGCGCGGCGCGTGGGCTCAGCGCGTCCGGGTCCAGCGTGCCGAGCGCGGCTTTGATTTCGGCGAGCAACGCGGCGTCGGCGGCTGCTCTCGCCTGCTCGGCGGGGCTCGGTTCGACGCTCGCGGGTGCGAACAGCGGCAACTCCGTCTGCGGCGAGTGCCGGGCGCGTGCGGCTCCGGGACGGTCACGCTGCGCTTCGAGCGCTTCGAGATAGCGCCGCGCCTGCGCGATCACATCGCGCGGCACGCCCGCGAGCTGTGCGACCTGCAGTCCGTAGCTGCGGTTCGCCGGCCCTTCGCGCACGGCGTGCAGGAACACGATGCCTTCGCCGTGCTCGGTTGCGTCGAGATGGACGTTCACGCAACCGTCAACTTCGGATGCGAGCGCGGTCAGTTCGAAGTAGTGCGTGGCGAACAGCGTGAACGCTTTGACGCGCGCGGCGATATGCCGCGCCATGGACCACGCGAGCGACAGTCCGTCGAACGTGCTCGTGCCGCGTCCGATCTCGTCCATCAGCACGAGGCTGCGCGCGGTTGCGTTGTGCAGGATGTTCGCCGCTTCGGTCATCTCGACCATGAACGTCGAGCGGCCGCCCGCCAGATCGTCGGCGGCGCCGATGCGCGTGAAGATGCGATCGAGCGGACCGAGCACCGCGCGCTCCGCCGGCACGTAGCTGCCCATGTGCGCGAGAATCACGATGATCGCCGCTTGGCGCATGTACGTGGACTTACCGCCCATGTTGGGACCGGTGATGATGAGCATGCGCCGGTTCGCGTCCAACGCGAGATCGTTCGGCACGAACGGCGCGTCGGAGAAGCGCTCGACGACCGGATGCCGGCCGGCGGTGATCTTCAGCACCGGCTCGCTCACGAGCTCCGGTCGCGTCCAGTTGAGCTCGCACGCGCGCTCGGCGAGGCAGGCGAGCGCGTCGAGCTCGGCGAGCGCCGCGGCGGTTTGCTGCATCGGGCCCAAGCGATCGGTGAGCTGCGTGAGCAGCTCGTCATAGAGTTCCTTTTCCCGTGCGAGCGCGCGCTCGCGGGCGCCGAGCACCTTGTCTTCGAAGCTCTTCAGCTCGGGCGTGATGAAGCGCTCGGCGGACTTGACCGTTTGCCGCCGCAGATAGTCCTTCGGCACGCGCTCGGCGTCCTTGCGCGTGACCTCGATGAAAAATCCCTGCACGCGGTTGAACCCCAGCTTGAGCCCGGGGATGCCGCTGCGCTCGCGCTCACGGCGCTCGAGCTCGAGCAGGAATTCGTCGGTGTTCGTGGAGATGCGCCGCAGCTCGTCGAGCTCCGCGTCGTAGCCGGCCGCGATCACATCGCCGTCGCGCACGAACGTCGACGGGTCTTTGGCAATGGCGCGCGTGAGCAGATCGACGACGTCCGCGTGATCGCTGCTGCGCTCATGAAGATCGTGCAGCAGCGGCGAGTCGATAGGCGCGAGTGCCTCACGCAGCGCGGGCAGCGCGCCGAGCGACTCGCGCAGGCCCACGAGGTCGCGTGGGCGCGCCGAGCGGAGCGCAACGCGCGCGAGGATGCGCTCCACGTCGCCGATTCCGCGGAGGCGCTCGCGCACACCTTCGAAGCGGCGCCGATCGATGAGCGCGCCGACTGCGTGATAGCGCGTGTTCAGCGTGGCATGGTCGGTGATCGGCCGGTTGAGCCAGCGGCGCAACTGGCGTGAGCCCATGGACGTGGCGCACGTGTCGAGCACGGCGAACAACGTCGCACCCGCGTTGCCGGAGAGGCTCGCATCGAGCTCGAGATTGCGCCGCGTGGTCGCATCGATGATCAGCGCATCGGTGCGCTCCTCGACCGTGAGCGCGCGGATATGCGGCACGGCGGCCTTCTGGGTGTCCCGCACGTACTGGAGCAGCGCTCCGGCGGCGGAAATGGCGAGCGGCAGCTCATCGGCGCCGAAGCCCTTGAGGTCCAGCGTGCCGAGCTGATCAGTGAGCAAGCGGGACGCGCTCGACAGCTCGAAATACCACGGCGGCCGCGTGCGTGAGGTCGTGCCATTGCGCGCGATGTCGTCGGCTGCGGCATTCTCCGAGACGAGCAGCTCCGCGGGCTTCAGCCGTTCGAGCTCCGCCGTGAGCGCCTGGTGTCCTTCGGCCTCCAGCACCGTGAAGCGACCTGCGGCGAGATCGAGCCAGGCGAGGCCGAAGCGCTCGCCGTCGCGCGCGACGGCGGCGAGCAGCGTGTCGCGACGTTCGTCGAGGAGGGCGTCATCGGTAACGGTGCCCGGTGTGACGACGCGCACCACTGCACGATCCACTGGGCCTTTCGCTTTCGCGGGATCGCCCTGCTGCTCGCACACGGCGACGCACTCGCCCTGACGCACGAGCTTCGCGAGGTACGGCTCGACACTGTGGAACGGCACGCCGGCCATCGGAATCGGCTGGCCGGCCGAGTGGCCGCGGGCGGTCAGCGTGATCCCCAACAGCGCCGCGGCGCGACGCGCGTCGTCATAGAACAACTCGTAGAAATCGCCCATGCGATAGAACAGCAGCGCGTCGGGGTACTGCGCTTTGAGGCGCAGGTACTGCTGCATCATCGGCGTGTGCTGGGCGAGCGCGACGTCGTTCATCGGGCGCGAGAGTGTACTTCACCGGCGCAGTGCGTGTTCCGCGCCTTGACACCGCGCCGAGCAGCCGCTAATTCGCTGCGCATGCCTGATGATGCCGCGCTCTTCGATCTCGCCACGCGGGTGGGACGACGCTTACTCGGGTCCGGCCGTCGCTTGGTCACCGCCGAGTCGTGCACTGCGGGATGGATTGCCAAGGCCGTGACGGATGTCGCCGGCAGCTCGCAGTGGTTCGACTCCGGCTTCGTCACGTACTCGAATGCCGCGAAGGTCCGCGATCTGGGGGTCTCGCCGCAGACGCTCGACGCATACGGCGCGGTGAGCGAGCAAACCGTGCGCGAGATGGCGCAAGGCGCGCTGCGCGTGACGGGTGCGGATGTGGCCATCGCGGTGAGCGGTATCGCTGGGCCGAACGGCGGCGTGCCCGGCAAACCGGTAGGCACCGTGTGGTTCGCCATCGCGTGCAAGCGCGGCGATGAAGTCGTCATCGAAACGCGGCGCCAGTTCTTCGAGCGCGACCGCGAGGCGATCCGCCGGCGCGCGGTCGAGTACGCGCTGGAACTCGTGTTGCAGCTCGAGCCGCGCAAGGGATAGTCGGATCGTGACCCGCCGCCACGCGAAGGGCATCGCAAATCGCCGCATTTTGGCGCGGCGCTGAGTGTGATGCCCGGCGCGCCTCGCCTCGGCGATCGGCATCCCGCGGAGCCGCGACATCGTCTGTTCTTCGCCCTCTGGCCCAGCGATACGATGCAGCTCGCTCTGGCGAACGCCGCGCGCGCGGTCCTCGCCGCGTGCGATGGCACATCGGTCCCGACGCAGAACCTGCACCTGACGCTCGCCTTCCTGGGCGACGTCCCGGCGAGCCGTGTAACAGAGCTGATCGATATCGGCGCCCGCGTCGCGGCCGCGAGGGGCGAGCCGATCGCCATCACCCTCGACCGGATCGACTACTGGCGCAAGCCGCAGCTCCTGTGCGCCACCGCGACCCACTCCGCACTCGGTGCGGCAGCGCTCGCGGCGGACCTCAAGAGCGCGCTCACCGAACGCGGATTTGCTCCTGATCTCAAGCCCTTCCGCGTGCATGCCACGCTTGCGCGCAAAGTTCGCCGCGTAACTCGCGACCGCGCCATGGCGCCGGTCCGCTGGAGCTTCGGCGCGTTCCGTCTCATCGAGAGCCGCACGACCGCGCAGGGCTCGCTATACAGTAGTCGCGAAATCTTCGGACTGGATGAGAGGCGGCGCTGACCGTATTTCTGTACGAAAACAACGCGAATGTCTCGCAAACGGCGGTCTCAGCGCGACATCGTTGTGTGATAATTCGTTCTTCAATCACTTCCCCGGAACCGCATCGAATGGAACAGCGAATGGATGACAACCGCAAGAAGGCGCTCGTCGCCGCGTTGGGCCAAATCGAGAAGCAATTCGGCAAGGGCTCCGTCATGCGTCTCGGCGATGCCGCGCAGACGTACGATGTGGAGACCGTCTCCACGGGCTCGCTCGGTCTGGACATCGCGCTCGGCGTCGGCGGGCTGCCGCGCGGTCGTGTCGTCGAGATCTACGGGCCGGAGTCGTCGGGTAAGACCACGCTCACTCTGCAGGTCATCGCCGAAGTCCAGCGCACCGGCGGGACCGCCGCGTTCGTGGATGCCGAGCACGCGCTCGATCCCGGCTACGCCGAGAAGCTCGGGGTGAACATCAACGACCTGCTCGTGTCCCAGCCGGACACCGGCGAGCAGGCGCTCGAGATCACCGACATGCTGGTCCGTTCCGGCGCCGTGGACGTCGTGGTGGTCGACTCGGTCGCCGCGCTGACGCCGAAGGCCGAGATCGAAGGCGAGATGGGCGAGCTGCAGGTCGGCCTGCACGCGCGCCTCATGTCGCAGGCGCTGCGCAAGCTCACGGGCAACATCAAGCGCTCGAACACCATCGTCATCTTCATCAACCAGATCCGCATGAAGATCGGCGTGATGTTCGGCAACCCCGAGACGACGACGGGCGGCAACGCGCTGAAGTTCTACGCGTCGGTGCGCCTCGACATCCGCCGCATCGGCGCCATCAAGAACGGCGAGGAAGTCGTCGGCAACATGACGCGCGTGAAGGTGGTGAAGAACAAAGTCGCTCCGCCATTCCGCGAGGCCGAGTTCGAGATCATGTACGGCGCGGGCATCTCGCGCGAAGGCGAGATCATCGAGCTCGCGAGCGCCCAGGGCATCATCGAGAAGTCCGGCGCCTGGTATGCCTACAAGGGCAGCCGCATCGGTCAGGGCAAGGACAACGCCCGCAACTATCTCGTGCAGAACAAGGAGATTGCCCGCGAGATCGAGGAGCAGGTGCGCGCGAAGCTGTTGCCGGCCCGCAGTAAGAACGGCAGCGGGAACGGGGAAGAGAAGTCGGCCTGAGGCGGGGCGCGGGGGCCAGCGTGTGACCGCGCGGGGGCGCAGCGTGTGGACCGCCCCAGCTTCCGACGGACCTGTCCGAATGGGCTGGGTCGACTGGGGCGCGAACTGACGCCGGGCCGGCCCTTTAGGATGGACGGCCGGGCAATGGACCCGAGGATGAGCGGTCGAGCGCACGGTGGCCGATGTGCCCGGGCGCCCCGATCGTCGCCTGAGGCCGCTGCCGCAGCCTGAGAATGAGCGGGCCGCTAACTGGATCCCGGTGCCGCACCTCCCAGCCCACTCGCCCGCGCACGACTTGGCTCGTTGAAGCGCTTCACGAGACGGCCCATCGCATGCGTTCGACGCGAAAGTCCGCCAAGGTGGACCCGGAACACGCCCGCGACCCCAAGCGGGTCCGCGTGGCCGCCGTGTCGCTGCTGGCCCGCCGGGACTTTGCAAGCGGCGAGCTGCGGCAGAAGCTCGAAGCCGACGGCTATGACCGCGAGGTCGTCGCGGCGGCCGTCGAAGAGCTGATCGCCGGCAAAATCGTGAACGACGCCCGCTATGCGGAAAACTATGTCGCCTACCACGCCGAGCGCGGCCAGGGCCCGCTGCGCATCGCCGCCGATCTGCGGGCGCTCGATCTGCCCGCGGAGGTCATCCAGGCGGCGTTGGACAACGGCCCCGACTGGCGCCAGCGCGCCCGCGAGGTCCGCATCCGCCGCTTCGGTCTTGCAGAGCCCGACACCTGGGTCCAGAAAGCCAAACAAGGACGGTTTTTGCAGTACCGGGGCTTTTCAGCGGATCATATCCGCGCCGCCCTCGGCCCCGACTTCGATCCGGACGCTTGACCTTGACTAAACCGCGTTACATGACCGCGGCGGACGTACGCCGCGCGTTCCTCGATTTCTTCCGTCAACACGGGCACACCATCGTGCCCTCGAGCTCGCTCGTGCCCGCCAACGACCCGACGTTGCTGTTCACGAACGCGGGCATGGTCCAGTTCAAGGACGTGTTCCTCGGCAAGGAC
>DASZSS010000355.1:0-3211 GCA_035548535.1 Steroidobacteraceae bacterium
TGATGTGCTTGTCGAGCTCTTGAACGATTTCGCGAGGAGTCAGTGCCGGTGTCATTTACTTGAGCTCATCGATGACGAGATTGCGATTGGTGTAGATGCAGATGTCCGCGGCGATGTTCAGCGACTTCTCGACGATGCTGCGCGCGTCGAGATCCGAGCTCTCGAGCAGCGCGCGTGCCGCCGCGAGCGCGAACGAGCCGCCCGAGCCGATGGCCCCGACCGCGTATTCCGGCTCGATGACATCGCCATTGCCCGAGATGACGAACAGCTTGTCGGGATCGCCGACCAGCAGCAGCGCTTCGAGCCGCCGCAGATAGCGATCGGACCGCCAGTCCTTGGCGAGCTCGATCGCCGCGCGCGTCAAGTTGCCGTACTTCTCGAGCTTGCCCTCGAAGCGCTCGAAGAGCGTGAACGCATCAGCCGTGCCGCCGGCGAAGCCGGCGAGCACCTTGTCGTTGAAGAGCCGGCGCACCTTGCGCGCGTTGCCCTTCATGACCTGGTTGCCGAGCGTGACCTGACCGTCGCCGCCCATCGCGATGACGCCGTTCCTGCGGACCGCGAGGATCGTCGTGCCGTGCGGATCAAAAAAAGAAGAGTTGGACATAGGGCTCCCCATGAGCAGGTTTCACACCTGCCGGGAACGAGCCGCCGGCCTGAAGCTCAAGCCTTCTTGCGTGCCCGAGGGTGTGCGGCCTCGTAGATACGGGCAAGGTATTGGAAATCAAGATGCGTGTAGATCTGCGTGGTGGCGATGTCCGCGTGCCCGAGCAGCTCCTGCACCCCGCGCAGTTCCTGACTGGATTCAAGCAGATGTGTCGCGAAGGAATGCCGGAACAGGTGCGGATGCACGTGCACACCGATGCCCTGTCTGCGCGCCCAGTACGCGACCCGGCTCTGCACGGCGCGCGGCCCGATCCGCCTGCCGTTTCGCCCCACGAACAGGGCAGTCTCGCCCACCCGCGCGATGGCGGCGCGCTCCCGCAGCCAGGCGTCGAGCGCTTCCGCGGCCTTGCGGCCGACGGGGACGATGCGTCCCTTGCGGCCCTTGCCCTTCTCGATGTGCACCGTCCGGTCGGAGAGCAGGTGCGAGACATCGAGTGCGACCAGCTCGGCCAGCCGCAGGCCCGACGAGTACAGCAGCTCCATGATGGCCCGGTCGCGAGCGACGAGCGGGTCCCCCGGCGCGGGCGGGATCTCGAGGAGCCGCGCCATCCGGTCCGCATCGAGCGTGTGAGGGAACGTGCGCTGCGGCTTCGGCGCACGTACGTCCACCGCCGGATTCGCCAGCACGTCCGGCGTCGCGGGTGCGTCGCTGGCAGGGTCGCGCCGGCGCGGAGAGCGCGCTTCGAGCGTCTCGCGGATCAGGAAATCAAAGAACGAGCGCACGGCCGAGAGCCGCCGCTGGATGCTCTTCGGAGCGAGCCCGGCCGCGTGCGAGCGCATGGCGAACGTGCGGATGTGGTGGCTATCGAGCTCGCGCCACTCGCCGATCGACTCCTGCTCGCAGAACTTCACGAGCGCGTCGAGATCGCGCGCGTAATTGGTGTCGGTGTGCGTGGAGTACTGGCGCTCCGTCGTCAGGTATTTCCTGAAGCGACGGAGCCAATCGAGAGCGGCGGGCGTCATGACCGGAGCGCTGCCCGCGGGGCAATCGTGACCGAGGCTCAGCGGGACGCGAGCGCGTCCACGATCAGCTCGGCCATGCGGCCGAGAAACTCGGTGCTCATGCCGGGATGGAAGCGATCGCGATCCGTGCTGCCGAGCGCCAGGAGCCCGACCGGCGCGCCCTTCTCGATGAGCGGCACGAGCGCCACCGAGCCGATGTTGCTCGCCTCGTTGCCGAACAGCAGCTCACGCTGTGAATCGCGCGCCTGCCCGCAACGGGGCTTGCCGCTCGCGAACAGCGTTTCGAAGGATCGCAGACCGGCATCGTCCGCGCTCACCGTACGCACGAAGTGTTGCGAGGCCTCGTCCGCGGACGGGGTGCCGACGAGCAGCAGCGTGGAATGGAAGGCGTCGAAATCCTCGCGCAAGCTCGCTTCCACCTGCGCGAGCACCTCCGCGCGCGTGCGCGCCCGGACCAGCCGGCGCGTGAATTTCTGCAGCTTCTCGGCGATGGCCTCGTTGGCGCGCGCGACGCGCACGAACTCGGCCAGCTTCTGCTCGACGCTCGATTGCTTCTCGCGCAGCACTTCCACCTGGCGCTCGACCAGCGAGATGGTCGAGCCGGTGCGCGCGTGCGGCAAGCGCAGGCGCCCGAGCAGCGTCTGGTGCCGCTCGAAGAAATCCGGGTTGTGCTGCAGATAGCGCGCCACCGTTTCCTCTTCGGACTCCGGCTGCGGCGCGAGACCTCGAGCTTCTCGTGTGGTCATCGAAATAGTGCTCCGCCTTGATCCCGTGTAAGCGCCGACTGCTTCCCCGTCAGAGATCGACGCGACCCTCGAATGAGACTTCGGCGGGTCCGGTGAGCCAGATGGGCTCGCCGGGCCCGCCCCAGTTTACGCGCAACTCGCCGCCGCGCACCTTCACATGAACATCGGCGTCCAGTCTGCCGTGCTGCCGGCCGACCGCCACGGCCGCGCATGCGCCGGTGCCGCAGGCGAGCGTCTCGCCGGTGCCGCGCTCGTAGACACGCAGCTTGATATGCGTGCGATCGATGATCTCCATGAAGCCGACGTTCACGCGCTTCGGAAAGCGCCGGTGCGACTCGATGGCTGGACCGAGGCGATCGACCGGCGCGGCATCCGCCGACGCCACCGTGAGCACGGCGTGCGGATTGCCCATCGAGACCGCGCCGATCTCCACCGTCGTGCCAGCCACCTCGAGCTGATAGACGCTCGCCTCGCTCGAGGCCTCGAAGGGCAGCGCGCTCGGCGCGAAATTCGGTACGCCCATGTCCACCGAGACCACGTCCGGGCCCTGGAGGCGCGCGCGAATGAGCCCGGCCGGGCTGTCCATGGTGATGTGGCCCGCGGCCGCCTTGCCACGCCGATGCAGGTAGGCGGCGATGCAGCGCGCGCCGTTGCCGCACTGTTCGACCTCGCCGCCGTCGGCATTGAAGATGCGATAGAACACCGCGGTGTCCGCGCGCCGCGGCGGCTCGAGGACGAGCGCCTGATCGAAACCGAGTCCCGTGTGCCGCGCCGAGAGCCGGCGCCAGTCTTCCGCGGAGGGCAGCGATGCTCCGGCCGGAGCATCGATCGATGCTCCG
>DASZSS010000356.1:0-6831 GCA_035548535.1 Steroidobacteraceae bacterium
ACCGGCATCTCGCTCACGCTCGGCGACAAGGTCAGCATCGACACGCTCGGACTCACGGCGCGACTCACCGGCTCGCTCACCCTGCGCAGCGAGACGGACGAGATCACGCGCGGCAGCGGCGAGCTCTCGATCGAGGAAGGCAAGTACGCCGCGTACGGACGCCGGCTCGACATCGAGCGCGGCCGCCTCGTTTTCACGGGCGGGCCGGTGAACAACCCGGGCGTCGACATTCGTGCAGTCAAGGAATACCCGGACGTGAAGGCGGGTGTGAACGTGCGCGGCACCCTGCTCCAGCCGCGCCTGACGTTCTTCTCGGAGCCCTCGCTGCCGCAGTCCCAGATCGTTTCGCTCATCCTCGCGGGCGGCTCGCTCGAGTCCGCGCAGAATCGCAGCAATCCCAATCAGGCCGGCAACGAGGCGCTGGCGCAGGGCAGCGCCATTCTCGCGCAGCAGCTCGGCTCGCGCGTCGGCCTCGAGGATGTGAGCCTCGAATCGAATCTCGACAACGAGACCTCGCTCGTGCTCGGCAAATACCTCTCGCCGCGCCTCTACGTCAGCTACGGAATCAGCTTCACCGAGCAGCTGAACACGCTGAAGCTGCGCTACTCGCTGAGCGATCGCTGGACCGTGAAGACCGAGGTCGGCCAGGCGCGCGGCGCAGACCTCGTCTACACCATCGAAAAGTGAGCACTCCGGCGCACCGGCACCGCAGGGGCCCAAATCTCCCTTGACCGCGAGTGCATGAATATGCACAATGCGCGCGATTTTATGCACGGGGTCATTGTGGCATTCCCATGTTGATGGACCGGACGCAAGCCGAGCGGCGCGAAGCCATCATGCGCATCCTGCGCGGTGGGCGCGTGCGCAAGCAGGCCGACCTGGTGCGCCTCCTGAAGAAGGAAGGCCACGAGGTGACGCAGTCCTCCGTCAGCCGGGACCTGCGTGACCTCGGCGTCCTTAAGGCGAGCGGCGGCTATGTGCTGCCGGCCGAGGACCCGACGCGCGCCAACGGCAATTTCGCCGCGCTCGCGCAGTTCGTGCGCGCCGTGAAGCCGGCGGGCCAGTGCCTCACGGTGATTCGCACGACCATCGGTGCCGCGCAGAGCGTCGCCGTGGCCATCGACAAAGCGGACTGGCCGGAAGTCGTCGGGACGATCTCCGGCGACGACACCATATTCATCGCCACCGACGGCGCCCGTGCGCAGGCTCAGCTCGCTGAGCGCCTGCGTGCTCTTTTCCGAGTCTGACCCCCATGCCCAACACGACTTCTGCAACGGGCGCCAAGCCCATCGTCCTCGCTTACTCCGGCGGTCTCGACACCTCGTTCCTCGTGCCGTGGGTAGCCGAGAACTACGGCCGGCCGGTGATCACCGTCACGGTGGATACGGGCGGTATCGACGAACAGGCCGCGCGCACGCTCGCCGAACGGTCGAAGGCGCTGGGTGCCGTCGAGCACCACATCGTCGACGCGCGCGCGGACTACTTCGAGCAGGTACTGCGCTTTCTGATCATGGGCAACGTGCGCCGCGGAAATCTTTACCCGCTGTGCGTCGGTGCGGAGCGCGTCATGCAGGCCCAAACGATCGCGCGCATGGCACGCGAGCTCGGCACCAACATGATCGCGCACGGCTGCACGGCCGCCGGCAACGATCAGGTGCGCTTCGAAGTGGCGCTGCGCACGCTCGCGCCCGACCTCGAAGTGCTCGCTCCGGTGCGCGACAAGGCGTTCAAGCGTCAGGACGAGCTCGAGTACCTGCAGAAGCGCAATCTGCCCGTGCCGCCCTTCGGCGCCGCGTATTCCATCAATCGCGGACTGTGGGGCGTGACCATCGGCGGCAAGGAGACGCTGACCTCGACGGGCAGCATTCCCGACACGGCCTGGGTGCTCTCGAAAGACGCGTTCACGCACCCGCGTGAGCCGGAGCGTCACGTCATCTCGTTCGAGAAGGGACGGCCCGTCAAGCTCGACGGCCGCGCGCTATCGCCGGTGCAGATCATCGAGGCGCTGGAAGCGATCGGCGGCAAGTTCGCCATCGGTCGCGGCATTCATCTCGGCGATACCATCATCGGCACGAAGGGCCGCGTCGCATTCGAAGCGCCGGCGGCCGAAACGCTGCTCAACGCGCATCGCGAGCTCGAGAAGCTCGTGATGACCCCGCGCCAGCAGCGCATCAAGGAGCTGGTCGCGCAGCCGTACGGCGATCTCGTGCACGAAGGCCAACTGCTCGATCCAGTGTGTCGTGACATCGAGGCGCTGCTGCTCTCGTCGCAGGAGCGCGTCACGGGCGACGTGCGTGTGCTGTTCCGGCCCGGCAACCTGTTCGTGGAGGGCGTCGACTCGCCCTACTCGTTGATGACGGCTTCGAAGGGCGTGTACGGCGAGGCGGCCGGCGAATGGACCGCGGCGGATGCACTCGGCTTCTCGAAGATCGTAGCCCTGACGGGCGTGTTCCATCGCAGAGCCGGCGAGCAGGCCGACAAGGGGAAATGAGCATGCGAGCAGTTGTGGTCGACAAGATCGCGTCCGTTACGCAGGCGTGCGCGCTCGGACACGAGGTGCGCATTTCGGCGGACATTCCGGCCGAGGAAGGCGTGGTCATCGTCGCCGAAGTGCTGAATAACAAGTCCACGTACAACACGCTCGAGCTCACGAGCGGCCGCATGGCGAAGGTCGGCAAGGGCGACATCGTCGTGGGCGCGCTCGGGCATCGCAAGGCGCTGTTCGGCTACTCCGGCCACATTCCGCAGAGCGTGAAGCCCGGCGATGTCCTGCAGATGCTCAACATCGGCGGCGTCATCGGCGCGTGCGACTCGGTGAATCCCGAGAAGGGCAAGCCGTTCGATTGCCGCGTGCTCGGCGTGGCGCTGCACTTTCCGTATCTCGGCGAGCGCATCGGCGTGCCCGCGCGCGTGGGCCGGACGAAGCTCGACTACGACGCCAAGCTCGACGCGCGCGGCGTGCCGGTGGTCGCGCTCGCGGGCACTTGCATGGAAGCGGGTAAGACGGCGGCGGCGTGTGCCATCGTCAGCCGCATGCGCCATCGCGGGCTCGTCGTCGATGCGTTCAAGGCCACCGGCGTCTCGCTCCGTCGCGACATTCTCGCGATGGAAGATGCGGGTGCGCGGCGCTCGATGATCTTCACGGACCTGGGCATCGTCACGACCACGCGAACCAACGGGCCGGCGCTCACGCGCACGATGCTCACCGACCTCGCGAGCGGCAAGCCCGACGTCATCGTGTTCGAGCTCGGCGACGGCATTCTCGGCACGTACGGCGTCGACGCGATTCTCGAAGCGCAGGATGTGCGCGCGGCGCTCACGGGCGTCGTGCTGTCGGCGAACGATCCGGTCGCGGCGTGGGGCGGCGTCAAGCTGCTGCGCGATCGCTTCGGGATCGAGCCGTGCGTCGTCACCGGTCCCGCAACGGACAACAGCGTCGGTGTCGACATCATCGAGCAGCAGCTCGGTGTGCCGGCCTTCAACGCGATCAGCGCAGGCGCCGCCCTCGGCGATCGAGTGATCGAGGCCATCGGCCTCGCGCCGCGCAGCGCCGCGATCGACGGAGCCGCGGCGTGAGCACTCCGTCGAACACGACGATTCCGACGATCATCCTCGGCGGTACCGGGTATGTGGCCGGCGAGCTGCTGCGTCTCGTTGCCGGGCATCCGAATTTCGAGCTGGCCGCGATTCTCTCGGATAGCCAGCCCGGGGAGCTCGTCGGCAAGGCGTTTCCGCACCTGGCCGCGATCTACCCGACGACGCAGTTCAAGTCGCAGGACGAGGTCGCGCGCTTGATCGCGGAGCTGCCCCAGTCGGCCATCTTCGGGGCCGCGCCTCATGGCGTGTCGCACGTGCTGATCGATTCGCTCCTGAAGACGGCCGAGCGCGCGAAAACGCAGCCGCGCGTCGTCGATATCTCGGCGGACTATCGCTACTCGTCGCCCGAGGCGTACGCCACGGTTTACAAGCACGAGCACGGCGCGCCGGATCGCATCAAGGACTTCACCTGCGCGTTGCCCGAGCACCTGCAGAAGCTCGAGACGAGGCACGTCGCGCATCCCGGGTGTTTCGCGAGCTCGGCGCTGCTCGCATCCGTGCCGCTACTGGCGCTCAATCTCGTCGAGCCCACGCTGTTCCTGAGCGGCGTCACGGGCAGCACTGGCTCAGGACGGAAGCCAGTCGAAGGCACACATCATCCGCTGCGGCACAGCGACCTCTACTCGTACAACGCTCTGGCGCACCGGCACACACCGGAGATCGCAGCGTGCGCGAAGAGGATTTCGGGCGTCGACGCGGAGTTCGCCTTCGTGCCGCACTCCGGGCCATTCGCGCGCGGCATTCACATGACCGTGCAGGCGCGGTTGAAACCCTCGACGGACCCCGCACGAGTGCTGCCGGCGCTGCGCGAGTTCTATGCGCGCGCGCCTTTCGTGCGCGTCCTCGACAGCGCTCCACGCCTGAAAGACGTCGTAACGAGCAACTATGCGCACCTCTGGGCCACGGCCTCCGGCCGCACGGTCGCCGTGATGTGCGTGCTCGACAATCTCAACAAGGGCGCGGCGGGCGGCGCCGTGCAATGGATGAATCGCATCTACGGACTGCCCGAAACGGCCGGCCTCGTCACGCCGGCGCCGGGCTGGACCTGAAAGTAAGCGCAGCCATGAACGCCGACCCGAAGTCGATCGTCAGCCCCTCCGCCGCGGCGGATTTCCTCGCGCCCGTGTTCGCGCAGTACCCCGTCGAGGTGGTCTCTGCCGAGGGCGTGTGGCTCATCAACAGCGCCGGCGAGCGCGTGCTCGATCTGTATGGCGGGCATGCGGTGGCCGCGCTCGGCTACGGCCATCCTGGTTGGACGCGCGCCGTGTCCGAGCAAGCGCAGCGCTGCAATTTCCAGAGCAACGCCGTGCCGATGGACGTGCGCGCACGTGCCGCCGCGCGTCTCGTGAGCTTCGCCGGCGGTCATTTCGACAAGGTGTTCTTCGTCAACAGCGGCGCCGAGGCGAACGAGAACGCGCTGAAGATGGCGTTCCGCGTGACCAAGCGCTCGCACGTCGCCGCCTTCGAGTACGGATTCCACGGCCGCACCGCAGGCGCGGGCGCGCTCACCTGGGGCGCGGCGGAGAAGTGGTATGGCCTGCCGCGCACGCCGTTCGACGTGAGCTTCATTCCGCGCACGAACGAGAAGGCGCTCGCGCAGCACATCACCGAGAAGACGGCGGCGGTGTTCATCGAGCCCGTGCAAGGTCTCGGCGGCGCATACGATTTCGGCGCGGAGTTTCTCGCGGCCGTGCGTCGGCGCTGCGACGAGGTGGGCGCGTTGCTCGTCTTCGATGAGGTCCAGTGCGGCATGGGCCGCACCGGTCAGCCGTTCGCGGCCAACCTTTATGGCGTCGCGCCGGACATGATCACCGCCGCGAAGGCGCTGGGGAACGGCTTCCCGGTCGCCGCGCTCCTCACCGCGCCAAAAGTCTCCGCGGCCATCAAGCTCGACTCGATGGGCACGACGTACGGCGGCGGGCCGATGGCGTGCGCCGCCGTCGAGGCGGTGATCGAGGCGATCGAATCCGAGAATCTGCTCGAGCAGGTGCGCCGCGTCTCCCGGTACATCCGCGAAACGTGCGCCGTCGGCCCGGTCACGGGCTTTCAGGGTGCCGGCTTCCTCACGGGCCTGAAGCTCAGTCGTCCCGCGAAGGGAGTGCAGGCGGAGCTGCTGGAGGTGGGGATTCTCGCGGGCACGAGCACCGACCCGAACATCCTGCGCCTTCTGCCGCCCTTCATCCTGGAGGAGCAGCACGTCGACCTGTTGCGCGACGCGCTGGCGCATCTCTCATGAAGCGCTTCCTCGATCTTGCGGACCTGCAGCGCGAGGAAGTGCGCGCGCTGCTCGAGCTCGCCCATCGCCTGGAGAAGAGCCCGGAGCCGCACGCGCTCGCGGGCAAGATTCTCGGGCTGGTGTTCTTCAACCCGTCGCTGCGCACGCTCGCCTCCTTTCAGGCCGGCATGGCGAAGCTCGGCGGCTCCTCGTTCGTCATCACCCCGGGCCAGGGCACGTGGCAGCTCGAGACGCGCATCGGCGCCGTGATGAGCGGCGCCGCGGCGGAGCACGTGCGCGAAGGCATTCCGGTGCTCGCCTCCTACTGCGATGCCCTCGGCATCCGCGCCTTCGCGGACGGCAAAGACCTGCGCTACGACCTGGCCGAGACGGCGTTCAACGCCATGGCCGCTGTCGTGGACAAGCCGCTCATCAATCTCGAGTCCGCCGTCAACCATCCCTGCCAAGCCCTGGCGGACTGGAAGACGATGGACGATCTCGGCGTGCCGCAAAACGGCAAGTTCGTGCTGTCCTGGGTGTACCATCCGCGCGCGCTGCCGCTCGCGGTGCCCGCGGCCGCGTTGCAGATGGCCGCAATGCGGGGCATGAACGTGACGGTGCTGCGGCCCGAAGGCTTCGCGCTGCCGCCGCAGATCATGGACAAGGCGCGTAGCGCCGCCGCGCTGTCCGGCGGCTCTGTGCGCGAGACCGACGATCGGCGCGAAGCCCTCGAAGGCGCGCACATTCTCTATGCGAAAGAGTGGGGCTCGACGCAGTACTACGGCGACACCGAAGGTGACGGCCGCCTGCGCGCCACGCTCACCGACTGGTGCGTGCGCAACGATTGGTTCGCGAACGCGTCCGCGGATTGCCGCCTAATGCACTGCCTGCCGGTGAGGCGCAATACCGCCGTTGCCGACGAAGTGCTCGACGGTCCGCGCAGCGTGGTGCAACGTGAAGCGTACAACCGCCTGACCGTGCAGATGGCGGTGCTCTACAAGCTGCTCAAGGGAAGCTGA
>DASZSS010000357.1:0-8697 GCA_035548535.1 Steroidobacteraceae bacterium
CGCTTCAGCGGGCGCAAGAAGGAGTACACGATCGTCGGCAACGCGGTCGAGGAGTTCCCCGAAGGATTCGTGCGCACGCCGATCGAAGATCGGCTCTGACGCCGCTTCATGCACGCCACCGCGGTGCCGTCCGAAGCATCGATTGCCTGGCCCAGCGCCTGGCGCGGATGGCTCGCGGTTTTGTTGCTCGCGCTCGCGTCCATCGCTTCGCAGTTCGATCGCACGGTTATCAACTTGATGGTCGGGCCGGTGAAGGACGCATTCGCGCTCGACGACACGCGCTTCGGGATGTTGCAGGGGGTGGCGTTCGGAATCTTCTACGTGATCGCCTGCATTCCGATCGGCCGGCTCGCGGATCGCTACGAGCGCCGGCTGATCATCGCGATCGCGCTCGCCTTGTGGAGCGTGTTTGCGATGGCGTCGGGGCTCGCGCGCAGCTACGCACAGCTCTTCCTCACGCGCATCGGCGTTGCGGTGGGGGAGGCGAGCCTGACGCCC
Organism: Steroidobacteraceae bacterium; assembly: GCA_035548535.1. Classification (GTDB taxonomy): domain Bacteria; phylum Pseudomonadota; class Gammaproteobacteria; order Steroidobacterales; family Steroidobacteraceae; genus JADGHX01. Next base: position 499 of record DASZSS010000357.1, read on the forward strand.
GCGGGCTTCTCGATGCTGAGCGACCTGTTTCCGCCGGAGCGGCTCGGCCGTCCGATGGGCGCATTTCTCATGAGCTCGCCCGTCGGGCAGGGGCTTGCGTACATCGGCGGCGGCGCGCTGCTTCAGTGGCTCACGACGTCCTCGGTGCTGGCGACAGGGCCGCTCGCATCGCTGGCGCCGTGGCAGGCCGCGTTCATCATCGTCGGCTTTCCGGGGTTGTTGCTCGTGCCGTTGTTTCTGCTGTTTCGCGAGCCGGAGCGGCGGCGGCTGCAAGGGGAGGGACCGGAAGAAAAGCCGCTTTCCTTGCGCGATGTCGGCGCGGTGGTGCACGCGCGCCGCGCCGCGCTGATCCCGATGTTCGCGGGGTTCGCGTTCGTGCCGCTCGTTTCCTATGCGCTGGCGATCTGGACCCCGGCGTTGTTCGAGCGCTCGTACGGCTGGAACCCGGCGCAAATCGGGCTGTCGTTCGGGCTCATCCTGCTGGTGTTCGGCACCGCGGGCGCCTACTTCGGCGGCTTCATGAACGATCTCGTGGCTCGGCGCGGCTACCTCGACGCGCCGCTGAAAGTCGCGGCGTTCGGGTTCGTGGCCTGCGGCGTGTTCGGCGCGCTCGCGCCGCTGATGCCGACCGCGCCTGCCGCGCTGCTGTTGCTCGCTCCCGCCGTATTTTTCAGCAACATGCCGTACGCATGCGCCGGCACGGCGCTGCAGTTGATCGTGCCCAACCGAGCGCGCGCGCAGGTCTCGGCGCTCTACATCACGATGACCACGCTGATCGGCTTGGGTGTCGGGCCGCTCGTCGTCGGGCTGATGACGGACCATGTCTTCCGGGCGCCGGAGGACATCCGCTACTCGCTCTCTATCGTCGTGGCCTTCGCCGCGCCGGCGCTGTTTATGTTGCTGCTCGCCGCGTGCCGGCCGTATCGGGAGCTGCGGCGACCGACGCGCGCTCCAGCACTTTGAGCCCCACGTCGACGATCCGCGGCGTCTTCGCGTTTTGGCCCGACAACAGCTCGAGGATGATCTGACCGGTGCGCTGTCCGAGCGCGCGAAAATCGACATGGATCGTCGTGAGTCGGGGATTGATCTCGCGCCCGATCTCGAAATCGCCGAAGCCGATGACGGAGAGGTCTTCGGGCACGCGCACGCCGCGCCGTGCGCACTCCATCACGAGACCGACTGCCGACAGATCCGATACGGCGAACACGCCTTCGACCGTCGGCTTGCGCTCGAGCAAGATGCCCGCGACGGCGGTGCCGTGACTGTAGCTCACAGGCGCCTTGCCGTGCCGGAGCACGAACTCCGTCGAGATGCCCGAGAGCCGCAGCTCGTCTTCGAAGCCGCGCACGCGCTCCTCGCCGCGATGGTCGACGACTTCGCCTTCGGTCGAGCTCGCGACGGCCGCGATGCGCTTGAAGCCTTTCTCGATGAGATAGCGCGCGGCGGTGCGACCGGCCTGATAGTTCGAGAAGCCGACGACATGATCGATCGGCCGGCTCGGCAGATCCGCGATTTCGATGACCGGGACGTCCGCCGCCATGAGCATCCGCGCCGGCTCGCGCCGATGGATCGGGCCGGTGACGACGATCGCCTCGGGCCGCCGCGCGAGCAGGTTCCGGAGCTGGCGCTCTTCTTCGGCGTGGGAGTAATCCGTGTAGGCGATCAGCAAATCGTAATCGGCGACGCGCAGCGCATCCGTCAGCCCGTGAGCGACGGCCGAGAAGTTGGCGTTCGTCAGCGTCGGCAACATCAGCGCGATGAAGCCCGTGCGCCGCGTATGCAGGCTGCCGGCCGCGCGGTCGGGAACGTACCCGAGATCGCTGATGGCCTGGGTCACGCGCGCTCGCGTCTCCGGCAGCACCGCGTCCGGGTTCCGCATGACGCGCGATACGGTCATGCGGGATACCCCGGCGAGGACGGAGACATCATGGATCGTCGGGCGGTGGTTCGCGGCGGCGGAGCGGCGGGCGGATCTGCGTGCGGGCCTGGGCGCTTTCTTCTTCCGAGTTCGTTTCATGCTTCCTGGCGAGCTTGCGACGGGTATGCGCAAGGTAATCCAAACTCGACGGGCCGTCTCGCCCTCAGCCGCCGGCCCGACTCACGACGTGATACAGGCGGCCCGTAAACATCTGCATCAGCTCTTGCGTGATGGCGCGGGCCTCGTCCCGCACGGGGGAGGCCAGCGCTTCTTCGAGCGCGGCCAGCGATGGATAGTCGATCTGCTGAATCATCGCGATGGCCGGCGCGTTCGCGTCCGCGGCGACCGGGCGCAGCAGGCGCACGTTGCTCGCATGCGGAAAGCGATGCCAGAGGGGCACGAGACGCCGTTCCACCTCCGCGAAAAAGCGCTCCTCGCAACCCGGCGCGAGCGTGCCTTCGAAAATAGCGGTACGCGTGATCATGGCGCGGCCTCGTTCAGCGCGAGATGGAGCTTGATCACCTTGCTGCGGTCGCCGGCGAGCTCCAGCGCGTGCGTCGCTTCGGCGATCGGGTAGGTGCCCGAGAGGATTGCGGACACATCGATCTGTCCGCTCACGATGAGCTGCACGGCGAGCCGGAATTCGTCGTGCGCGCGAAAAGCACCGGCGAGCTCGATTTCCCGGGATTGCAGCACGTTGACGGGCACCGGCGCGGTGCCCGCGGGCAGCATGCCGACCTGCACGATGCGGCCGCCGCGGCGAATGACTTTGAACAGCGAGTCGAGCGCGGCCGGCGCGCCCGAGGCTTCGAAGGCGACGTCGAAATAGCCGCCCTCGACTTCGAATTCCGCGAGCGCCGTGGGATTGGCGGCCACGTTGAGCGTGCGCGTCGCGCCCATGTGCGTGCGCGCGACCGTGAGCGGCGCGTCGTGAATATCCGTGCAGACGACTTCCACGGCGCCCGCGAGGCGCGCCGAGCGCGCGGTCAGCAAGCCGATCGGGCCTGAGCCGCTGACGATCACGCGCCGGCCCATCAACGGCCCCGCGCGGCGCACGGCATGCAAGCCGACCGAGAGCGGCTCGGCGACCGACAGCTTCAACAGATCGGTGTCGGGCGGTACGGGAACGATCTGATACTGCCGGAGCACGAGGTGCTGGGCGAAGCCTCCCTGCACATGCGGGAAGCGGCCCGCGCTGCCCAGGAAGAACATGTTGGTACAGAGGTTGCTGCGTCCCGCGCGGCAGTAGTGGCACGTGAGGCAGGGGCGGCTCGGGTCGAGCGCGGCCTTGGTTCCGAGCGGCAAGCCGCGCACGTCCGCGCCGACTTCGACGACGACGCCCGACACCTCGTGTCCGAGCGTCATCGGCTCGCGGATGGCGAAGTCGCCCACCGCGCCGCGATGAAAATAGTGCAGGTCGGAGCCGCAAATGCCGCCGAACGCGACCGCGACGCGCACTTCGTCGGCCGCCAGATCGCGATCCGCGACCGGCTCCACCCTGAGATCCCGCTTTCCGTGACAGACCACCGCCAGCATCGTCCGAGCCTTCCTCTCACATGTCTATGTGCACGTTAACAAAAAGACTGGGCAAGGTGCACGCGTGGCGGTTGGAACAGCAAAAAACGGCCGCCGGGCGGTGCTGTGCTTGGCGGGTGGCGGGATGATGTGATATCGATATCATGATTGCGCGGCGAGAGGCCGCCCAAACAACCGCGAATGCGGGTAAATCACCGAGGGGAAATTAGATAGATGCGCCCTGTGCGAGCTTTGTTACCGTGCACTCCAGCGCTGCGCCGTGGCCTGGCGCTGGCCGTTCTGACGTTCGCAACCTGCCAAGCGGGAGCGCAAGAAGCCGCCGCCCCCGCGCAAGACGGCACCGACACCGGCAACGGCGGCGAGTTGGCGGAAGTCCGAGTCACCGGCTCGCGCATCGTGCGCTCCGGGTTCACCACGCCGACGCCCGTGACGGTGGTCGGTCAAGAGCGCCTCGAAGCGCGCGGCATCACGAACGTGGGTGACGCGCTGAACGAGCTGCCGTCGTTCCGCGCGCTCATCACGCCCGCGACTCAGCAGGCCGCGGGCGGCAACATCGGCGCGCGCGTGCTCGATCTGCGCGGCCTCGGCGCGACGCGCACGTTGGTGCTGTTGGACGGCAAGCGCTTCGTGCCCTCGACCACGCAAGGCACGATCGACGTCAACTTGATTCCGAGCGCGCTCATCGAGCGCACGGAGGTCGTGACGGGCGGCGCGTCCGCGGCGTACGGCTCGGATGCCGTCGCCGGCGTCGTCAATTTCATTTTGAACAAGCGGCTCGAAGGCCTGAAGGTGAACGGACAGTACGGGGTCTCCGAGCGCGGCGACGCGCGCGACACGAATGTCTCGATCGCCTACGGCACGCCGTTCGCCGATCGCGGTCACGTCGTATTCGGCGCCGAGTACGACAAGAGCAACGGCATGGGCGATTGCTACACGCGCAAGGACTGGTGCCCGAATGACATGCTCATCGGCAACTCGCGTGCGGGCGACGGCGGCTATCCGGCGAGCGTCCGCGGCGGTCCCGATGCGACGGGCAACGTTTCACAGGATGGTCTCGTGAATTCCGGCACGACGCTCGGTGGCGCGGCGTCGCTGGCACCGCGCGGGTTGACGTTCAACGCAGACGGCACGCTCCGCCAGTATCAGTACGGGCAGATCATCGGCAACAGCGCCAATCCGCTGTTCACCCTCGGCGGCGAAGGCGTGTATGAAAATGGATTCCTGCAAGGGATCCTGCTGATGCCACCGGTGGAGCGCTACACCGGCTATGGCCACGTCGATTTCCCGCTCACCGACTCGCTGACGGGCAATCTGGATGTGTCGTACGGCAAGGTGAAGGGCCGGATCATCGGCTCCGAGGCGCGCGATGCCGCCTTCACGATCAATCGCAACAACGCGTTTCTGCCGGCGTCCCTGGGTACGTTCATGGACGCGAACGGCCTGGCTTCGGTCGCGGTGGGTCGCGTATTCGGCGACCTCGGCGGCTCGATCGACGACTCCGTCAACGACACGTACCGCGCGGTGGCCTCGCTCGAAGGCGAGATCAACGATGCCTGGCGCTGGGATGCGTACTACGAGTGGGGCCGCAACGAGTTCGAGCAGAACTACACCGGGGACGTCGTCATCGCCCGCATGCGTAACGCGATCAACGCCGTTTCGGTGAATGGCGTGGTGAAGTGCGCGATCAATGCGGACAACGTCGCGACCAACGACGACCCGGCGTGCGTGCCGTTCAATCTCTTCGGCCGCGGCAATTTCAGTCAGGCGGCGCGGGACTATGTGGCGCCGAGCGGCTTTCAGACTGCGAACACCACCGAGAACGTCGTCGCGGCGAACCTGAACGGCGACGTGTTCGATCTGCCCGGCGGCAAGTTCTCGATCGCCGCGGGCGCGGAGTTCCGCAGCGACAAGCTCGTTGGCAACGCCGATCCGCTGTCCGCGAGCAACTCGTTCTGGTCGTTCAACGGCAAGGCGATCAACGGCAAGATCGAGGTGACCGAAGGGTATCTCGAAGCCGTTGCGCCGCTGCTCGCGGACGTCACGGCGGCGAAATCCCTGGAGCTGAACGGCGCGGTGCGGCGCACGTCGTACAAGCGCAGCAGCCCGGTCAGCGAGTCCTCTGATGTGGATGTCACCACTTGGAAGGTCGGCACCGTGTGGGAGCCGCTCGACGTGGTTCGCCTGCGCGCCACGCGCTCGCGCGACATTCGCGCGCCGAATATCACCGAGCTGTTTGGACCGGTGACCTCCGGCCGCACGACGATCGTCGATCCGGTGACCGGCGGCTCGCAGATTCAGATCGATTCGCTCACGGGCGCGAACCCGAACCTCGATCCCGAGAAGGCGGATACCTGGACGGCGGGCATCGTGTTGAGCCCGAAGTGGGCGTTTGCGCGCTCGCTGCACTTCTCGGCGGACTACTTCGACATCTCGGTGGACGGCGCCATCGCGACGCTCGGGGCGCAGACGGTGGTGCAACGTTGCGCGAGCGGCGCGGTCGAGTTCTGCCCGTTCGTGACGCGCGATTCGAACAATGTGCTGCAGCTCGTGCGTGACGTGCTACAGAACGTGAACGAGCAGAAGGCGCGCGGTATCGATTTCGAGCTCGGATCGGCGTATGACCTCGCCTCGCTCGGTTCGCTCGATCTGCGCTTGCTCGCGACTCACTATCTGGAGCTGTCGACGCGCGACACGGTGGGCGTCACGGATCGCGCCGGCCAGACCGGCTATCGCGCGGGCACGACGACCGGCGTTCCCAACTGGACCGCGGATCTCATGGCGACGTGGAACCTCGCGAAGCTGAGCATGACCGCGCACGCGCGCTACATCTCCAGGGGCAAGCTCGATGCGTTGTTCGTCGGGCCGGAAGACCCGGGATACGACATCACGCTGACGAACAGCGTGAGCTCGAACCGAGTCGACGCGCGCACGTATCTCGATCTCAGCGCGAGCTACCACCTCACCGACAACGTCGATCTCTTCGGCGTGGTGAACAACGTGTTCGACAAGGACCCGCCGCTCGCCCCGAGCGCGCAGGGCGGAACGAATCAGGTGTACTTCGATCCGATCGGGCGCTATGTGCGCGCGGGGTTCCGCATGAACTTCTGAGGCAAGGGTTGCCGCACGCTGGTCGTCGCCAGCGTGCGCACTCGACCGGCGCGGTGTGGTGGCCGATTCTCGGCGCCGCGCCGTGGCGGGCCGGTCCGCAGATTTTGTGACGACACCGCGAAGGATCCGTGGCACTCATTAGAATGCGGTGAACGTCGGCTAGAACGCGGTGACCCTCGAGGGCGACTGCAACCGGCTATCGGTGCACGTCACGAGGTTTGCTAGCCCGCCGACGTTGGCGAAGTCGAAGGGCGCCGCCGAGAGGGCAGCCGTTCGGGGGCACCGCCGCACAATTGAGCCGGCCACAATTGAATGGAGTCGGCCCCGGTCGTACCGACCCCGGATGGATCGTCAGGTTCTGACCGGTGAGAGAGTTGGCGATGACACGCGGTGCGTCGTCGTACTCAAACGGTCCGCATCGTTTCATCCTGCAAGGGCGCATCCTGCAACGGCCTTCAGTTCTTGATGCCGGCCCACGTCAGCGCTTCGGCCCGTTCGCCGAACGACAGATATTCAATGATCTTGCCGGCTCGAAATACGAAGCCATCGGCAAAGCGTCCGCCGACCCATTCGGCCGAGTCTTTGAGACGGACCCGAGCGTGGAGATACACGACAACTTTGTCGCCGTTCTGGAAGAACGCCTCGGGCTCGCAGGTCCCTTCGGCCCACGTCCCACGTCCTTTCGCGACGTGTGCTTGCACTTCGGCAATACCCCGATAGGTGCCGGCAGTGGGAAAGCCCTCGGGCTCGACGCGCACGATCTCGGGATCGAAATCTCGAGTGATGGCCTGCATGTCGTTGCGATTGATCGCAGCGAAGAATCTTTCGAGTGCTTCAGTTTCGGTGCTCATGGCTGTCACTTCTCCTGCACGTCCCTTGACTAACCGCTGGCGCGGGCACAGCCGCCGATTCAACGTTTGCAGGCTCCGTAAAGGCGCACGCTGGGATCACGAGCTCGATTCGTCCCGCTTCGGCAAACGCGACGATGCTCTCGACTTCGTCCGACTGTTCCTGCTGAAAGGCCAGCTCGAGAACGAAATTGGATTCGGCCAGGACGATCATGGATCGGCTTCGAATCGAACATCGCCGTGGCGCAATAGACACCTGCTTCCAGTCAGAAGCTGCCGGCTCGCCGCGTAGCATACGACCTTTCGGGGCAGCCAACATTCGATGCGGCCGGGGCGGCAGCATTTGGAGGAAGAGCCCCTGAACGTCAGGTTGTCAGGGTCAATCTCGAGCTTGGTTCTAATTTCGCTCCTGACCGTATGGATCGAGCCGCCCCGCTAGGCTTGCGGGCAGCCATTGCGGGCCTCCTTGGGCCTCGGAGTGGTTAGGTGCCAGCCCTGGCTGCAACCACGACCGGCACCGCTTAGACTACTTCACCCGTATCCGTACGCGGACTGCCGGAACAGGGCAATCCGCCCGGTCGGCAGATCTCCTTAACCTTCCATGGCTCTCGGGTAAAACGCCTGTGTCAACGACCAGTAAAGCAATCGAGGACGCTGAGAAGGCAGGTTTCGACCTGAGCCTGATGGACGCGAGCCTCTCGTATAGCTACGAGAAGCGCGCCATTCAGCACCAGGAAGCTTTGAACCTCGCGCTCGAACTCGAAAGAGTGGGGCGGCAGCTCCGTGACC
>DASZSS010000358.1:0-3191 GCA_035548535.1 Steroidobacteraceae bacterium
GAGCCGTCGGCATTATACGGAGCGCCCACGATCAGGAGGTGCGGTTGCAGAGCGCGCACCTCGCGCTCGATCGCAGGCCAGTCCGGCCCCCCGGATGAAACGGCAATGGCCGCGCGCGGACCGGCAGTGGCGGTGAGCGTATCGCCCGCTGCCACACCGATGTGCTTCAAGCCGAAATCGAACGCGAGGATCGTCTGGACCGAGGTCACGCCGGAGGCCGACCCGAGAGACTCGCGCATCCGCGGGCGCAGTCGCCGCTCAGGCGTGACCCGCCACGCGGCTCATCATGTTCATGTCGATCCCGAGCATGCGCCACGCGGCGTGCCAGCGGTCCTCGTACGGCAGGTCGAACACCATACCGGCGTCGATCGGCATCGAGAGCCACGAGTTCTCGCGGATTTCGTGCTCGAGCTGGCCCGGTTCCCAGCCGGCGTAACCCAGGGCGATGAACGCATCCTCGGGCCCCTCGCCGCGCGCCATGGCCGCGAGCACGTCGCGCGAGGTGGTCACTTGCACCGTGTCCGAAACGCGGTGGGAGTGATCCCACTTGCCCCCCGGCCGGTGCAGCACGAAGCCGCGGTCGGTGTTCACCGGTCCGCCTCGAAGCACCGGCTGCGTCGCGATGGCCTCGCTCGCCGGCGCGATGTTCAGCTGCACGAGCACCTCTTGCAGCTTCATCGGCAAAGGCTTGTTGACGACGATGCCCAGCGCGCCCTTCTCGGTGTGCTCGCAGACGACGGTGACCGTCTGCGCGAAGTTCGGATCGGCGAGCGATGGCATCGCGATCAGGAGATGGTTGGTGAGAGTCGTGCCGCTCATGGCCGCCAGTATGACACGGAGTGGCAGACCCTCAAGGAGCGGCGCGCTTCGCAACCGAAGCGCTGCTTAGGGAGGATTTAGGGATCTTGCGGAACGCTAAGGGCCCCGCGCGCCACGCGCCCGCCGACGAACTGCCACTCGTAGGCGAAGCGCAACACCCGGTACTCCTTCGCCACCTCGGGCGGGAACGGATCGAACGGGCTCGCGAGCTTGAGAATCGCGAGCGCCGCCTGGTCGAGCTCCGGATAGCCGCTGGAGTGGCGAATCACGGCGCGCGTGAGCTTCCCGCTCGAATCGATAGCCACCTCGAGCACCGGGCTCGCCTTCACATCGGGCGCGCGCGCCGCCGTAGGGTAGTTGAGGGTGCCGATGCGCTCGACCTTGCGCCGCCAGGCATCCAGATACGGCGCGAGCTTCGACTCGCGGGTGTCCGGGGTGATCCACAGCTCATCGTGCTCCGGACCGCGAAGCTGCGCGGGCCCCGCTTCGTCCTGCGGCCCGGGCTGTTGCGAGCTTTGCTCAGTGAGGAGCGCCGGCGCATTCCGGGTGGTGCCGGAGTCGCCGGCGTCCATCATGTAGCGCACATCCGCGCTCCAGGCGAGCGTCGTCAGAACGCGCTCGTTGCGGCTGCCCGCGGCGGACCCTTTCGGCCCGAGCGAGGTGCCGTCCACCGTGCCGTCCTGCGCGGGAATGGGGACGGCCGACGCGCGATTGCGCGGGGCGACGGGCTTCTTCGTGTTTCCCGCGCCGTTCTGAGTGCGCTGCGCGAGGTAGGTGGCATTGTCGTTGCGGTCGGCGTCGGGCAGCTCGTCCGATACCAGCAACACATCGAGCCCGGGCGCGCCGGTGCCGCCGTCAGCGGTGGCGCTGAAGGTAATCCCGAGAATCACGATCGCGTGCAGCGCGCCGGCGAGAAACAGGGTCGTCAGCAGGCGCTCGCGTACGGGCGCGATTCCTTCGCGCAAGGTCAAGCTCTTGGAAGCCACGGTTCGAGTATAGCTGCGGGTCTCGTCGTGACGCGTGCGCGGGATCGCACGACATCCGTTCGCGAGGACGGGCTGTCCCCGATCAGCGACGCGCCAGGCGCTTCTCGATAGCGCTCGCCAGCATTCCGCCGATGTCGATACCGAACTGCTTGTCGAGCTCGCGGATGCCCGTGGGGCTCGTCACGTTGATCTCGGTGACGAAGCCGCCGATGACGTCGAGGCCGACGAAGAGCATGCCTTTCTCGGCGAGCACCGGGCCGATCTGGCCGGCGAGCCAGCGGTCACGCTCATTCAGCGGGCGGCCGACCCCTTTCGCGCCGGCGGCGAGGTTGCCGCGGTTGTCATTAGCCGAGGGAATGCGCGCCAGCGCGTACTCGACCGGCTCGCCGTCGATGAGCAGCACGCGCGAGTCGCCGGTCGCGACGATCTCCGGCAGATAGCGCTGGACGATCGCGAATTTCGCACCGTAGTCGGTGAGCGTCTCGAACACGACGTTCATGTTCTTGTCGTTCTGCTCGACCACGAAGATCGATTTGCCGCCCATGCCGTGCAGCGGCTTCACCACGATCTTGCCGTGCTCGCGCAGGAAGGCTTCCATGTCGGCCATGTCGCGGGTGATCAGCGTCGGCGCGCAGCACTGCGGGAACCACGCGGTGTACACCTTCTCGTTCATGTCTCGCAGGCCCTGCGGGCGGTTGACGACGAGGACGCCCGCCGCCTCGGCGCGGTCGAGGATGTACGTGGTGTAGATGTACTCCATGTCGAACGGCGGGTCCTTCCGCATGAGGATGCAGTCGAGCGTCTCCAGCGGCTCCATCCGCGGCTCGCCGAGCGTGAACCAAGCCACCGGGTCCGCGGCGACGGTGAGCGGGCGCATCCGCGCGAGCGCTCGGCCATCGCGCAGGGAAAGGTCGCGCTGCTCCATGTAGACCAGTTCAAAGCCGCGCGCCTGCGCGGCGAGTAACATCGCGAGCGTCGAGTCCTTCGCGTACTTGATCTGCGCGATGGGGTCCATCACGACGCCGAGACGAATGGCTTGCTTCATGTCGCTTCCTCGAGGGGGGCTTGGAAATTATGCTCGGCGCCTGGCGAATATGTCCGCACTGCGTGAGACGCGGTTCTCACAGGTGTCGCCGAGTGCAGAAAACGTGACGCGCGTGGCATCGCCAAGGTTATACCGATATGTTAAAACCGCGCTGCGCGTGCCTTCGGTCCCGCCACCATACGCGGGTGGGCAGCGGTGGGGTGTGGGCCACCGGTGTGGGTATCGATGGAGCGGGAGGAGTCGCCTGACGTGAGCGGCAGCAACGCAAAGCTTCAGGGCCTGAAGGTCCTGGTGATCGACGACAGCAAAACCATCCGCCGGACCGCCGAGACGCTCCTCGC
>DASZSS010000359.1:0-3338 GCA_035548535.1 Steroidobacteraceae bacterium
GACGCGTCTTTCACGTACACGACCGGCTGCGAATAGCCCGGCGCAATCTTCACGGACGTGTGCGCCGGCGAGGTGGTCGCGCCGCCGATCAGCAGCGGCACCTTGAAGCCCTGCCGCTCCATCTCCTTGGCGACGTTCACCATCTCGTCGAGCGAGGGCGTGATGAGGCCCGAGAGCCCGATCAGGTCCGCCTCTTCGCGCTTGGCGGTCTCGAGGATCTTCTCGGCCGGCACCATCACACCGAGGTCGATCACCTCGAAGTTGTTGCACTGGAGCACGACGCCGACGATGTTCTTGCCGATGTCGTGCACGTCGCCCTTCACCGTGGCGACGACGATGCGTCCGTTCGAGCGCGCGCTGCCGCTCTTCTCCTTCTCGATGAACGGCACGAGGTGCGCGACCGCGCGCTTCATCACGCGCGCGCTCTTCACGACCTGCGGCAGGAACATCTTGCCGGAGCCGAAGAGATCGCCGACGACGTTCATGCCGTCCATCAGCGGACCCTCGATCACCTGCAAGGGATGCTCGGCCGCGAGCCGCGCCTCCTCGGTGTCCTCGATGATGAAGTCGTCGATGCCCTTGACGAGCGCGTGCTCGAGACGCTTGTTCACCGGCAGATGGCGCCACTCGAGATCGGCCTGGCGCTTCCCCGCCGCCTCGCCCTTGTAGCGCCCGGCGAGCTCGACGAGGCGCTCCGTCGCGTCGGGCCGGCGATTCAGCACCACATCCTCCACCGCCTCGCGCAGCTCCGGATCGATTTCTGCGTAGATCGCGAGCTGCCCGGCGTTCACGATGCCCATGTCCATGCCGGCCGCGATGGCGTGGTAGAGGAACACGGCGTGGATCGCCTCGCGCACCGGATCGTTGCCGCGGAAGGAGAACGACACGTTGCTCACGCCGCCGCTCACCAGCACGTGCGGCAGCTTCTCCTTGATCCGGCGCGTCGCTTCGATGAAGCCGATGCCGTAGCCGTTGTGCTCCTCGATGCCGGTCGCGATCGCGAAAATGTTCGGATCGAAGATGATGTCCTCGGGCGGAAAGCCCACCTTGCTCGTGAGCAGATCGTAGGCGCGCAGGCTGATCTCGACCTTGCGCTCGACCGTGTCCGCCTGACCCTGCTCGTCGAACGCCATGACGACGACGGCGGCGCCGTATTTGCGCACCATGCGCGCGTGGTGCAGGAAGGCCTCCTCGCCTTCCTTCATGCTGATCGAGTTGACGACGGCCTTGCCTTGCACGCACTTCAGGCCCGCCTCGATCACCGACCACTTCGACGAGTCGATCATGATGGGCACGCGCGCGATATCGGGCTCCGCGGCGATCAGGTTCAGGAAGCGCACCATCGCCGCTTCCGAATCGAGCATGCCCTCGTCCATGTTCACGTCGATCATCTGCGCGCCGTTCGCCACCTGCTGGCGTGCGATCTCGAGCGCGGCGGAGTAGTCGCCTGCTTCGATCAGCTTGCGGAATTTCGCCGAGCCGGTGACGTTCGTGCGCTCGCCGACGTTCACGAACAGCGACTCCTCGTCGATGTTGAGCGGCTCGAGCCCCGCGAGCCGGCAGGCGACCTTGATCTGCGGGATCTCGCGCCGCGCCGCGCCCTTCATCGCCTCGCGAATCAGGCTGATGTGCTCGGGCGTCGTGCCGCAGCAGCCGCCGACGATGTTGAGCCAGCCCAACTGCGCGAACTCGCGCAGGATGTCCGCGGTTTCCTGCGGCGCCTCGTCGTATTCGCCGAACGCGTTGGGCAAGCCCGCGTTCGGATACGCGCAGACATAGGTGTCCGCGACGCGCGCGAGCTCGTGCACGTACTGGCGGAGCTGCCGGCCGCCGAGCGCGCAGTTCAATCCCACCGCCAGTGGCTTGGCGTGACGGATCGAGTTCCAGAAGGCTTCCGTCGTCTGGCCCGACAACGTGCGCCCGGAGGCGTCCGTGATCGTGCCCGAGATGATGATGGGCACTTCCACACCCATCTCCTCGAAGATGGACTGCGCGGCGAAGATCGCGGCTTTCGCGTTCAGCGTGTCGAACACGGTCTCGATGAGCAGCAGATCGACGCCGCCCATCAGCAGCGCGCGCACCGCCTCGCCGTACGCCGCGACGAGTTGGTCGAACGTGATCGCGCGGAACGCCGGGTCGTTCACGTCCGGCGACATGGAGCACATCCGATTCGTCGGGCCGAGCGCTCCGGCAACGAACGCGGGCGCGCCCGTGTCGCGCGTGTGCTCGTCGGCGGCGCGCCGGGCGATCTGCGCCGCGCGATAGTTCAGCTCCGGCACCAGGGCTTCCATGCCGTAGTCGGCTTGCGAAACGGACGTCGAATTGAACGTGTTCGTCTCGATGATGTCCGCGCCTGCGCGCAGATACTCGCGATGAATCTCCGCGATGACCTCAGGCCGCGTGAGCGCGAGCAGATCATTGTTGCCCTTCAGATCGCGGCCGAAGTGCGCGAACCGCTCGCCGCGGAACGCGCGCTCGTCGAGCTTGTGCCGCTGGATCATGGTGCCCATCGCACCATCGAGCAGCACGATGCGCTGCTCGAGCAGCTTCTTCAGCTTCGTGATGCGGTCCTGCCTCGCGGTCTCGTCGACCGCGGTGACGCCGAAAGGCACGGCGGTCGCCCGGGTGAGACGCCCGTCGGAACCATCAGGATTGAGCGCGCGAACGCGGTGCGCGTCCGCGTGATGCGGGCCGCTGGGCCCGTGACTGCAATGACTCATGCGAGTGCGCTCCCGAGCGCTGGCGTAGCGTGCAGAGCCGGCTGCGGCGGGCGCACGCCCAGGGCGTGGCAGATCGCGTAAGTCAGCTCGGCACGATTGAGGGTGTAGAAGTGGAACTCGCGCACGCCTTCCTGTTCGAGCGCGTGTACCTGCTGGATGGCGACGCTCGCGGCGATCATGCGGCGCGTGTCCGGATCGTCGTCGAGCCCGTGGAAGCGGTACTGCAGCCACTGCGGAATGGTGGCCCCGCAGCGCGCCGCGAACTTCAGCACTTGCGGGAAGCGCGTGATCGGCAGGATGCCCGGCACGATCGGCACGTCGATGCCCGCGCGTGCGCAGCGATCGCGGAAGCGCAGGAAGATCTCGACGTCGTAGAAGAACTGCGTGATCGCGCGCGAGGCGCCCGCGTCGATCTTGCGCTTCAGGTTGTCCAGATCGAACTGCGCCGAGGGCGCTTCCGGATGCGTCTCCGGATAGGCGGCGACGGAGATGTCGAAATTCGCGACGCTCTTCAGACCTTTCACGAGATCCGCCGCGTACGCGAAGCCCTCGGGGTGCGGCACATAGCCGCTCGCCCCGCGCGCGGGATCGCCGCGGAGCGCGACGAGATGGCGGATA
>DASZSS010000360.1:0-2998 GCA_035548535.1 Steroidobacteraceae bacterium
CGCGAGCGGCCTCTACTGCCTGCTCGATCACTTCCCGGACGCCTCCTTCGACCCGGTGAACATCGAGCACTACAACACGCAGATCATCGAGGACTTCGAGCGGGTGCGCGATTTCATCGTGCTGCACTACTGGGCGACCGAGCGGACCGATACGCCGCTCTGGCGGTACTGCCGGACCATGCCCGTCCCCGACACCCTGGCCGCTCGCGTCGAGCTGTATCGACGCACCGGCCGCGTTTTCCAGCAACGCTACGAGCTCTTCTCCGATCTGAGCTGGTTCTTCGTGCTGGATGGCCTCGGCGTGCGTCCGCGGGACTACAATCCGCTTGTCGACAGGGCGAGCTTCGAGCAGGTGAAGGCATTCATGAACGAAATCCGCGCGGGGATTGGACGCGAGGTCGCGGCAGCGCCGAGCCACGACAGCTTCTTCCATTCGCCGGCACAGCCGGATCTCGCGAGCAGTCCGCGCAGGGTCGCGCGGTGACCGCAGCCCCGAAGCTCGTCGCGGGGGTCGAGCTGGGTGGAACCAAATGCGTGTGCGTCCTGGGCACGGGCCCGGACGACGTTCGCGCTCAGGAACGGCTCGCGACCACCGATCCGGCCACGACGCTCGCGCGCATCGAAAGCGTGCTCGGGAAATGGGTGGCGCAGCACGGCGTGATCGCCGCGCTGGGCGTGGCCTCGTTCGGCCCGCTGGCGTTGCGCAAAGAGCAGCCGGCGTACGGCTCCATCGCCGCGACCACGAAGCAGGGCTGGAGTCACACGGACATCGTGAATCGGTTCGCGGATCGGTTTGGCGTGCCGATCGGGTTCGACACCGACGTGAACGGTGCGGCGCTTGCCGAGGGTCGCTGGGGCGCCGCGCGGGGCTTGCGCAATTTCGCCTACGTCACGGTGGGGACGGGCATCGGCGTGGGACTCATCGTGAACGGCGCGCCGGTGCTCGGCTGCAATCACCCCGAGATGGGGCACCTCCGCATCGTGCGCAAAGCCGGGGATGCCTGGCCGGGCATCTGCGCGTTTCACGGCGACTGCGTCGAAGGTCTCGCGAGCGGGCCCGCCATCGAGGCGCGCGCGGGCATGAGTGCCGATCGGCTCGGCGCCGATCACGAAGTCTGGTCGTATGTCGCGCACGCGCTCGGGCAGCTCCTGCACGCGATGGTGCTCACCACTGCGCCCGAGCGAATCCTGCTCGGCGGCGGTGTGATGGCGGCCCAATCCCACCTGTTCGAACGCGTGCGCGAGGAGCTGCGGCGCAGCCTCAATCGCTACGTCGAGGTCGACGAGGTGGGAGCGGGCTTGAGCCGGTATGTCACCGCGCCGGGGCTCGGAACGCAGGCGGGCCCACTCGGCGCGCTGGCGCTCGCCCTGGACGCGGTCGGATCGCGCGGTGGCTGAGCGAGGCGGCACGCGCCGCACGGACGCCGCGAAGGCAGGCGCACTCTCGAGCGCGCGGCAGTCGGTCCGGCGCCAGGGTCCGCAGCTCTCGGGCACGAACCTCGAGCGCGCTGGCGATCACAATCAGCGCGTCACGCTGCAGGCCATGCGCGTGAATGGCCCGATCACGCGCAACGATCTCGCGGAGATCACCGGGCTCACGCCGCCCGCGATCGCGAACATCACGAAGCGCTTGATGAACGACAACCTCATCATCGTGGCGGGCCGCCGCAGGGGCGGGCGCGGACAGCCCGCGACGCGGCTCGTCATCAATCCCGACGGCCGCTTCTCGATCGGCATCAACATCGACCGCGATCACATCTCGCTCGTCGTGCTCGGCTTCGATGGGCAGGTGCGCGCGCAGTGCTCGCGCGAGATCGCCTTCGCGCTGCCGGACGCGGTCGAGCGGCTCGTGCGCCGCTCCGTTGGGCCGCTGCTGCAGATGGGGAAAGTGCGGCCGGACCGGGTGCTCGGTATCGGCGTTGCGTTTCCCGACGACATTCAGCGCGCGGACTTGCCCGAGCAGCCTGCGGAATACGCGGCGTGGGGCTCGGTGTCCGTGCACGAGCTGCTCGCGGACATCCTCCCGGTGCCGGTGTTCGTCGAGAACGACGCCGCCGCGGCCGCGATGGGCGAAATGCAGTTCGGGCTGGGGCAGCGCTTTCAGAGCTTCTTCTACGTGTTGATCACCGCGGCACTCGGTGGCGGCCTCGTCGTCGACGGTCAGTATTTTCGCGGCGCGAACGGGCGCAGCGGCGAGCTCGGCTGGTTGCCGGGCCGCGATGAGAGCGGGAGCCTGCGGCAGCTCCAGAAGATCGTGTCGCTCTCCGCGCTGTACAGCCGGCTCGCGGCGCAGGGTCATCGCGTGTCGTCGCCGCGCGAGCTGACGCGGCTCGGCGCGCAGGCGGCCGCGATCGTCGACGCGTGGATCGAGATCTCGGCCGAGACGCTGCTCGACACGCTGATCGCGGTGAATTGCCTGATCAATCCCGAGGCCGTGCTCATCGGCGGTCGGTTGCCGGCGCCGCTGGTCGATCGGCTCGCGGAGCTGTTGAATCAGCGCCTGCAGGCGCATGCGCGGTACTTTCCAGCGATCGCACCGGTCGCGCGCGCGGCGACTTCAGAAGATGCGCCGGCGGTGGGCGCCGCGATCCTGCCGTTCAGTCACCGCCTGCTGCCGACGAGATTCGCGCTGATGAAGACCGCCGGTGTTGCATGAGCAGGCGCGCTGCATGAGTTTGATGAGCGGATCGTGCGAATGAGCTTGTCCAGCGCGCAGGCCCGCGTCGCGGATTGGTATCGGCAACTCCTGCGCTGGTTGCTCGAAGACGCCTGCCCGCTGTGGTCGACGCGCGGCGTCGATTCTGTTCGCGGCCGATTCGAAGAGCTGCTCGACGGGCGTCGGCCTGTCGCTGCGCCTCGCCGCGTGCGGGTTCAGCCGCGACAGATCGCGGCATTCGCGCAGGCGTCGCGGTTGGGATGGCGGGGCGACGTTGAGTCCCTCGTGCGGCTCGGACTCGACGCCCTGCGCATCCGCTATCGACGGGACGACGGCTTGTAC
>DASZSS010000361.1:0-3670 GCA_035548535.1 Steroidobacteraceae bacterium
TGTGCCAGGGATTTGCCTCACCTGAAACACGCTGCTCGATCGAGGCTACGTTCCATGCAACGGCGGAGGACCCTCGTCGCCGCCTTTTGGAAGCAGGCGGAGCTGTTTTGAGGTGTCACCCATTTGGTTAAGTCTCAATAAGTTGCAGCAGCGATCAGAAGAGTCGCATCGCGCGCGTGAGTTTTTTGTTGAGCGCGCGGCAAGCTGGGCGGCGAATAGGCCATGCGGCAGACGAACAAGGCGATGCGCGTGCTGATGCTCAGCGTCGGCGATGGGCGCGGAGCCGCACGTCAGTGACGATTCGACGCGGCGATCTCGATGCGAAGCGCGCCATCAGCGGGCGCCGGGATCTGATGACTTGCGAGCACGCGTTGGACATCGGCAGCTACGGGAAGCGCCAGGTCCGCATCGATGCCATCGATTCCGAGCTGCGCGTACCCATTGGCTTGCACGCCGGCCGCACGGAGCTCGGCGACGATCCGCTCGCGAAGCGCGCGCGGGTCCGCGGCTTCGAGTCGCACGATGCCGTCGCTCGATGCCCGCGCCATCTCGCTCGTGGAAGTCTTCGGGCTCAGGTGCCAGCCGAGCAGCACCACGGCCACA
Source organism: Steroidobacteraceae bacterium (assembly GCA_035548535.1). Classification (GTDB taxonomy): domain Bacteria; phylum Pseudomonadota; class Gammaproteobacteria; order Steroidobacterales; family Steroidobacteraceae; genus JADGHX01. The sequence continues at coordinate 604 of DASZSS010000361.1, forward strand.
GCCAAGGCCGCCGCCGCCCAGCCGCGCGTGCCGGTCGCGCGCATTGCGGTCCGCCAAGTGGGACTCTTGCGATCGAAGGGATTGCCTTCGAGAGCCGCGGCGTCGATCTGCGGCTCGCCGGCGCCGAGGGGCGCATCCGCCCGTCGCTCACGCGCGAGCTGCCCCGCAAGCGTGTCGAGCCACTCGCGATCGTCCGTGTCACTCATGGAGCTGCTCCGGTCCGATGTGATCTCGGGACCCGCAGTGTGCCCGAACCGGCACTGCATCGATCCGTGCGCAGCGCCGGGGGCGTTCAAGGGCGACCTGTGCCTCGTTCGTCTGCCCGTCGTGCGCGGCCGGCGTCGTCCCCCGGCCGTCGACAGGCCCGCCCCTTCAGCGCGCGAGCTCGGCCTTCTTCGGCGTCGCGGACTCGTCCACGTTGCCGTTCACATCGCCCTGGAGCTCGCGCTTGATGCGCTCATAGATCTCTTCGCGATGCACCGGCACGCTCTTCGGCGCGTTGATTCCGATGCGAACCTGATTCCCCTTGACGCCCAGCACGGTCAGCGTCACTTCATTACCGATCATCACCGTTTCGCCCGTGCGCCGGGTCAGAATGAGCATGTTAGGAGTTCCTCCTCGTGTGCGCGGCGCAGGGCTTGCCGACGCTTATGTTGTGATGGTTCAAACGATTTGCGACGCGCCCGATCGGCACGGCCCGTTGGCCGGGTCCGCATTCGATCGGGTGCCGCTCGAGCGCCGCGCGCAGGTCCGGCGCGCGATGCCGTCCCCGATACCCCGCGACGTGTGCGACGAATGCCTCGCGCCCGCTGCGCTCCGCGTTCGCCTCGATCGCGACCGGCCGCCGGTCGCGCCCGAATGGGGTCAGCATGTCAGTCCTTTCCTCGATCCGGCTGCTGCGCCCGGTAGTCGAGCGTGAAGGTGTTGTTGTTCTCTTTGACCTCGATCTTCGAGTCGAGCGTCTGCAGCTGCCGCAGAGCCTTGCGCACGTCGCGCGTGCTCAGCGCGCCGTTGATGCGCAGATCGGCGATGCGCGGATCGCGAATCACGATGCGCTGCTCCGTGTAGCGCGTCAGCTCGTCCAGCACCATCGAGACGGGCTGGTTCTCGAAGATGTAGTTGCCGGTGCGCCAGCGCACCGCATCCTGCGCTCGCGTCGGGTGCGGCTCGTGCAAGAGCCCGAGCGCGCCGTAGTCGATCTGATCGTTCGCGTTCAACGTGCGCGTCCACTCGGGCGTGCTGCCGTTGCCGAAGCCGCGCACCTCGACCGAGCCCTCGAGCACGGTGACCGTCGTGTTGCCGTTCGGCTTGCGATACACGTTGAAGCGCGTGCCGAGCACGCGAATCTCGCTGTTGCCGAGCATGAGGCGGAAGGGATGCTCGGCGTCGTGCGCGACGTCGAACAGCGCCTCGCCCTCGGTGAGCTCCGCACGGCGATCGTTCGAGTTGCCGAGCCAGCGCACCTCGGTCTGCGTATTCAGATACGCGACGGTGTCGTCCTCGAATTTCACCGTGCGTGTCTCGCCCTTGCGCGTGACGTACGCTTCCCCGCCGAAGAGATGTCGCGACTGCGCGAAGTAGCCGCCGAGCACGATGGCCGCGAGGATCGACGCGGCAACCGCCCACCATCGCAGCACCTGCCGGCGCGACTGCGCGCGGTCGTCGGTGGCGGCGCTGTATTCCTCGACCCAGCGGGCACGGTCGGCCGCGGGCAGCTCGGGCATCATCGAGATGATCAGGTTGCTGCCGCGGAAGTCCCGCTCGTTGCGCGGGTCGGCCACGAATTTCTCGAAGTCCTCGCGCTCGGCGGCGGAGAGCGCGTCCGACGATTCGTGCATACGGGCCGCCCAGTACGATGCCCGCTCGCGGATGTCTTTGTCTTTTGTTGACATTCTCGACCTCCGGTGCCTCAGTCGAACCCGGCCCAGTCGATGCCGTGCGCGGCGAGGCGCTCCCGGCAGTGCGTGAGGGCCCGGGTCAGGCGTTGTTCCACGGCGCCGACCGAAATGCTGAGCCGGTCGGCGATCTCCTGCCGGGGCATCTGCGTCACGTAGCGCATGACGAAGACTTGACGCAGATTCGGTTGCAGCTCGTCGATGATGCGGGTGAGGCGCTGCATGGCCTCATCCAGCAGGACGCGGCGATCGGGTCGCGGCGATTCATCGGGCACGTCGTTCATCGTCTCCGTCGGTTCGCCCGCGACGGTGGCTTCGGCGCGTGCCCGTCGCAGGCGGTTGATGGCGAGCTTGGTCGCCACGTCGAACAGCAGGGCGCGGGGACAGTGGACCTCGTCGGGGCGGCTGAGGCGGTACAGCTTCAGGTACGACTCCTGCGCGACGTCCTCGGCGGCATCTCTGCGGCCGAGCATGCGCTCCAGGAACCGCAGCAGTTGCGCTCCGTGGGTGCGCGACAGCCGGCTCACGAACTCGGCTGAGCTGCCGCGCATCGGCGTGATCTTCGTAACGGTTCCCATCGCCCCGTGGTCGTCCCTACCCTCTCACACCCAAGTCCATGCGGACGCGAAAACCCCCTTGGGGGACAGGGCGCGGCGACCACGGTGTGGATGGCGGCCGCGAAGACACCCGGCGGCGTCCTGCGCGAGTGGACCTCCAGATGCGGGCGGGGTTGCGCCGCGCGGGCGTGAGCCTCGAAGCCGCTAGCCCCCAAGCCGCGACCCCGAACCCGCGAGCGCCGGACGCGGGCGCCGCGAGCCCAAGAGCCCTGAGGGAGCCGTCGCGTGATCCGTCGGAGCCGCCGAGGCGGGCGGCTCGAGATGGCTGCAGCCGTAGACAAGTCGTTACCGAGAAGATGCAGGGGTCACATCTCATTGAGACGTCGCAAGCAGGCCTTCACCGTCATTTCGTCCCGACGCGAGTCAACCCGGTTTCGAGGTACGCTAGCGGCGCCGGGTCGCAATTTCCTTGCCGAGAACGCGGTCTCCGGTCAGCGAGCCACGGCTCGTTGTGGAAGGGTGCCGAGGATGTCGCGACGCGCGGCCGCCGCTGCGTCACGGTGCCGGGAATGCGTTGACGCGCGCATCCGGCGACTGATATTCCCCGGCGTGTTC
>DASZSS010000362.1:0-3831 GCA_035548535.1 Steroidobacteraceae bacterium
TACGGGAAGGTGTGCGCGCCGCACTTGCCGCCCATCAGCAACGAGTCGCACTGGGTGAAATTGCGCGCGCCGTGCGCGCTCGGCAGCATCCGCACGAGGCCGCGATAAGTGTTCTGCCCGTGCCCGGCGGAGATGCCCTTCGTGACGATGGTGCTGCGCGTGTTCGGCCCGATGTGAATCATCTTCGTGCCGGTGTCGGCCTGCTGACGATTGTTCACCGTGGCCACCGAGTAGAACTCGCCGATCGAGCCGGCACCGCGCAGCACGCAGCTCGGATACTTCCACGTGATCGCCGAGCCGGTCTCGACCTGCGTCCACGAGATGCGCGAGTTCTTGCCGCGGCACTCGCCGCGCTTGGTGACGAAGTTGTAGATGCCGCCGACACCGTTGGCATCGCCCGGATACCAGTTCTGCACGGTGGAATACTTGATGTACGCGTCATCCAGCGCGATCAGCTCGACCACGGCCGCGTGGAGCTGATTCTCGTCGCGCATCGGCGCCGTGCAGCCTTCGAGATAGCTCACGTACGCGCCTTCGTCGGCGATGATGAGCGTGCGCTCGAACTGGCCGGTTTTCGCCGCATTGATGCGGAAGTACGTCGACAGCTCCATCGGGCAGCGCACGCCCTTCGGCACATAGACGAACGAGCCGTCCGAGAAGACCGCGGAGTTCAGCGTGGCGTAGAAGTTGTCCGTGTACGGAACGACGCTGCCCAGATACTTCTCGACGAGCTCCGGGTGGGATTGCACCGCTTCGGAGAACGGGCAGAAGACGACCCCGGCGGCGGCGAGGCGCTCCTTGAAGGTCGTCGCGACGGACACGCTGTCGAACACGGCATCGACGGCGACACCGGCGAGACGCGCGCGCTCGTGCAAGGGCACGCCGAGCTTCTCGTACGTCTCGAGCAGCTTCGGATCGACCTCGTCGAGGCTCTTCGGACCGTCGCTTTTCGCCTTCGGTGCGGAGTAGTACGAGATCGCCTGGTAGTCGATCGGCGCGAATTTGACATGCGCCCAACGCGGCTCGCGCAGGGTGAGCCAGTGGCGCAAGGCCTTCAGGCGCCATTCGGTGAGAAACGCGGGCTCGCGCTTCTTGCGCGAGATCGCACGGACGATGTCTTCGTCGAGCCCGGGCGGGAGGCTGTCGGATTCGATGTCGGTGACGAAGCCGTGCTCGTAACCACGCCCGATCAGCTTCTCGAGGTTGTCGGCAGTTTCACTCATGAGTCGGGATATGAGGTCGAAAATTTCGCTTGCGAGAGGCCGGCCATCAGGACCGCGACACCGGGCGGGCGGCGGCCGCCTTCATGTCACGCTCGAGAGCAAGCACGCGCGGCTCGGCCGCGAGCCCGGCGAGTTGCGCGAGGCTCACCTCGTGCAAGGAGCGGCGGATGGTGAGGTTCAGCTTCTGCCAGGCGTGGCTTACCTTGCAGGTGCGCTCGATGTCGCACTGGCCGTGTCCGGAAGCGCAGTCGGTCAGCGCGACCGGACCCTCGAGCGCATCGAGGATGTCGGCCGCCGTGATCTGCGTCGCGGGGCGGGCAAGCTGATAGCCACCGCGCAGCCCGCGTGTGGAAGCGACGAGGCCTTGCCGCTGCAATTGTTTGAGCAGCTTGCTCACAGTCGGCAAAGAGAGACGCGTCTGCTCCGCAAGCGCGGCAGAGGTCTGCAACTTCGCGGGATCCTGCGCCAATGTGGCCAGGATGACGGTCGCGTAATCGGTCAGGCGGCTGATCCGAAGCATGAAAATCGGCTCGGCTGAGATAGGACAAGTTTAGTCCTAATTACGTCGAGCCGCCAAGTTTTTGGTATTCTTCCGCGCCCTTGAAACGGCGGCGAACCCACTCTCGTGAGGCAGCGCTGCCGTCCCGGGTTCGAATCCGAGAGGTCAGGCAACGATGAATCGCAACGAGCTCGCGCGCATTGCACGCGCAATGGTGGCACAAGGCAAAGGCATCCTGGCGGCCGACGAGAGCTCCGGCACCATCAAGAAGCGGTTCGACAGTATCAAGCTCGAATCCACGGAGGAGGCGCGCCGGACGTATCGCGAGATGCTGTTCACCGCGCCCGGTCTGGCCGAGACCATCAGCGGCGTCATCATGTACGACGAGACGATCCGCCAGAAGACGAAGGACGGCGTGCCGTTCGCCGACTACCTCACCAAGCTCGGTGTCATTCCCGGCATCAAGGTTGACACGGGCGCCAAGCCGCTCGCCGGCTTCCCAAAGGAGACGATCACCGAAGGGCTCGATGGGCTGCGCGAGCGTCTGCAGGAGTATTACAAGCTCGGCGCGCGCTTTGCGAAATGGCGCGCGGTCATCGACATCGCCGAGGACATTCCCACGCAGTTCGCGATCGATGCGAACGCGCACGCGCTGGCGCGCTATGCCGCGCTCTGCCAGGAGAACGACATCGTTCCGATCGTCGAGCCGGAAGTGCTGATGGACGGCGCGCATGGCATCGAGCGCTGCGAGGAGGTCACCGAGCGCGTGCTCGTGTCGGTGTTCGGCCAGTTGCATGCGCATCACGTGTATCTCGAAGGCATGGTGCTGAAGCCGAACATGGTGATCTCGGGCAAGAAGGCCCCGAATCGCGCGCCGCCCGAAGTGGTCGCCGAGGCGACGGTGCGTCTGCTGAAGCGGACGGTGCCCGCAGCGGTGCCGGGCATCGCGTTCCTGTCGGGCGGTCAGTCCTCGGAAGAGGCGACGCTGCATCTGTCGCTCATGAACAAGAATCCGCTGCCCTGGCAGCTCACGTTCAGCTATGGGCGCGCGCTGCAGGATCAGGCGCTGAAAGCCTGGGGCGGCAATGCGGCTAATTTCGCGGCCGGCCAGAAGGCATTCGCGAAGCGCGCGAAGCTGAACAGCCTCGCGACGACCGGACGCTACCAGTCCGCCATGGAGAGCCAGGCCGCCTGAGGAGCTTCGGGCTCCCCTGCGCCACGCTCACTGCGCGTGACCGTTCCAGAATCGAGGCCGAACGCGTCGTCGACGGCAGCCGCTCACGGCGCCGCCGACGACGTCATCGTCGATGTGCGTGACGTTCATTACGCCATCGGCGGGCGGCCGATCTTTTCGGGCGTCAATGTTCAAATCCGCAAGGGCCGGATCACCGCGATCATGGGCCCGAGCGGCACGGGCAAGTCGACGCTACTGCGACTGATCACCGCGCAGATCCAGCCGGATGCCGGCAAGGTGGTCGTGTGGGGGCAGGACCTCTCGCGCATCAACTCGCGCGAGGTCTACGCGCTGCGCAAGCGCATGGGCATGCTGTTCCAGAACGGCGCGCTGCTCACGGATCTCTCCGTGTTCGAGAACGTCGCGTTTCCGTTGCGCGAGCACACGAATCTGCCCGAGCCGCTCATCCGTACCCTCGTCCTGACGAAGCTGCATGCGGTGGGACTACGTGGAGCGGCGGACCTGATGCCGGCGGAATTGTCGGGCGGGATGGCGAGACGCGTCGCGCTGGCGCGCGCCATCGTCATGGACCCCGAGGTCCTGATTTACGACGAGCCGTTCGTCGGCCTCGACCCCATCTCGTTAGGGGTGATCCTGCGCCTCATCCGAGAGATGAACGAAGGGCTCGGGATCACCAGCATCGTCGTCTCGCACGATGTGCAGGAGCTCGCGACCATCGCGCACGACAGCTATCTCATCTCGGGCGGCACCGTCGTCGCCTCGGGAACGCCACGAGAGCTCGCGGCGAGCGGTCTCGAGGTGGTGCGACAGTTCATGACCGGCAGCGATGATGGCCCGGTGCCGTTCCATTACCCGGCGCCGGACTATCGCACGCAGCTGCTCGGCGAGTCGGCGGGCGACGACCGATGAATACC
>DASZSS010000363.1:0-3753 GCA_035548535.1 Steroidobacteraceae bacterium
GCTCGAGAATGCCGGGCGCGAACACCATGAAGAAGTTCGGCTGGAAGCTGTCCCACTTCACCTTGCGGAAGCTCGCGATGGTGACCGTGAACGTCTCGCCCGCGATGTCGAACGTCAGCGTGTCGCCGAGCTTCACGTGCAGGGATTCCTGAAACTCCGTCGCCAGCGAGACGAGCGGTTTGCCGTAGTCCTCCGGGCCCCACCATTTGCCTTCGACGATGCGGTTGTCCGGGCCGAGCTCCGCCGCCCACGACAGGTTCTGCTCGCGCGTGGCGTTGTCCTCGCCGTCCTGGCGATCGAAGCGCAGGTCTTCGATGGAGCGGCCGTTGATGGCGGTCATGCGCCCGCGAATCATCGGCAGCACGCGCGTCGGCGTCGCGCCGCGCTGCTCGATATCTTTGATGAACGCATCGCGCTCGGTAGCCGGGATGTTGATGAAAAAGTAATTCGGCAGGTTCTCCGGCAGGCTGATGCGCCAATCGCGCGCAAGGTCGTTGCGCACCAGGCCGAGCAGCAGCAGGACCATGATGCCCGTGCCGAACGCCACGATCTGAATGAGGCTCTCGGCACGCCGCCTGCTCAGATTCGCCACGCCGTAGCGCCACGCCACGCCGACGCTGCCGCGCAGCCGACCCGCAAGCGCGACGAGCGCCGCACCGGCGAGCGACAGCAGCGCAAGAAAGCCCACGAGGCCGATCGTGAACCAGGCGAACAGCCACGCATCGCGCACGACCCAGTAGACGAGAAAGCACACGGCCAGCACCGCGGGCCCGAACGCGAGCAGCACCAATGCCGGCGGCGGCCCGATATCGCGCCTCAGGACGCGGATCGCAGGCACTCGCGCGAGCTGCAGCAGCGGCGGCAGTGCAAAGCCGGCGAGCACCGCGACCGCCGTGATGAACCCGATGAGCAGCGGCTTGAAATCCGCCGGCGGCAGATCGGAATTGAGCAGCCCGCGGATGGTGCGCGCGAGCCATTCCTGCGCGAGGAAGCCGAGCAGCGATCCGGCGATCGTCGCCACGACCGCCACCATCATGAGGTGCAGGATGCTGACACCCAGCGTGAATCCGCGCGTTGCACCGAGTGTCTTCAGCAGCGCCACCGAATCGAGATGCCGGTGCACGTAGCGCCGCGCGGACATCGCGACCGCGATGGCGCACAAGAGCACGCTGACGAGACTCGCCAGGCTCAGAAAGCGGCCCGCGCGCTCCACGGCATTCTTGATCTGCGGACTTTCCTGCGTGATGTCGAGCAGCCGCTCGCTCCGCTTCTTGTTCGCCAGCAGCCAGCTCTTGAACAAGTCGATGGCGCCCCGATCGCCGGCGAACAGCAGGCGATAGCTGACGCGACTGCCGGGCTGCACGAGCTGCGTGGCGGGGATATCTGCGATGTTCATCAGCAGGCTCGGCGCGAGCTCCGAGAAGGTGCCGCCTTGATCGGGCCGCGAGATCAGCACACGCGTGACGCGCAGTGTCGCCGCGCCGATGGTGAGCTGCGATCCGACGCGCGCGTCGAGCGCCGCGAGCAGTCGCGAGTCCGGCCACACTTCGCCCGGCCCCGGAATTCCCGTGGCCGGCGTGCCTTCGGCGAACGGCTCGTCCGCGATGAGCACTTTGCCGCGCAACGGATATCCCGGACCCACGGCGCGCAGATTCGTGAGCTGACTCTGCTCGCCGTTGAACACCACGCTCAGCAGCGCCGTGCTCCGTGCGGTGCGAATGTCGCGGCGTGCCGCTTCCTCTTCGTATCTCGTATCGATGGGCTGGGGAGCGCCGAGGCGCAGATCCGCCGCAAGCACCTCGGCCGCCTGCAAGTCCACGGCCGTCGCCACTCGCCCGACCAGGAACCCCACGCCTGTGAGCGCGGCGACGGCGACGGTCAACGCCAGCAGCAGAACGCCGAGCTCACCGGAGCGCCACTCACGCGCCAGCGTGCGCAGTGCGAATGCGAGAGCGCGCGTCATTCGTGGAGCGCCCCCGCCTCCATGCGCAGGATGCGGCCGCATTTCGCGGCGAGCGTGCTGTCGTGGGTGACGAGCACCAGCGTCGTCCGCGAGGTCGAGTTCAGCTCGAACAGCAGCTCGCCGATGAGCGTGCCGGTCACCGTGTCCAGGTTGCCGGTGGGCTCGTCGGCGAACAGCACGGCGGGTTGCGTGACGAAGGCGCGAGCGAGCGCGACACGCTGCTGCTCGCCGCCCGAGAGCTGGCGCGGATAGTGACTCGTCCGGTCGCGCAGGCCGACCCGCTCGAGCGCCTCGCGCGCTGCGCGCCGCGCATCGGGCCGCGCAGCGAGCTCGAGAGGGAGCATCACGTTTTCGAGCGCGGTGAGCGCCGGCACGAGATGGAACGACTGGAACACGAACCCGACCCGCTGCGCGCGCAAGCGCGCGCGACCGTCCTCGTCCAGGGCGGTGAGGTCGGTGCCGGCGAGCCACACCTTGCCGGAAGTCGGCGTGTCGAGCCCGGCCAGGAGCGCCAGCAACGTCGACTTCCCCGCGCCGGAGGCGCCGACGATCGCGACCGGCTCGCCCGCCGCGATCTCGAAGGACACGTCGCGAACGATGGTCAGCAAACCTTCCGGGCTGTTAACCTGCTTGGTGAGGTTTTCAGCCTTGAGAACAGTTTCGAGACTGGCAAGCGCGTGGGCGCTTTGCATTTGTGCGTGGTTCATCGCGTTCAGCGACGCGGCAGCCGCGTCGGCTCGTACCGTCCTAGTGCTGGGCGACAGCCTGAGCGCCGGCTATGGGCTCAAGCCCGCTGAGGGTTGGGTCGCCCTGCTCGAGAAGCGACTGCAGGCGCAAGGGTACGAGTACCAGGTCGTGAACGCTAGCGTGAGCGGCGAGACCTCGGGCGGCGGCTTGCAACGCTTGCCGCGCGCCCTGGAACTGCACAAGCCCGGCATCGTCATCGTCGAGCTCGGCGCGAACGATGGGCTGCGGGGCCTGCCGCTGGCGCAGACGCGCGACAACCTGACGAAGATCGTCGCCACCGCGCAGCGGGCGGGCGCGCAGGTGGTGCTCGTGGGCATGCGCTTGCCGCCGAATTACGGGCCCCGGTACACGAACGACTTCATGCGGATGTATCGCGAGATTGCGACATCCGCCCGCGTCCCGCTCGTGCCGTTTCTGCTCGAATCCGTCGCGCTGAAACCCGCGCTGATGCAGGCGGACGGGCTGCACCCGACGGCACAGGCTCAGCCTGCCTTGCTCGACAATGTCTGGCCGGTGCTGAGCCCGCTGCTGCAGAAGCACTGACACGCGCACCACTTGCAAGGGGGGTCGATGGACAAGGTCTGGCTGCAATCGTATCCGCCCGGTGTGCCCGAGCACATCGATCCGAGCGCGTACGGCTCGCTCACCCAGATGATCGAGGAGAGTCTCGCGCGCTTTCGCGAGCGCGGCGCGTTCGTGCAGATGGGCCGCGAGCTCACCTTCGGCGAGCTCGATGCGCTGAGCCGCGACTTCGCCGCGTGGCTGCAGAGCGAAGCGGGGCTGCGCAAGGGCGACCGCGTCGCCATCATGCTCCCGAACATCCTTCAGTACCCGATCGCGATGTGCGCCATCCTGCGCGCGGGGCTCGTCGTCGTGAACACGAACCCGCTGTACACGCCCCGCGAGTTGGAGCACCAGCTGAAGGATTCGGGCGCGCGCGCCATCCTGATCCTGGAGAACTTCGCGCACGTGCTGCAGGAGGTGATCGAGCACACGGACGTGCGCAAGGTGATCGTCACGGCGGTGGGCGACTTCTTGCACTG
>DASZSS010000364.1:0-8705 GCA_035548535.1 Steroidobacteraceae bacterium
GGATGACGGCCTACGCGCTGTGGGCCTACGGGCTGGGATTTCTGGGCTTTTCGCTCGTGAAAGTGCTCGTGCCCGGGTTCTACGCGCGCCATGAGATGAAGCGCCCGGTGCGCTACGCCGTCGCCTCGCTGCTCGTCGGCATGGCGATCAGCCTGGCGCTTTTCGGGCTCAATCGCGTGCGGCCGTTTCCGGCGCCGCACGTCGTGCTCGCGGCCTCCACCTCCATCACGGCATGCCTCAATGCCGCGCTGCTCTTTCGGCGGTTGCGCCGGGAGAAGGTGTTCGCGGCGGAGCCGGGATGGGGCCTGTTCCTGCTGCAGGTGGGCGGCGCGCTGACGGTCATGATCGCGCTGGTGGTGCTGTATTCGGGGCCACTGGCCGTCTGGCTGTCGCTCGACGACTGGCACCGCGTGGCGCGGCTCGCGGTGGTGATCCTCGGCGCCATCGCCGTCTATTTCGCGGCTCTGTTCGCGTTGGGGCTGCGCTACAGGCACCTTTTTCACCGGCCCTAGCCCTATACTTGCGCCCTTTGATGGCATTGGCGCACATGGAGCTCATTCGCGGACTTCTCAATCTGCGCCCGCGCCACCAGGGCTCCGTCGTCACCATCGGCTCCTTCGACGGCATTCATCCGGGTCATCAGGCGCTCATCCGGCGCCTGCTGGAACATGGGGAGCGGCTGCACCGCCCCGCCCTGATGCTGACGTTCGAGCCCATGCCGCGGGAGTACGTTGCGGCCCCCGCTCCTCCCGCGCGGCTCACGTCGTGGCGCGAGCGGTGGCGGGTGCTGCAGCGAACCGGGCTGAGCTACGTCCTGCAGCTGCGGTTCGGCGAGCGCCTGCGGAACCTGTCGGGCGAGGAGTTCGCGACGCTTCTGGCGCGCGAGCTCAAGACGCCCGCCGTCGTGATCGGCCACGACTTCCGCTTCGGCCGCAAGGGCGAAGCGACCGGGCCGATGCTCGCCGCAGCGGGCGAGCGGCTGGGATTCACGGTGGACGTGGTGCCGCCGGTGTGCATCGACGGCCAGCGCGTCAGCAGCAGCCTCATCCGGGGCGCGCTGGAGCGCAGCGATTTTGCGACCGCGGAGCGCCTGCTCGGCCGGCCGTACTCGATGATCGGCCGCGTGGTGCGCGGCGATCAGCTCGGCCGCAAGCTCGGGTTCCCGACGGCGAACCTGCGGCTCGGCCGCAAGCGCTCGCCCTTGCACGGCATCTTCGCAGTGCGCGTGAGATGTCTCGGTGGGCAGAACTTGCTGCCCGGGGTGGCAAGCCTTGGGACGCGCCCCACTGTAGGAGGAACGGTGCCGCTGCTCGAGGCGCACGTGTTCGATTTCGATCGCGACCTCTACGGGCGCGAGATCGAAGTGGAGTTCGTCGCGAAGCTGCGCGACGAGGAGCATTTCGCGAGCCTCGATGCGCTCGTGAAGCAGATGCATATCGACGCGGCGCAAGCGCGCGCGATCCTGAAGTGTTGAGAGAGGCTGTACTGTCCGTGCCCGATTACAAGTCGACCATCAATCTGCCGGAGACGGATTTCCCCATGAAGGCGGACCTCGCCCAGCGCGAGCCCGTCATTCAGAAAGCGTGGGAGGAGCGCGGCATCTACCGGAAGATGCGCGAGGCCGCGCGCGGCCGCCCGCGCTTCGTTCTGCACGATGGTCCGCCGTACGCGAACGGCGACATCCACATCGGGCACGCGCTCAACAAGATCCTGAAGGACATCGTCGTGAAGTCGCGCGCGATGGATGGGTTCGATTCGCCGTACGTCCCGGGCTGGGATTGCCACGGCTTGCCCATCGAGCTGCAGGTGGAGAAGAAGCACGGGCGGCCGGGGCAGAAGCTCGATGCGGCGGCGTTCCGCGCGGCGTGCCGCGCTTACGCCCAGTCGCAGGTGGAAAAGCAGCGCACCGATTTCAAGCGGCTCGGCGTGCTCGGCGACTGGGATCATCCGTATCTCACGATGGCGCCGAGCTACGAAGCGCAGCAGATCCGCGCGTTCGGCAAGATCATCCGCAACGGGCACCTCTACAAGGGCGTGAAGCCGGTGTACTGGTGTCTCGATTGCCGTTCCGCGCTCGCCGAAGCGGAGGTCGAGTATCAGGACAAGACCTCGCAGGCGATCGACGTCGCGTTCCCCGTCGTCGATAACCGCGATCTCGAGAAGCGGCTGGGACTCGCCTCTGGCAAGCTCGGCAGCCGCGAGGTTGCGGTCGTCATCTGGACGACGACTCCGTGGACGCTGCCGGGCAACCAGGCCGTCGCGCTCGGGCACGACATCGAGTACGTGCTGCTCGAAACGGAGCGCACGGGCGACGACGAGCACGCGCACAAAACGCAGGCGCTCATCGTCGCCGCCGATCTCGCGGACGGCGCGCTCGCGCGGTATGGCATGGTCGAGCGCGCTCGTGTCGCCGAATTCGCGGGCAAGGCGCTCGAAGGCCTGAAGCTCCACCATCCCTTCCAGGATCGCGAGGTGCCGGTCGTGCTTGGCGAGCACGTCACGCTCGATGCGGGCACGGGCGCCGTGCACACCGCGCCGGGTCACGGTCTCGAGGACTTCGCGGTCAGCAAGCTCTACAACCTGCCCGTGACGAACCCCGTCGGCAACGACGGCCGCTTTCTGCCGGACACGCCGCTCGTCGGCGGGCTCACGCTCGACGAGGGCGGCGCGAAGATCCTCGAAGAGCTGAAGGCGCGGCATCGGCTCGTGCATCACGAGTCCATCCGCCACAGCTATCCGCATTGCTGGCGTCACAAGACGCCGGTGATCTTTCGCGCGACGCCGCAGTGGTTCATCAGCATGGACCAGAAGGGCTTGCGGGCTCACGCGCTGCGCGACATCCCCAAGGTGAAGTGGACCCCGGCGTGGGGCGAGCAGCGCATCCTCGGCATGATCGAGAACCGGCCGGACTGGTGCATCTCGCGCCAGCGTACGTGGGGCGTGCCGATCACGCTGTTCGTGCACAAGAGCACGGGTGAGCTGCATCCGCGGACGCAGGATCTCATCGAGCAGGTCGCGGCGCGCGTCGAGAAGGAGGGCATCGAGGCGTGGTTCGCGCTCGATCCTGCCGAGCTGCTCGGCAAGGAGGCGGACGACTACGAGAAGGTGAAGGACGTGATGGACGTCTGGGCCGACTCCGGCCTGTCCTTCGAGTGCGTCGGCGCCTCGCGTCCGGATGCGCTGCAGGCGCCCGTCGATCTGTATCTCGAAGGCTCGGACCAGCATCGCGGCTGGTTCCACAGCTCGCTGCTCATGTCCGAAGCGCTGTACGAGCGCGCGCCGTACAAGGGCGTGCTCACGCACGGCTTCACGGTCGACGAGAAGGGCCGCAAGATGTCCAAGTCGCTCGGCAACGTGATCGCGCCACAACAGGTGATGAGCACGCTGGGTGCGGACATCCTGCGCCTGTGGGTCTCCGCGACCGACTACGCGAACGAGCTCTCGGTCTCCGACACCATCCTCAAGCACATGGCGGATTCGTACCGGCGCATGCGGAACACGTTCCGCTTCCTGCTCGGCAATCTGCACGGCTTCGACCCGCGCGAGCACTCGGTTGCGCCGGGCGAGATGGTGGCGTTCGATCGCTGGGCGCTGAAACGTGCGCGGGACGTGCAGGAGATCGTGATCGACGCGTACCGTCGCTACGAGTTCCACACCATCTATCAGGCCGTGCACAAGTTCTGCGCGGTCGACATGGGCAGCCTGTATCTCGATGTGCTGAAGGACCGGCTGTACACCATGCCGGCCGATAGCGCGCCGCGCCGCTCGGGGCAGACCGCGATGTACCACATCGCCGAAGCGATGGTCCGCTGGCTCGCGCCGATTCTGTCGTTCACCGCGGAAGAGATGTTCGGCTACCTGCCGGGCAAGCGGCCGGAGTCCGTGTTCCTCGAGACGTGGTACACGCTGCCGGAGGTGCCACGCGATGACATCGCGTGGGACAAGCTGCTCGAGCTGCGCAGCGACGTGCTCCGCGAGCTGGAGAAGTTGCGCGATGCCGGAACGATCGGCGCGCCGCTCGAAGCTCAGGTCGACGTGTATGCGACGCCGGCTCAGTTCGCGAGCATCAACGCGCTCCACGACGAGCTGCGGTTCCTGTTCATCACATCCGAAGCGCGCGTGCACCAGGTCGACGCGCCGCCCGCGAACGCGGTGCCCGCCGCGGGCGAGGGACTCGAAGGCGTGTGGGTGCTCGTGCAGGAGACGGCGGCGGCGAAGTGTGTGCGGTGCTGGCACCGCCGTACGGATGTCGGCTCGCACGAAGGGCATCCGGAGCTCTGCGACCGCTGCTACACGAACATCACGACACCCGGCGAGAAACGGCGTTACGCATGAGTGAGCCGAACGGTCTGCGATGGTTGCCGCTCAGCGTGGGCGTGATCCTGCTGGATCAGCTCACGAAGCTCGAGATCGTCCGGCATTTCGAGGTGTACGAGCGCGTCGCGGTGTTGCCGGTGCTGGACATCACCCGGCTGCACAATCCGGGCGCGGCGTTCAGCATGCTGGCCGACGCGTCGGGCTGGCAGCGGTGGCTCTTCACCGTGCTGGCGGTGGCCGTGGCCGGGGCCATCGTGTGGTGGCTGAGCAGGTTGAAGGCGAAGTCCCAATGGCTGCTCGCCTGCAGCCTGTCGCTGATTCTCGCGGGCGCGCTCGGCAACCTCATCGATCGCTTGCGCCTCGGTCACGTGATCGACTTCATTCACGCGCACTGGGGCGATGCGTACTTCGCGGCGTTCAATGTCGCGGACTCCGCGATCAGCGTGGGCGCGGCGCTCCTGTTGCTGGACGCGCTGCTCGAGAGCCGGCGCGCCCGAGCCCGGCGGAGCGGTGCCGAAGAATCGCGAGGCATGCATCCGGCGGGCGACAAGTCCGACAGCAAGGAGGCGTCCTCATGAAAGTCCTCCTGGCGAATCCGCGCGGCTTCTGCGCCGGCGTGGACCGAGCCATCGACATCGTCGAGCGTGCGATCGAGCTCTTCGGTCCGCCGATCTACGTGCGGCACGAGGTGGTGCACAACCGGTACGTCGTCGATCGTCTGCGGGCGCTCGGCGCCATCTTCGTCGACGAGCTCGATGAAGTGCCGGAAGGGGCCACAGTCATCTTCTCCGCTCACGGCGTATCGCGCGCCGTGGTTGCCGAAGCGGCGCGGCGCGGCTTGCGTGTGTTCGACGCGACGTGTCCGCTCGTGACGAAGGTGCACATGGAAGTGCATCGCTACGCGCGCGACGCGAAGGACGTCATTCTCATCGGTCACGCGGGCCATCCGGAAGTCGAAGGCACGATGGGGCGCTTCGATCCGTCCTTCGGCGGCAAGATCCATCTGGTCGAGAGCGTCGCGGACGTGCAGAGCTTGCACGTTCGCGACCCGGGCCGGCTCGCATTCGTCACGCAGACGACGCTGTCGGTCGACGACACGGCCGAGATCGTCGCCGCCTTGCGCGAGCGCTTCCCGTTGCTCGCCACGCCGCGCAAGGAAGACATCTGCTACGCCACGCAGAATCGGCAGGACGCGGTGAAGAAGCTGCTCGAGCAATGCGACGTGCTGCTCGTCGTGGGCTCGCGCACCAGCTCCAACTCCAACCGGCTGCGTGAGCTCGCGGATCGCGCCGGCGTGAGCGGGTATCTCGTCGACGGGCCGGACGACTTGCGGCGCGAGTGGTTCACGGACAAGAAGGCGGTCGGGGTCACCGCGGGCGCGTCGGCGCCTGAGCTGCTGGTTCAGCAAGTGGTCGAGAAGCTGCGCGCGTGGGGTGGGGAGACGCCGCACGAGGTCGTGGGGCGCGAAGAGAGCGTGTTCTTCACGTTGCCGCGCGAGCTTCGCCGCGCGGACGAAGCCGCGAGCCGCTAGCTCATCCGCTCTTGCCGTACAGCCCCTTCTTCAACCGCCACCGCTTGTGCGACCACGGCCAATCCGGCGGTGCGGCGCGGATCTGGGCTTCCACGAGGCGGGCGTAGCGCTCGGTCAGCTCGCCGGTGGCGAGGGTTTCGCCGTCCTGGGTCAGCGGCTGGATGTGGATCTCGTAGTAGCCGCGCTTCACGCGACGCATGCCGACGAAGAACGCGGGGTAGCGAGTGACCCGCGCGATCTCTTCCGCCCCCATGTAGAACGCCGTCTCGCGATTCAGGAAGCGCGTCCAGTGCTTGTGCTCGCTCGTCGTGGGCTCCTGATCCGCCACCATGCACACGGCACGCACGTCCTTGCGGTGCTTGATGATGTCGCCCAGAAGCGCCTTCGCAGGCACGAGCCGGCTGCCGAAGCGAGTGCGGATCGCGAGCATCTCGCGCTCTGCCCACGGATTCACGAGCGGCTTGTACGCCGCATCGATGCGGTACCCGAGCTGCTGCGACAGGCCCAGCAGCAGCCACTCCCAATTGCACTGGTGAGCGGCGACGAGCAGAACCGGCTTGCCCGCGTCGAGCAGCGCGCGGGGCCCTTCCAACCCCGTGATCCGGACTCGCTTCAGGAACTCGTCCGGCGGCAACGAGGCCGCCTTGATGAGCTCGACCAGCACCTGCGCGAACCCGTGGTAGTAGCGCTTCATGATGGCCTGCAGGCCGGCCTCGTCCAGCTCCGGGAACGCCTTCGTCAGGTTCTCCCGCACGACCTCCTGCCGATACGGAAACACCCGGTACGCGAGCCACCCCAGCAACGAGGCGAGCGCGTAGAGCGCGGGGAAAGGCAGCGCCGCCAACATGCGGACCCACCAGGCAGAGCGACTGCCCGTTCGCTCAGCAGGAGCTGCCGAGACGGTCTCGGTACCGTGCAAGAAACCTCGCCTCTGTCGTTACCCGGCCGGATGCGGCTTCGAAGGCGCGGTAGTTTCCACGGTTGCGGGCCGTGCCGCCAGAGCGCGCCCGACCTTCGGGCCAAGCCAACGCTCGACGTCGTCGATCAGCGTGAAGGCCGCCGGCACCACGACGAGGGTGAGGCAGGTCGAGGTCAGGAGCCCGCCGATCACCGCCACGGCCATCGGCGCCCGGAAGGAGGAGTCCCCGTGCAGCCCGAGCGCCGAGGGCAGCATGCCTGCGACCATCGCGACGGTGGTCATCACGATGGGGCGCGCGCGCTTGTGCCCGGCTTCGAGAAGGGCGGTGAAGCGGTCCTTGCCCGCGCGCATCTCCTCGATGGCGAAATCCACCAGCAGGATGGAGTTCTTCGCCACGATGCCCATGAGCATCAGGAACCCGATGACGACCGGCAGCGAGAACGGATTGTTCGTGATCAGCAGCGCGATGGCCGCCCCTCCGATCGACAACGGCAACGCCGACAAAATGGTGATCGGCTGGAACACGCGCGCGAACAGCAGCACGAGCACCGCGAACACCATGAGGATGCCGGTCGACATCGCGATCGCGAAGCCGGTGAAGAGCTCGCCCATGATCTCGGCGTCGCCGCGATCGATGATCTGCACGCCCATCGGCAGCGACTTCGCCGCCGGCAACGCGTGAATCTCCTTCAGCGCCTCGCCCAGCTCGATGCCGTTCAGGTCGGCCTCGACGGCCACGCGTCGGCTCTGGTTGTAGCGGCGCACACGCGTCGGCCCCGTACCGAAGCTGATATCCGCGACCGACTTCAGCGGCACCGTCGAGCCCGAGGCCGTCGGCACGGGCAGATTCTCGAGCGTCGACAGGTCGCGGCGGGCGCTCTCGATCAGGCTCACGCGAATGGGCACCTGCCGATCCGCGAGAGAGAACTTCGCGCCGTTCTGCGGCAGATCGCCGAGCGTCGCGATGCGAATGGTCTGGCTGATGGTCTGCACGGTCACGCCGAGCTGCGCAGCGAGATCGAGCCGCGGGTGAATGATGATCTCCGGACGCTGCAGATCGCCGTTGATGCGCGGCTCGCGCAGCGTGGGCAACGCCTGCATCTGCGCAACCAGCTTGCTGGCGGTCTGCTCGACGAGCTGTGAATCGTCGCCGGTGACGTACAGGGTGATGTCACGCCCCTCGCTCGCGCCGCTGAAGTTCTGGAAGTTCATGCGCGCATCGGGAATCTGCTTCAGCTCCTGCATCACCATCTTTTCCCAGTCCTGCTGCCTGAGCTCGCGCTGCTTGCGTGGGACGAGGGAGATGTAGAGCGTGGCGTTGCGCACTTCGTCGCCGTCACCGCCGCCGATCTGCTCGACGACACTGGTGACTTCGGGATGCTTCGCGATGATGCGATACGCGGCGGCGGATACCGCAGCGGTGTCCTCGAGCCGCACGCCGGGTGGCAGCTCGATCTGTAGCTGCGAGTTCGAGAAATCCCCCTGCGGGATGAACGACTGCGGGACGAAGCTCAGCGCCAATATCGAGAGCGCGAAGAACGTCGTGCCGCCCGCCAGCGTGCGCCAGCGGTGGCGGACGCACTTGCCGACGAAGTCCAGGTACCACGTCATGATCGGGCCGTCGTGGTGCACCTTCAGGCTGTCCGGCCGCAAGGTGAAGGCCGCGATCACCGGGGTGATCAAGCGCGCGACCAGCAGCGAAAAGAACACCGCCGCCGCCACGGTGAGCCCGAATTGCCGGAAGTACTGCCCGACGATGCCCGACATGAAGCTGACGGGCAGGAACACCGCGATGATCGTCGCGGACGTGGCGACGACGGCAAGGCCGATCTCGTCGGCCGCGTCGAAGGCCGCCTGATAGCCGGTCTTGCCCATGCGCATGTGGCGCACGATGTTCTCGATCTCGACGATCGCATCGTCGACCAGCACGCCCGCGAC
>DASZSS010000365.1:0-7661 GCA_035548535.1 Steroidobacteraceae bacterium
GCACGCCGCGCAGCTCGAGTGGGTGCCGTCACCGATGGCCGGCGTCGAACGGCGCATGCTCGATCGCATCGGCGACGAGGTGGCGCGCGCGACGAGCATCGTGCGCTATGCGCCGAACAGTCACTTTTCGCCGCACACGCACGGCGGGGGCGAAGAATTCCTGGTGCTGGACGGCACCTTTCAGGATGAGCATGGCGACTATCCCGCCGGCTACTACATCCGCAACCCGCCCTCATCGAAACATCGCCCGGGCTCCGAGCAAGGCTGCACGATTTTCGTAAAGCTCTGGCAGTTCGATCCTGCCGATCGCACGCCTGTGCAGATTCACACGGGCAAGATGCGCTTGGTACCCGAGCGAGACAGAGCGGGGGTCAGCACGATGCCGCTGTTCTACGATGGTCGCGAGGACGTGCGCCTGGAAGCGTGGGAGCCGAACGCTGCGGTCAACGTCTCGGTGCCCGGCGGGATCGAGCTGCTCGTGCTGGAGGGCTCGTTTCGCGAAAGCGGCGAAGAATTCGTCACGCACTCCTGGCTGCGGCTGCCGCCAGGTGCCGCGCTCGACGCGATTGCAGGCGCGCGCGGCTGCAAGCTGTGGGTGAAATCGGGACACCTCGCGCAGCCGCCGCGCTTTCCCTGAGCCGATCGCATCGCAGTTACTGGCGCCGATCGGTGCGGGCTGCGCCGGCGTCGCGGCCGCGGCCCCACGGAGGGGCTCGTCGTCGGCGCGCGCGGGGCATGCTCGGACATGCGCCTGCGTGCTTCGACGCTCGAGTTGCGCGAGCGCTTCCCAGTCCATCGGCACATGCTCGGACACGCGCCTGCGCGATTCGGCGCGGCCGGCCATGTGGCGCGGCCGCGCCCTGCACATCAGCGTCCCTTTTCTTCGTGCGGCTGCTGCACGCTCTGTTGCCCGGGCGGCTGCCCGAACCCGGGCGGCGGATTCTTTTTGATCTCCGTGGCGCGCGACACGATATACCAGCGAATCACTTCCGTGTCGGCGGGCTTCAGCACCGACGCGAACGACGCCATGCCCTTCTCCGCCCGCACGCCCTGTAGCACCACCTGATCGAATCCCTCCTGTGAATGCAGGAACGGCGTGCGCAGCAGGTCCGGGAAATTCGCGCCGCGAGTCACGCCGTTCTCGCCGTGACAGGCCGCGCAGTATTTCGAGTAGCTCACCCGCCCCGCTTCCACCGTCGCCGCGGACGCGGTCAACGCGGGCGGATCGATCGGCGGCTGCGTGTAGTCCTGCGTCGGCGGCAACACCGCTTTGCCGCCCAGCGTGAACACGAGCAGCCGCGAGTAATTGGGCGCGTAGTAACCACCCGTCGTGGCGCCACCGACGCTCACCGCAACGTACTGCTTGCCGTCGAGCTCGTAGGTGATCGGCGCGGCGACGACGGAGGTCTGGGTCTGCGTGCTCCAGAGCTTCGTGCCGTTCGCCGCATCGTACGCACGGAATTCTTGTGAAGCGCCGCCACCTTGAAACACGAGCCCACCCGCGGTCGCGAGCGCGCCGCCCGTGCCGTTGGCATTCAGCTCACCCTTCCACACCTGCTTGCCGGTGACCGGATCGATGGCTTGCAAATACGCCTGAAAGCCCTGCTTCTCGTGCGGATGATCGCGGTAGTAGGTGAACGGCGCCGCGAAATCGATGCCGAGGTTGTAGCCCACCGCGCTCGGCGCGAACTTCGGGTCGGCGATCATCGGGAAGTACGCCACCTGCGTCGGCACGTAGATCAGCCCCGTCTGCGGGCTGTACGCGTTCGACTGCCAGCCGTGCGCGCCCTGCACGCCCGGCGCGAGATTCCACGGGCGTCCGACCGGATAGCGCGCTTCGGGACGCACGCGCGGCCGGCCCGTCTTCAGATCGACGCCGTCCGCCCAGTTGACCTCGGTGAAGGGCTCGGCGCGCAGCAGCTTGCCGGTCGCGGCCTCGAGCACGTAGAAGAAGCCGTTCTTGCACGGCTGCAGGATGACGCGCTTCTTCTGCCCGTCCAGCGTGAGATTCACGACCATCATCGGGCTGACGGCGTCGTAGTCCCACGTGTCCTGCGGCGTCGACTGGTAATGCCACACGTACTCGCCCGTGTCCGCCTTCACGGCGATGATCGACGCGAGATACAGGTTGTCGCCGCTCTTCGGGTCGCGATTCGCCTGATTCCACGGCGTGCCGTTGCCCGTACCGAAATAGAGAAGGTCGGTGACGGGGTCGTACACGATGGCGTCCCACACCGTGCCGCCGCCGCCGAGCTTCCACCACTCGCCGTGCCACGTCGCGGCGGCCTTCTTCATCGCCTCGTTCTCGAATCCATCCGCGGGATTGCCGGGGACGGTGTAGAAGCGCCACACGAGCTTGCCGGTTTCGGCATCGTACGCGCTGATGTAGCCGCGCACGCCGAACTCGCCGCCGGAATTGCCGATGAACACCTTGCCCTTCGCGACGCGCGGCGCGCTCGTGATCGAGTAATGCTTGCTGCGGTCGATGGTGAGCGTCGACCAGGCTTCCTTGCCCGTCTGAGCGTCGATCGCGACGAGCCGGCCATCGAGCGTGCCGAGATAGATCTTGCCGTGCCAGGCGGCGATGCCGCGATTGACGATGCCGCAGCACACGTTCTGGATCCACTCGCCGGGTGTCTTCGGGTCGTACTTCCAGAGCGTCTTGCCGTCGTGCGCGTCAAACGCGTACACCTTGCTCCACGCCGTCGACACGTAGATGACGCCATCGATGTAGAGCGGCGTGCCGGACTGCGTGAGATTCGTGTCGTAGTCCGCGAACCACGCGAGCCCGAGCTGCGACACGTTCGACTTGTCGATCTGCGTCAGCGCGCTGAAGCGCTGCTCGTCGTACGTGCCGTTGTACAGCATCCACTGCGACGGCTCGTTCGCCGCGTTGAGCGCGCGCTGCTCGCTCACGTTCGCCGCGAGTCCACTGCCGGTCCCGGCAGCGGCAGGCGACGCGGACGCCTCGTCCTTGGTGGCACACGCCGACAACACGACGGTCAGGAGGGCACCCAGCCCTGCGGCCCAACTACGATTCACTCGGAACCCCCTACAACGCGAACGGATTCATCAAAGGTGCGACGGCAACAGTCGCTCGCTGCGCTGTGTAATGCGTTTGCGGTCCGCGCGGAGTGTATTCGCAACCGTCCGTCCACCCAGCGGCTCCTCCGCACAATTCAACGTGCGCACGGAGCGGCCTGGCGCTCGTGTTCGGATATCGAACGTCGCGAGGAGGCTACTGCAGCGGCAATGTCGTCGGGTCGGCCCAGGTGCCGTGGACCTGTGGCGGCGTGCGGAACGGCAGCGTCACACGCGCGAGCTCTTCCATGCGCAAAGCGTCGAGCAGGTACAGCTCGGTGGTCGACTGCGCGATGTGGTGGAGCTCGCTCGTATGCGGCGCCTCGAACGACCACTCGCGCGTGATATTGCCGCGAGAATGGTGTCGTCTGCGTACGCCGGCGGATAGAGCCAGTCCATGTGCAGCCGGTAGAGCGCGCCATCGAGATCCTTGGGAATCTCGCCTGCAACTTCGCAGTCG
Organism: Steroidobacteraceae bacterium; assembly: GCA_035548535.1. Lineage (GTDB taxonomy): Bacteria > Pseudomonadota > Gammaproteobacteria > Steroidobacterales > Steroidobacteraceae > JADGHX01. The sequence continues at coordinate 3,542 of DASZSS010000365.1, forward strand.
CGCAGATACACTTCGAAGCGCGCCGGCGCAGGGCTGCCCGACGAGCGACGATCCGAGAAATCGACCATCGCCCTCCTCCGCGGCGCGACCTCCGCGCCGCGCGCACGATCGTGCTCCGCCGCTCTCTCCGAAGGGAGACGGTGCGCTCTTCTGATGTCGGCTTTTGCCGTGTCTGTCCGCGTCAATATATAAATGCCCCACCGTTCCCAGCATGAGCTGTACGCGACGAAGCCTATGAGCAAGCTGTTTTCGCCTTTCACGCTGCGCGACCTCACCGTCGCGAATCGCATCGTCGTCTCGCCGATGTGTCAGTACTCCGCCGAGAACGGCGCCGCGACGGACTGGCACACGGTGCACCTCGGTCACCTCGCGCTCTCCGGTGCGGGATTGCTGTTCACCGAAGCGACCGCCGTCGAGCCCGACGGGCGCATCAGCCCGGCGGATCTCGGCCTGTACGACGATGCGACGGAGGAAGCGCTCGCGCGGGTCCTGGACACGATCCGCAATTACTCCAACGCTCTCGTCGGCATTCAGCTCGCGCACGCCGGTCGCAAGGCGTCGACGCGAGTGCCCTGGGAAGGCAGCGGGCAGATCTCCAGCGCAACCGGCGGGTGGATTCCGTCCGCGCCCTCGGCCCTGCCGTACAACGAGGGCGACGTCGCGCCCATCGCGCTGGATGCGGCGGGGCTGCAGCGGGTACGCAATGCGTTTGCGCAAGCCGCGGCGCGCGCGGCGCGGCTCGATCTCGATGTGATCGAGATTCACTCGGCGCACGGCTACCTGCTGCACGAATTCCTCTCGCCCCTGAGCAATCGGCGTACGGACGAGTACGGCGGCTCGCTCGAAAATCGCATGCGCTTCCCGCTCGAAATCTTCGACATCGTGCGCGCCGCGTTTCCGGCGTCGAAGCCGGTCGGTGTGCGCGTCTCCGCGACCGACTGGGTCGAGGGCGGCTGGGACCTCGAGCAGACCATCGCGTTCGCGAAGGAGCTGCAGCGGCGCGGCGTGGATTTTGTGGACGTGTCCTCGGGTGGGCTCTCACCGGCACAGAAGATTCCGCTGGCACCCGGCTATCAGGTGCCTTTTGCGCGCGCCGTCAAGCAGGCGGCGGGCGTGAACACGATCGCAGTCGGGCTCATTACGGAACCGCGACAGGCGGAGGAGATCATCGCGAACGAGCAGGCGGATATGGTCGCGCTCGCGCGCGCCATGCTCTACAACCCGCGCTGGCCCTGGCACGCCGCGGCGGCGCTCGGCGCGAGCGTCACCGCGCCCCCGCAGTACTGGCGAGGCGCCCCGCGCGGCCATGAAAAGCTGTTCGCCAACGCAACGTGAATGAGCGACGGGGCGCGCTCGGCGAGGCGTGCTACTCGTGCCGCAGAAAAGCGGAAGCAGAGTTCGTCACCCCGCACGCCGCCTCGCATTCGCCGCCGCACGCTCCGCAATCCAACGCGAGCACTCGCGGCGCTGTGATGACTAACGACTCGATACCCGCGGGGCGAGCATCTGCGCGCTGATGCCCGCGTCGCTCAGATGTGTAGGTAACGCGCGGCCGAGCGGGCGAACTGTGACGCCTAACGACTCGATACCCGCGGGGCGAGCATCTGCGCGCTGATGCCGGCGTCGCTCAGATGCGCCGGTAACGCGCGGCCGAGCGCGAGATGTGCGCAAGCTTCGCCCATCGCGGCGCACGTCTGAATTCCGTAGCCGCCGAGCGCGGCGACCCAGAAGAATCCCGGCGCGTCCTGCGCGAAGCCACCGACGAGCTCCCCGTCCGCGACGAACGAGCGCAGTCCCGCCCACGCGCGGAGCGGCCGCTCGATGCGCAAGGAGGTGGCGCGCTCGATGCGATCGATTGCGATCGCGATATCGAGGTCTTCGGGTTGCACATCGTGCGGCGGCACCGGGTCGGCGTTTGCCGGAGAGCCGAGCAGAAGGCCCGCGTCGGGCTTGAAGTAGAAGCTCTCTTCCGCGTCCACGACGAAGGGCCAGTGCGCCGTTTGCATTCCGGCCGGCGGCGCGAACAGAAACGCTGAACGACGGCGCGGCTCGATGCCGAGCGGCGCGACTCCCGCTTGGGCAGCTACCTGATCCACCCATGCGCCTGCGGCGTCGATGAGCAACGGCGCGCGAAAAGCTCGCTCCGCGGTTTCGACGCGCCAGTAGCCTTGCGCGTGCCGGATCGAGCGGATGTCCACACCGCACAGCAGATCGCCGCCGCGAGCTTTGAGGCCACGCAGGAAACCCTGGTGGAGCGCGTTCACATCCATGTCCGCTGCGTCGGGATCCAACAGAGCGATCTCCGCGGCGGATGGCTCGAGCACCGGCACCAGCGCCCGAATCTCGGCGCCGTGCAGAATCCTCGCGCGCGGGAGGTGCGGATGGATCGCCGCGTAGAGCGACTCGACTTCACCCGCCTGCGCCGCGGAGCCGAACGTGAGCACCCCGCGCGGCGTGAGGATCCGGTTCTCGGCGAAGCCCTCGGGCGGGTGCTCGAAGAACGCGCGGCTGGCACGCGTCAGCGTGCGCACCTGCGGCGGCCCATACGTCGCGCTGAACAGCGCGGCCGAGCGGCCCGTGGAATGCATTCCCGGGTAGGGCTCGCGTTCGAGAACGCGGACCGTGGCGTGTGGCGCGAGAAAGTAAGCCGTCGAGGCGCCCGCGATGCCGGCGCCGATGACGAGGACATCTGTATCCAGCGTGGCGCTCATGGATCGGCGGAGGACTCGCTGACCGAGACCGTGGGAGCGACGGCGCCACCGCGACTCTCGCCAACGCGCGGCGCTGAAGACTCGGTATGCTCCGTGCGCGTGACGATAGCGGCGCCATCGGCCGCATCGAGCGGCTGAGCCGCCGCACCTGCACGGCGCGACACGACGGTCGTCGCGGCCAGGTCGCCAGTCACATTGCCGAGCGTTGCGAACACGTCGGGGATCGTCTCGACGGCCAGCATCAGGCCGAGCGGCGCGATCGGCAAGCCCAACGACTGCACGACCGGCATGTTCATCGCCATGAGACTCACCTGCCCCGGCAATCCCACCGAGCCCAGGCTGATCACGACGGCCAGCGCGGCGGCCACGATGAGCTGCGGCGCCGACAGATCGACGCCATAGATCCAAGCGATGAACGAGGAGACGCCGATGTACTGCACGGGGCTCGTCATTCGAAACAGCGACACCGCCATGGGCAACACGAGCGACGTCACGTCTCGCGCACAGCCGAGACGCGTCTGTGCAGTCTCCACCATCGCCGGCAAAGTGGCGAGCGAAGACTGCGTGCTCGCGGCGATCACCTGAGCCGGCACGATCGCCGCCGCGAACCGTCGCAACGACTGGCCGCCACCGAACACCGCCACCGCATACAGCGCAAGCGTGACCAGCAGATACAAGCTGCACTGCGCGAGGATGTACCACCCGAGCGCACTGAGCACGCTCACACCCGCGCTGACGCATACGGTGAGGGCAAGCGCGAACACGCCGAGCGGCGCTGCCCACAGCACCCAGCGCACGATCACGACCATTGTCTCGGCGAGCGTCTGGAACAGCTCGACGGCTTGCGCGCGACGGGGCGCGGCGATCCGCGTCAGCGCAAAGCCGAAGAACAGCGCGAACACGACGAGCGACAGCATGGCGTTCTGCGCCGCCGCGGCGATCGCGTTGCTCGGAATGATGGCCGTGAACCAGTCACCGAAGCTCGTCGGCGCGCCGGACACGGCGGGAGGCGTTCCGATCGCCGCGCGGAAGGACTCGATGAGCGCCGGGTCGCGCGGCAGGAAGGTGAGCTGCAGCGGCGCCCAGAACGCCGCGAATGCGGCACCGGCGCTCAGCAGCACGAGAAAGACGACCATCGCGCGCCGTGCAGTACGCCCGGACGCCGCCGCGTCGCTCGTCGCCGCCACTCCAACCACCACCAGCGCAACGACGAGCGGCACGACGGTCATCTGCAACGCATTCAACCACAGCCGTCCGATGGGCTGAACGAGACCTGCGGCGGACGCGGCGAGCGGCGGATTCCACAGCGCAAGCCCGATGCCGAGCGCCGCGCCACTCGCGAGACCCAACAGTACGCGCGCCGTCGGAGACATGGCGGCGGGTCAGGGTTCGAGCACGCGCTGAATACG
>DASZSS010000366.1:0-13100 GCA_035548535.1 Steroidobacteraceae bacterium
TCAGCTTGCCGAGCGTGTAGTTGAGATACGCGGGATCGTAAGTGCCGCGCGCCGCCTGCTGGCGCGCCGTGCCCACGTCCGTGAAGGCGCTTTCGCGGAACATCTTCTCCGATTGCGCCACCGTCATGCCTTGCGTGTGCAGCCCGATGGCCGAGAGATAGCGAACGTCACGCAGCAGCGCGTTCACGAGCTGCCCGATGTGCGTCTCCGGATCACCGTTGCCGAGCCCGGACTCCCACATCAGCTCCTCGGCGTAGTGCGCCCAGCCCTCGGCGTACGCATAGCCGACCCACAGCCGCGCAACCTTGGAGGAACTGCGTTCCGAATGCTGGAACTGCAGGAAGTGCCCCGGCCACACCTCGTGCACCGACGTGAACAGCAGGTCTGCGATGCCGGGGATGTATTCCTCGCGTTCCTTCGGTGTCCACGACGGATCGGGCGGTGCCACGAAATACGTCCACGCGACGTTCTTCGACTCGTACGGCCCGGGGATGTTGATGTACGCGAAATTCGCGGCGTTATACGGCGGCGCCTCCTTCACGCGCGCCTGCTGATCCGTCGGGATGGTCACGATGTGCTTGTCCGCGATGAAGCTGCGGAGCTCGTCGAGCTGGCGCGTGGCGGTCGCCACCGTGCCGTCCTTGGGTTTGTGCTTCTGCATCTTGGCGATGCACGCCACGATCGCGCCGTGCGGGAGGTACTGCGCGCACGCATCCTTCAGCGCGGCCAGATTGCGCTGCAGGTCCGCCTCGCCTGCCGCCTGCAGATCCTGCAGCGAAATATCGACGCCCTCGGTCTCCTTGATCATCCGGCTGAAGAGCGCGGGGCCGAGCGCGTAGTCGTCCGTCGCAGTCTTGCGCTGCGAGATGAGCCACTCCTTCAGCTCGTCCATCGCCTTCGCAGCGGCCTCGTTCGCCTCTTTCATCTGCTTCTGCAGCTCGGGGTCCTGCACGGACGCGAATACCTTCGGCACGTCGCTGCGATAGAACGACGCAAACCCGCCGAAGCCCGCGATGCCGCGCTCGACGAAGCTCTTCGGCAACGGTGTCTGAAGATTCGCGCGGATGTCCGCCGCGATCTGCGGAATGGCCTTCGCATACCCCGTGTACGACACGATGCGCTTCTCGAGCGGCGCGTACTCGCGCGACAGGTACGGATCGGGATCGAGACGGTCGATGTACCACGCGGGATTCTTGTAGGGGAACCGCGCCGTATCGAGCCAGAAGAGCTGCCGATCGATCACACCGCTCACGAGATAGTCGCGCTCGAAGCGCTGCTCCGGCGTCAGTGCGTCGGCCGGGATCTTCTGCGCCTCCTCGCGCGCGGCCTTGAGCCGCGCCACCTCTTTCGCGAGACCCGCGGCGCTCCAGTCGGGCGCGCGGCCATCGAAGTCGTGCCGGCCGGCGTCGACCGCGAAGAACGGATTCGCGACGAAAGACTCCTCGATGAAGCGATCCACGAAGCTCTGCCACTGTTCGCCCGCGGACTGCGTGTGGGAGCTGGCCACCGTCGCTGGCGCTGGCGCCGGCGTGCGACTGCATCCGCCAGCGACGGCCAGGACTGAAACCAGCAGCGAAAATCCAAGGATGGATCTACGGTTCATGGGACCTCTGCAGGCTTGAAAACGGAAAGTGTGTCAGTCGAGGCGCTGCACGCGCACGGAACGCAGCGCGCCGTTGTCCTCGAGCTCGATGGCGAACTCGATGGGCCGACAGCACACCTCGCAATCTTCGATGTATTCGCGCTCTCCGGCAGTCAGGTCGACGCGCGTTTCGAGGCGTTCACCGCAATAGGGACAGCGGCATGCGACGAATTGCTCCGGCTCGACCGCGGAGCGTGCCGCGTCCGGCTCGAATACGGGCTCGAGTCCGTAGAGCTCGTCGATATCGACCGCCTCGCGGCTTGCGATACGCCGCCTCAAGGACTCGATCTCGGGAGATTTGCGCCGCCGGGTCACGGCGCGGGATTGTACGCCCTCCGAGCCGCGGCGCCCGGGCTCACCGCTCCGGCCGCAGATTCGCTAACGGCACGCTAGCGCGCAAGCCAGCCGCCATCGACGGGAATGATCGCACCGTGCACGTAGTCCGCCGCCGCTGACGCGAGAAACACCGCGGCGCCGCCGATGTCGTCGGGCGTTGCCCAGCGACCCGCGGGGATGCGCGCGAGGATCTCGCGATTGCGTGTCTCGTCCGCGCGCAGCGCGGCCGTATTGTTCGTGGCCACGTATCCCGGCGCGATCGCGTTCACATTGATGCCCTTGCCGGCCCATTCATTGGCGAGCAGCTTCGTCAGTCCCGCCACGCCGCTCTTGCTCGCCGTGTACGACGCCACCCGAATTCCACCCTGGAACGACAGCATCGAGGCGATGTTGATGATCTTCCCGCCGCGTCCGCGCGCGATCATCGCGCGCGCCGCCGCCTGACACAGAAAGAAGACCGACTTGAGATTCACGTCGATGACGGCGTCCCAATCGGCCTCGGTGAACTCGAGCGCATCCGAGCGCCGGATGATCCCGGCGTTGTTCACGAGGATGTCGATGGCGAGCCCGCGAGTGGTCGCTTGCCGCACGATTTCGCCGGCATTCGCGGCGTCCGCGAGGTCCGCAGTGATCGCCTCGAAGCTGCGCCCGGCCGCTTTCACCGCGGCGCCGGTCTCGTCCGGCGGCGTGCGACCGGCGGCGATGATGTTCGCCCCCGCGCGCGCAAGCGCGACGGCGATCGCTTGACCGATACCCGTGTTCGCGCCCGTCACGAGAGCCGTGCGGCCGCTGAGATCAAAAGGATTCGTCATGGCGGGTCCCTGGATCAGAGCAGCGTCGGCGTCGGCACCTGATCCATGTCCTTGTAGTCCTGGTTGTCCCCGGCCATCGCCCAGATGAACGCATAGCGGCTCGTGCCCGCGCCCATGTGGATCGACCACGGCGGCGACACCACGGCCTGCTCGTTCGCAACGACGATGTGTCGCGTTTCCTGCGGCTGCCCCATGAAGTGGAACACGCGATCGTTCGGCTGCATGTCGAAGTAGAAATAGACCTCCGAACGGCGATCGTGCAGATGGCACGGCATCGTGTTCCAGATGCTGCCGCGCTCGAGCGAGGTGAGCCCGAGCAGAAGCTGCGAGGATTTGCACACGTCCGGGTGGATGTACTGGTAGATCGTGCGCTGGTTGGAAGTGTCGAGCGAGCCGAGCTGCATCGGCTTCGCCGCGTCGATCGAGATGTGCACCGTCTCGAAGCGCGCGTGCGCCGGCGAGCTCACGAGATAGAACTTGGCCGGCGTCGCGGCATCGACCGACGCGAACGTGACGCTCGCGCTGCCCATCGCGACGTACAGGCCGTCGCGCGGCTTCATGGCGTACTCGCGACCGTCGATCGTGATGCGCCCCGGGCCGCCGATGTTGATGACGCCCAGCTCGCGCCGTGCGAGGAACGGATTCGAGCCGGCCTCCTTGACCGGCTCCAGCGTGAGCGTCTCGCGCACCGGCGTCGCTCCGCCGATGATCATTCGCTCGACGTGGCTGTAGTTCAGCAGTATCTCGTCGCTCGCGAAGAGGTCGGTGAGCAGGTACAGGCTGCGCAGCTTTGCAGTGTCGAGCCCGACGATCATGTCGGGATGTGTGGCCTGAAATGTCTTGACGCGCATGCGCTCTCTCCTCGAAAAGTGTCCTGCCGCCGGCGTGCGACGGCGTTACAGCTTGTACGCCTGCTTCGGCAGGCGATACGCGAGATCCCGGACGATGCGGTGGGCGGCCTCCATGTCCAGCCGATGCTCGGCGACGAGCCGCGCGAGGTAGACGCTGTCGATGCGCCGCGCGACATCGTGGCGCGCGGGAATGGACAGGAACGCACGCGTGTCGTCGTTGAAGCCGACCGTGTTGTAGAAGCCGGCGGTCTCGGTGGTCTGCTCGCGAAAGCGCATCATTCCTTCGGGGCTGTCGTGGAACCACCATGCGGGCCCGAGCTTCAGAGCCGGATAGTGGCCCGCGAGCGGCGCCAGCTCGCGGCTGTACGTCGTCTCATCGAGCGTGAACAGAATGATCGTGAGCCGGCGCTCGTTCCCGAAGCGATCGAGCAGCGGCTTGAGCGCGTGCACATAGTTCACGCTGCGCGGAATGTCCGCGCCCATGTCGCGCCCGTAGTCGGCGAACAGCTTGGCGTTGTGATTGCGGAACGCGCCCGGGTGAATCTGCATGACGAGGCCGTCGTCGAGCGACATCCGCGCCATCTCGACGAGCATCTGCGCGCGGAACAGCTCCGCGTCCGCGTCGCTGAACTGGCCACGCAGAATCCGCGCGAACAGCTTCTCGCATTCCGGCGGCGATAGATCGGCCGTGAGCGCCGTGGGGTGCCCGTGATCGGTTGCCGTGGCGCCGGCCTGCGCGAACACGGCACGCCGCACGCGATGCGCCTCGAGATAGCCGCGCCAGCTCTGCACGTCCTGATTGGTCAGCTCGCCCAGCTCGGCAAGCGCCGTCCGAAAGAGCTCATGCTCCGGATCGACGACGGGGTCGGGGCGATAGGTCGTGATGACGCGCCCCGGCCAGCCGCTCTCGCGGATGGCGCGGTGATGCTCGAGCCGGTCGACCGGCGACTCCGTCGTCGCGATCACCTCGATGCGGAAGCGCTCGAACAGCGCGCGCGGCCGGAACTGCGGGGTCGCCAGCGCGGCGCCGATGGTATCGAAATAGAGATCGGCGGTGGTCTCGTCGAGCGCGACCTCCAGACCGAAAACCTTTGCGAAGACGTAGTTCAGCCAGAGCGCCGAGGGCGTCCCATCGAAGAGATAGAAATGCTTGGCGAAGAGCCGCCACGCCGCGCGCGGATCCGCGCTCGACTTCACACCCCGCGCCGGCACGCCGAGGTCGGCGAGCGACACGCCCTGGCTGTACAGCATGCGGAACAGGTAGTGATCGGGCGCGAGCAGCAGCTCGGTGGCGTTGCTGAAGGGCCGGTCGTAGGCGAACCACGCGGGATCGGTGTGGCCGTGGGGGCTGATGATCGGCAGATCGCGCACGCCGGCATAGAGCTCGCGCGCGAGCGCGCGCACGACCGGATCGGCGGGGAACAGACGGTCCTCGTGTAAGACAAGCCTGCGGGGCATACGACTCGAATGCTGGCCTCGGGCGGCCATCATAACCCGCGGAGCCGCCTTTGGTAACCGGTGTCATTTTGCGCCAGAAACGGGGCTGTCGCAGCCCCTTCAGCGTGGCGGCGGGCGGGAGGAGTCGCGCACGATGAGGTGCGGCACGACGAGGGACATGCCCGCCTTGTCCGCATCGTCCCGTGACGTGCTCGGCAGCAGCTTTGCGGCGGCGAGCCGCCCCATGTCGCGAATGGGCAGGCGCACCGTGGTGAGCGAGGGCCACAGCCGCGAGGCGAGCGGACTGTCGTCGAACCCCACGACCGAAAGATCCTCCGGAATCTTCAGCCCGAGCCGATAGGCCGCGCGATAGACGCCCGCGGCCATCTCGTCGTTGCAGGCGAAGATCGCCGTCGGCCGCGGCGTGCGCGCGAGCAGCGCTTCCGCGCACACCACTCCCGAGTCGAAGGTGTACGCGCCCTCGATGATGTACTCCGGCGGCAGCGTGATGCCGCGCTGTGCGAGCACGGACTGGAACCCGGCGAGACGCTCGTGCGCCGAGCGGTACTGCGCCGGCCCGGCGATCACGCCGATGGTCTGATGGCCGAGCGACTCGAGATACTTGGCCACCTCGCCGGTCGCTTCGCGATCGTTCGACAGCACCATGTGTTGCGGCGAATCGAGCTTCACCGAGACGACGCGTACGTAGGCACAGTCGATCTCCTGAAGCGCCTTCGTCAGCGCCTGGTCCTCGGAGACCGGGGGCAGGAGGATCACGCCGTGCAGCTTCTGCCGCTCGACGAAGCGGCGCACGCCGGGAATGAAGTCCTCGCTGCGCCGATCGCAGGGGTGCACGACGAGCTCGAACCCCGAGCCGCGCAAGGCATCGAGCGCGCCGTCCTGAATGTTCACGATGTACTGCGCGTTCGGGTTGTCGTACACGAGGCCGATGAGGAAGGCACGGCGGAACGCGAGCCCGCGCGCCTGCGGGTCCGGGTGATACCCGATCTGGCGGATGACCGCGTCGATCTTGGCGCGGGTTTCCTCCTTCACGAACGGCGACTGGTTGATGACGCGCGAGACGGTTTTCTTGGAGACGGCGGCGAGCCGCGCGATGTCGTTGATCGTGGCGCGCCGGCCGCGCAGCGAGTCGACGCCGGCGAGCTTGGGGACCGCGGCGTTCGTGGCGGGGCCCGACGACACGGACGTGGCATGCGGCTTCGTCGTGGCGACGGCGCCGGCCGTCTTGCTCGCGACCGCGGCGGCGCCCGCCTTCGGCGCGGCGGCGGACCCCGTGAGCTTCGGCGCGGGGATGGCGCTCCCGGACCGGACCGCCGCCCCGGCGGGCTTCGGGGCGCGAGTCTTCTCAGCGGCGCCTGCGGATGGCCGTGCCTTTTCGGTGCTCACACGCGGCGCGGCGGAGGCTTCGGGGCGCGCGCGCCGGGCAGGCGCGGTCTTTGGTTTCACCATAGCGAGCGTGGCGCGATTGATCGGTCAGCGTGAGACGGGCCGGTGTGGCTCGCGGCAGTCTACGGGGCGACGGGGCTGGACAAAAGCGGGTCGCCCCCCTTTAATGCCGAAATGACACCGGTTTCCCGCGAGAGTTCGACCCTGGCGAACGCCGCCGACCGTGCCCGCGTCCACATCGTCGCCCCCGGCGACGATGTGGCCGTGGCGGTCTGCGATCTCGCGGCGGGCGAGCGCTTCGAGATCGACGGTCGGCACATCGTCACGCGCGAGCCGATCGCGTGCGGACACAAGGTGGCCTTGCGCCACATCGCCGCCGGCGAATCGGTGCGCAAGTACGGATGGCCGATCGGCCGAGCGCTGCGGGCCATTGCGGCAGGCGAGCATGTTCACACCGCAAATCTCGGGACCCGGCTCGAAGGATTGACTGAGTACGTTTATCGCGCGGCGACGCACGCCTCCAGCGCCGCAGATCCAATAGGCGCGGCGGCGGTGCAATCCGCCAGCACCGCCGCCCCGTCCAATGCCGTGTCGCGCGCCTTCAGCACCGCCGCGCCCTGGCCCAGCACGTTCATGGGTTATCGGCGCAAGAATGGCCGCGTCGGCACACGCAACGAAATCTGGATCCTGTGCACCGTCGGATGTGTCGCGCGCACCGCCGAGCGCATTGCAAGCATCGGCACCGCGCGCTTCGACGGCCGCGTCGACGGTGTGCACGCGTTCACGCACCCGTTCGGCTGCTCGCAGCTCGGGGACGATCTCTCGCGCACGCGTCGCATCCTCGCCTCCCTCGCCATGCACCCGAACGCGGGCGGCGTGCTCATCATCGGCCTCGGCTGCGAGTCCAACCAACTGGACAAGCTGCTGGCGGACGCCACCGACCTCGACACCACGCGCGTGCGCGCCTTCAACGCACAGGCGGCGGACGACGAGGTCGAGCAAGGCATCCGCGCGCTGGAGGAACTGGTCGCCATCGCCGAGCGCGACAAGCGCGAGCCGTGCCCGCTCTCGGAGCTGAAGGTCGGCTTGAAGTGCGGCGGCTCGGATGGCTTCTCCGGCATCACCGCGAATCCGCTCGTCGGCTATGTCGCCGACTGCGTCGCCGCCGCGGGCGGCACGCCGATCTTGACCGAGATTCCCGAGATTTTTGGCGCCGAGCACCTGCTCATGGAGCGCGCCGCGAACGAGCAGGTGTTTCGCGACATCGTCGCCGTGGTCAACGACTTCAAGCGCTACTTCCTCGACAACGGGCAGCCCATCTATGAGAACCCCTCGCCCGGCAACATCGCCGGCGGCATCACGACGCTCGAGGAGAAATCGCTCGGCGCCGTGCAGAAAGGCGGGCATGCACCCGTCGGCGAAGTGCTTCGCTACGGCGAGCGCGCCTCCCGCCCGGGCCTCGCACTGCTCGAAGCGCCCGGCAACGATGCGGTCTCCTCGACCGCGCTGGTCGCCGCCGGCGCCACGATCCTGCTGTTCACGACCGGACGCGGCACGCCGCTCGGCTTCCCGGCGCCGACACTGAAGATCGCTTCGAGCTCGGCGCTCGCGCAGAAGAAGCCGCACTGGATCGACTTCGATGCGGGCAAGGTGCTCGGCGGCGCACGCAGCCTGCAGGAGGCGGGGGACGAGCTCGTGCGGCTCGTCATCGACACCGCCTCGGGCAAGCGCGCGCGCAACGAGCAGAACGGGCAACGCGAAATATCGATCTGGAAAGGCGGCGTCACGCTGTGACCCTGAGTCCGCAGCATCTCGCACGACTGCCACGCCACGTCGTGCGGCCCGCGTACGAGCGCAGCGCCAGCGGCGTCGGCGTCGTGCACTTCGGGCCGGGGGCGTTCCATCGGGCCCATCAGGCCTGGTTCTTCGAGTCGCTGCTCCACGGCGATCCGCGATGGGGTATCAGCGCCGTCTCGCTCCGGAGCAGCGACGTGCGGGATGCGCTCGCGCCGCAGGACTGCCTCTACACCCTCGCCATTCGCGACGAGATGATCTCGTATCAGGTGATCGGCGCGCTGCGCGAGATTCTCGTCGCGCCCGAAGACCCGGCAGCCGTGCTCACGCGGCTCTGCGCGCCGACGACGCACCTCGTCACCCTCACCGTGACGGAGAAGGGCTATTGCCTCGCGGGCGACGGCTCGCTCGATCTCGCACATCCCGATATCCGGCGCGACCTGCAGAATCCGCGCGCGCCGACGAGTGTCATTGGCTTTCTCGTGGAAGGCTTGCGACGGCGACGGGAGAGCGGCCTGCCGCCGTTCACTGTCGTGAGCTGCGACAACCTCGTCGACAACGGTGCGCGCCTCGCGCGCGCCACGGCGCAGCTCGCGAGCACGTTCGACGGTGACCTGGCGCGTTGGATCGAAGGCGAAGTGCGCTTCCCCCGAACGATGGTCGACAGCATCACCCCGGCGACGACCGACGCGTTGAAGGATTCCGTCGCGAGCGCGCTGGGCGTGCGCGACCGGTGGCCCGTGCAGCGCGAAGCCTTCGTGCAATGGGTGATCGAGGACGTCTTCCGACACGAATCGCCGGACTGGCAGCGCGTCGGCGTCACCCTGACGAACGACGTCGCCGGCTACGATCGCGCGAAGCTGCGCTTGCTGAACGGAGCGCATTCGACGCTCGCGTACGTCGGGTCGCTTGCCGGCTATGTGACCGTCGCCGAAGCCATGAAGGATGACGAGCTGCGGGTCTTTGTCCAACGGCTCATGCTCGAGGACATCTTGCCGACACTCACGGCGCCGCGAGGTCTCGATCTGCGCACGTACGTCGAGGCGATCCTGAAGCGCTTTCGCAATCCCAACATGCACCACGAGCTCGCGCAGATCGCGTGGGATGGCTCGCAAAAGCTGCCGTTTCGGATTCTCGGCACGGTGCGCGATGCGCTCGCTGCCGGGCGACCAATCGACCGCCTGTGCGTGCCGCTCGCCGCGTGGATGCATTTCGTGCGACGCGCGGCGCTGAAAGGTGTGCGAGTGAAGGATCCGCTCGCGGCGCAGTTGTTCGAGATTGGCCAGGCGTGCGACGGACACGCCACGGCGGACACGTCGCGATTCCTCGCGCTCGAGACGGTTTTTCCCGCGGAATTGCGCAGCGATTCGCGCTTCACACGCGCGGTGGCGCAAGCGTACGAGCGCTGGAGCTGAGGCGCCTGCGCCATCCGGCACGCGACGCCAGCCACCTCACCGACTACTTCAGCGCCGCCGGCAGCCACAACGAGAGCTCCGGCACGAATGCCACGACGAGCAGCACGACGAGCACCGCGAGATAGAACGGCCAGATCGTCCGAAGCGTGTCGCCGATGCTGATCTTGCCGATCGCGGTGCCCACGAAGAGCACCGATCCGATCGGCGGCGTGATCAGCCCGAGCCCGCCCTTCAGGATCAGAATCACCCCGAAGTGCACCGGATTGATGCCGATCGCCTTCGCGACGGGCAAGAAGATGGGCGTGCAGATAATGATGAGCGGCGCCAGGTCCATGAACGTGCCGAGGATCAGCAGCATCACGATCATCATGAGCAGCACGACATTCTTGTCGCTCGCCATCCCCGTCAGCAGCTTCACCGCCGCCGCCGGCACTTGAAGGTACGCGAGCAGCCAGCCGAACGAGGCAGCCGCGCCGATCACGAACAGAATGAGGCCGGTCGTGCGCACCGCGCCCGAGCACGCCGCCACGAAGTTCGCGAAGGTCAGCTTGCGATAAAGCACGGCCGTGACGAGCACGGCGTACACGACGGCGATGGATGCGCTCTCCACCGCTGTGAACACGCCGGCGCGAATGCCGCCGAAGATCACGCCAACGAGCAGTAGCCCCGGAAGCGCGGCCACCAAGCGTCGGAGGACGGCGCGAATCCCGGGAAACGGCTCCATGCCGTAGTTCCGCCGCCGCGCCATGATGCCGCCGGTGATCATCAGCACCACCGTGAGCAGCAGCGCCGGCACGATGCCCGCGGCGAACAAGTCCGCGATCGAAATGCCGCCACCCGCCGAGGCGGAATACAGAATGAGATTGTGCGAAGGCGGCACCAGCAGCGCGACCACCGCCGCGGACACCGTGACGCTCACCGCGAAGTCGCGATCGAAGCCGCGCTGAATCATCTGCGGGATCATCGTGCCGCCGATCGCGGAAACGTCCGCGATCGCAGAGCCCGACACGCCGCCGAAGAAAAGCGAGGACAGCACGTTGATCTGCCCGAGCCCGCCGCGCAGCCGGCCGACCAGCGACGAGGCGAGCGCGATGAGCCGATCCGAGATCCCGCCGCGCATCATCATCTCGCCCGCGAAGATGAAGAGCGGAATCGCGATCAGCGTCGTGACGCTCGCTCCCGCGGCGGTTTGCTGGACGACGACGAGCGTCGGCAACCCGAGATACAGCACTGTCGCGAGCGAGGAGGCGGCGAGCGCGAACGCCACGGGCACGCCGATCAGCAACAGCAGCGCGAAGACTCCGAACAGAATTGCGACGGCCATGACGTCAGTGCTCGCGAGAAGGTGGCGTTGCGCCGGCAAACAACCGCTCGAGCGCGAAGAGTGCGATCAGCGCGCCGCCGAGCCCGATGGGCAGGAACACGAGCCCTTGCGGCAGCGGCGCCGCCGCCATCGGGATCTGCCAGTCGTCGATCATGAGCAGCGCGCCCCAGAACGCCAGCAGCGCGCCGATGACGCAGATCACGAGCCGCGCGATGGTCAGGAGCACGAGCCGCACCTTCGGCGGCGCGACGTGCAGCGCGAGGAAAAAGCCGAAGTGCGACTCGGAGCGCACGCCCGCGGCCGCACCGAACATCATCGCGAAGCTCATGAGGAGCAGCACGACGGGCTCGGTCCAGCTCGGCGAGTCGTTCAGCACGTAGCGCGCGTACACCTGCCATGCCTCGACGAGCGTCATGCCGACGAGCGCGATGCAAGCGACCGCCGTGACGATGCTCGCGAGCGTTGCCATGATCCGCGTGAGCGGATGCACTTCGCTCAGCCGACCCGCTTCAACCGACATTGCACCCCCTCGATCTGCCTCTGTGCGCCCGTGTCGCGTGCCGCTTCAGCAGCTCACGCCAGCGCGCGAATCTCGCGATACAGCCGCTCGAGCGCGCTATCGCGCAGATAGCGCGCGAGCACTGGTGCCGCGGCCTTGCGGAACGCCTCGCGATCCACCTCGGTTACCTTCGTTCCCGCCCGCTCGACGGCCGCGCGCGACTCGCTTTCGCTGCGGTCCCAGCGCTCGCGCATGTAGGGCACGGACTGTTCGGCGGTGGCGCGGATGAGCTCGCGATCCGCGCGCGACAGCGCATCGAATTTGCGCTTCGACATCAGCAGCACTTCCGGCGCGTACGAGTGCTCGGACTGCGACCAGTAGTGCGCGACCTCGAACTGGCGACTCGTGAAGAACGTCGTCCAGTTGTTCTCGGCGCCGTCGATGAGGCGCGTCTGCAAGGCCGAGAACACTTCGCCGTACGAGAGCGGCGTCGGGTTCGCGCCGAGCGCGCGGATGAGACCGACGAAGATGTCCGACGGGGGCACCCGGATCTTCAGGCCGTGCAGCTGCGCGGGCTCGACGATCGGATGCAGGTGGTTGTAGAAGCAACGCGTGCCGGAATCGTAGAACGCAAGGCCGATCAGGCCGCGCGCTTCAAACGCTTCGAGGATCGCGCGCCCCGGTGCGCCATCGAGCGCGCGGCGCATGTGCGCGGTGTCGTCGAAGACGTATGGGAGCGCGAGGATGTCCGTGAGCGGAAACGCGTTGTTGAGCGCGGCGACGTTCACACGCGCGATGTCGAGCGCGCCGTAGCGCGCGAGATTGATGGCGTCCGACTCGCGCCCGAGCTGGCCCGAGTGATAGACGCGCATGCCGAGCCGCCCGCCGGTCTCGCGTTGCAGGACCTCGCCCATCCAGCGAATCGCTTCGACGGTCGGATAGTCGGCAACGTGAACGTCGGCGGCCGTGAGCACAGTGGACGCATCGCCCGTCGCTGCGGCTGCGGCTGCACGCACCGGCGCGAGTCGCGCGAGCGCCGCGCCGGCGAGCAGTCCGAGCGCAGCGCGGCGAGACACGCGCGCGCGATCGGCCGCCGCGAATCCCACCGCGTTGCCTGCGCCCACCGCGCGTCCGCCCGGGGCGAATGCTCCGGCAGCGCCTCCGCCCAACGCGCATCCACCCGCCGCGAACCCACCCGCGGCGCTTCCGCCCACCGCGCATTCGCGCGCCACGAGTCCGTCCGCGGCGCCTCCGCCCACCGCGCATCCAAGCGCTGCGAATCCGCCCGCGGCGCCTCCGCCCAGCGCGCATCCACCCGCCGCGAATCCCACCGCAGCGCCTCCGCCCACCGCGCATCCGAGCGCCGCGAATCCGCCCGCGGCGCCTCCGCCCACCGCGCATCCGCTAGTCGCGGGTCCGTCCTCCGTGCATTCAGTGCTTGCAGCGCATCTAGTGCCTGCCACGTTCGGCGTGCCACCGCGCGCATCAAGCGCGATACGCGGCGCGACATCGGCCGCGGTCACGCCGACGCCCCCTCGACCGGCCGCGCGCGCACGGCGCGACAGTGAATCTCCGCGATGCCG
>DASZSS010000367.1:0-1522 GCA_035548535.1 Steroidobacteraceae bacterium
ATGCGGCAGTCCTACCTCGACTATGCGATGAGCGTGATCGTCGGGCGAGCCTTGCCCGACGTGCGCGATGGGCTGAAGCCCGTACACCGTCGCGTGCTCTACGCCATGCGGGAGCTCTCGAACGACTGGAACAAGCCCTACAAGAAGTCGGCTCGTGTCGTCGGCGACGTCATCGGTAAGTACCACCCGCACGGCGACACCGCCGTGTACGACACCATCGTGCGCATGGCGCAGCCGTTTTCGATGCGCTATCTGCTCATCGACGGCCAGGGCAATTTCGGCTCGGTCGACGGCGACATGCCCGCGGCCATGCGCTACACCGAGGTGCGCATGTCGCGCCTCGCGCACGAGCTGCTCGCGGACATCGACAAGGAAACGGTCGATTTCGTACCGAACTACGACGAGACCGAGAGCGAGCCGGCCGTTCTGCCGACGCGCGTGCCGAACCTGCTCATCAACGGGCAGACCGGCATCGCGGTGGGCATGGCGACGAACATCCCGCCGCACAATCTGACCGAAGTCGTGAACGCGTGTCTGGCGATGCTGGAGAACCCCGCGCTCACGCTTGCGGAGATCATGCAGCACATTCCCGGTCCGGACTTCCCGACGGCCGGCATCATCAACGGCGCGCAGGAGATCGCCACCGCGTATCGCACCGGCCGAGGCCGCCTTTCCGTCCGCGCGCGCACGCACATCGAGGAGATCGGCAAGGGCGATCGGCAGGCGATCATCGTCACCGAGCTGCCGTACCAGGTGAACAAGGCGCGGCTCCTCGAGCGCATCGCGGACCTCGTGCGCGCGAAGGCGATCGACGGCATCTCGGAGCTGCGCGACGAATCGGACAAGGACGGCATGCGCGTCGTCATCGAGCTGAAGCGCGGCGAGGTGGCGGACATCGTCCTCAACAATCTCTTCGCGCAGACGCCGATGGAGACGGTGTTCGGCATCAACATGGTCGCCCTGCAGGACGGCCAGCCGAAGCTGCTCTCGCTGAAGGAGATGCTCGAGGCGTTCATTCGGCATCGCCGCGAAGTCATCACCCGGCGCACGATCTTCGATCTCGCGAAGACGCGCGAGCGCGCGCACATCCTCGAAGGCCTGGCGGTGGCGCTGGCCAACATCGACGAGGTCATCGCCCTCATCAAGGCGGCGAAGTCGCCGGTGGAAGCGCGGGATGCGTTGCAGGCGCGGGCCTGGGCGCCCGGTGTGGTGCCGCAACTCCTCGAGCGGGCGGGCGCCATCTCGACCCGGCCGAACGGCCTCGGTCCCGAATTCGGTTACCGGCCGGACACGAACGGCGGCGGCTACCATCTCTCCGAAGCGCAAGCGCAGGCGATCCTCGACATGCGCCTGCATCGCCTGACGGGGCTCGAGCAGGACAAGATCATCGCCGAGTTCAAAGACCTGCTCGTGCGTATCGGGGACCTGACGGATATCCTTGCGCGGCCCGAGCGGCTGACGCAGGTGATTCGCGACGAGCTCATCGAAGTGCGCGAGCAGTTCGGGGACAAGCGTCGCACGG
>DASZSS010000368.1:0-5993 GCA_035548535.1 Steroidobacteraceae bacterium
ACGACGGCCTGCGGGCTCGGCGGCTTCGCGCAGGCGAAGGCGCTCTCGACGCGCAACGATGCGCCGGCGAAGGCGAGCCGGCCCTGGGATCGGGATCGCGACGGCTTCGTCCTCGCGGACGGCGGCGGCGCCGTGATTCTCGAGGAGCTGGAGCACGCGAAGAAGCGCGGCGCGCGCATCTATGCGGAGCTCGTCGGCTTCGGCATGAGCGGCGATGCCCATCACATGACGGCTCCGCCGGAAGACGGCGATGGCGCCCGCATGTCCATGCTGAACGCGCTGCGGGACGCCCGCATGAACGCGGACGAGGTTCAGTACCTGAACG
Source organism: Steroidobacteraceae bacterium (assembly GCA_035548535.1). Lineage (GTDB taxonomy): Bacteria > Pseudomonadota > Gammaproteobacteria > Steroidobacterales > Steroidobacteraceae > JADGHX01. Next base: position 326 of record DASZSS010000368.1, read on the forward strand.
CACACGCGACTTCGACCGAGCTCGGCGACAAGGCCGAGACCCTCGCCATGAAGCGCACCTTCGGCGAGCACGCGAAGAAGCTCGCCGTGAGCTCGACGAAATCCATGACGGGTCACCTGCTCGGCGCCGCGGGTGTCGCGGAGGCCATCTTCTCGGTGCTCGCGATCCGCGACAACGTCGCGCCGCCGACGATCAACTACGAGACGCCGGACCCCGAGTGCGATCTCGACTATGTGCCGAACACCGCGCGCCGCATGAAAATCGACGTCGCGCTGTCGAACTCATTCGGCTTCGGCGGTACCAACGGAACGTTGATCTTCCGCCGCTTCACCGATTGAGGCGCTGAGCTCGATCGTGCGCACTCCGTCCGCCGTGCGCCGGGAGCTGCAAGTTCCGGGCGCGGTGCTGCGGCGGCTCGCCGCACGCTTCCCCGATCGTTATCCCGTGCTGATGGACAGCGCCGCCGAAGGGCCGCTGAGCCGTTCCAGCATTCTCGCGGCCATGCCGCGCGCGGCCCTCTGGCTCGCCGCCGACGGGACGCTGCGGACGGAAGGCGTCGCGCTGCCGCCCGCCACCGGATTCTTCGACGCGCTCGAGCAATGGTGGCGCGCGGAGCAGTTGCCCCCGCAGCCGGGCGGCTGCGTGTTCGCGGGCGGTTGGGCGGTGTTCGTCGGGTATGAGGTCGCGCGAGAGATCGAGCCGCGGCTGGTGCTGCCCGCCGCAACGCTCCCTTGGCAAGCATTCGCCTTGCGCACACCGTGCGCAGTGATTCACGACCTGCGCGCGAATCAGGTCTTCGCCGTGGCCGAAGCCGAAGCTGCGCATCGGCTCGACGAGATCGAGGCCGACGTACGGGCGGTGGCGTCGGAAGCCGCCCCAGCGCCGCCCGCGCGCGTGCGCGTCGCATCCATACTCGAAGAGCCGGGTGAGGTGCACCTCGATAGGGTGGTGCGCGCGAAGGAGTACATCCGCGCGGGGGATATCTACCAGGCCAATCTTTCGCGGCCCTGGCACATCACGCTGGCCGAAGACGCGCGTGCGCCGCAGCTCTACGAAGCGCTCTGCGCCGCCAACCCCGCGCCCTTCGCAGCGCTTGCGCAGTGGGGCGGAGCGGCGATCCTCAGCTCCTCGCCGGAACGCCTCGCGCGCATCGGCCCGGATCGGCGCATCGACACACGCCCGATCGCCGGCACGCGCCCGCGCAGCCGCAAGCCGGGCGGCGATGTGGCCGAGATCACCGAGCTCGCCGCGCATCCGAAGGAGCGCGCGGAACACGTCATGCTGATCGACCTCGAGCGCAACGATCTCGGCCGCGTGTGCGCGCCCGGTACGGTGCGGGTCGATGAGCTCATGACCATCGAGTCGTATGCTCACGTGCACCACATCGTCTCGAACGTGACGGGGCGGCTGCGGGAGGAGGTGACGCCGATCGGCGCGCTGCGCGCGGTGTTTCCCGGAGGCACGATCACGGGTTGCCCGAAGGTGCGCTGCATGGAGATCATTGCGGAGCTCGAGGGCGCGGGCCGCGGCGCGTACACCGGCTCGATCGGCTTTCTCGGCCGCGACGGCACCATGGACACGAACATTCTGATCCGCACGATGACGCTCATGGGGCGCGAGATCGAGCTGCGTGCCGGCGGCGGCGTCGTGGCGGATTCGATTCCGGAGCGCGAGCTCGAAGAGACGCGCGCGAAGGCCCGCGGGCTGCTCGCCGTCTTCGATGCGGACGCGAGCGCTGTGCGCAGCGGAGCCGCGCGCTCATGATGAGCGCGGCTCGGCCCGGTTCCACGGCCGGCGCCGGCCCGGATCTGGTGCGCGTCAATGGTGTCGAGGTGACCTCGCCCATACCGCTGTCGCCCTCGATCGCGGCCTGCATTTCGGCGACGGGCTCTTCGAAACCATCGCATGCCGGCGCGGGCGGGCGCGCTTCCTGGCGCTGCATCTCGATCGGCTCAGCAGGGGCTGCGAGCGCTTGCGGATCGAAATGGGTGACGTCTCTGCGATCCGTCGCGAAATCGAGCAGGCCGCCGCGACGGCGCGGGGCGATTCCCTGATCAAGCTGATCGTGACGCGCGGCCCGGCCGTCGCACGCGGCTACGGCTGGTCGGGTACCGAATCCGCGACGCGCGTCCTCCTGCGCTATGCGTGGCCGCAGGAAGATGCGACCGCCTGGCTCGATGGCGTGCGCGTCCAGGTCGCGCGGACGAAGCTGGGCGAGAACGCGGCGCTCGCCGGCATGAAACATCTGAACCGACTGGAGCAGGTGCTGGCGCGCGCCGAGGTGTCGAGCAAAGAGGCCGCCGAGCTGCTGCTCTTCAGCAGCTCCGGGTTGTTGATATCGGGAGTCATGAGCAACGTGTTCATCGTCCGGAACGGCCGGCTCGCGACGCCACGACTCGACCTCTGCGGAGTGGCGGGCGTGATGCGCCGGGTGGTGCTCCGCGAGGCCGCGAAGGCCGGACTGGCCGCGGAAGAGGGCGCGTTGTCGGAGCACGATTTGAACCGCGCGGAGGAAGTCTTCGTGACGAACGCGCGCATCGGCGTGTGGCCGATCCGCGCCATCGGCTCCCGCGCGCTGGCGATTGGTGAGGTCACGCGCAGGGTCCAGGCGCTTATTGCTCCCGCGCTCGAGAATCCGGTCGATGCGTAAGCTGTTACTCATCTTCGTCGTGCTGCTCGCGATCGGCGGATTCCTGCGATACCGCTACATCACGAGCATATACACCAGGCCCGGTCCGCTCACCGAAGTGACGCGCGTGGAGGTGCCGCCCGGCGCCAGCGTGCGTGCGGTGATCACGCAGCTCGGCAAGCGTGGTGTGCTTGCCGATGCGCGCGCCGTCTCGCTGTACATGCGCTTGTACGGGCTCAATCCGAAGTTCAAAGCCGGCACGTACGACTTCCCCGCGCATGCCACGCCTGCACAGGTGGTTCAGATGCTCGAGCAGGGCAACGTCGTGCTCGAGCAGCTCACGGTGGTCGAAGGGTCCCGGTTTGCAGATTTCCGCCGCACCCTCGAAAGCCACCCCGCGGTGCAGGTGACCTTGCGAGGCAAGAGCGACGCGGAGGTCATGGCGGCTATCGGCCATCCGAACGAACTGCCCGAAGGGCGCTTCTTGCCGGACACGTATCGATTTGCCGCGCACACTCCCGATGTCGAGCTGTTGAAGCTGTCGTACGACAGCATGCAGCGCGTGCTCGCGCAGGCCTGGGCCCAGCGCAAGGACGACCTGCCGCTTCACACGCCCTACGAAGCGCTGATCCTCGCGTCCATCGTGGAGAAAGAGACGGCGCTCGATTCCGAGCGAGCGCTGATTGCCGGCGTGTTCACCGCGCGCCTGCGCCGGGGCATGCGCCTGCAAACCGACCCGACCGTGATCTACGGTCTCGGGCAGAGCTACGATGGCGACATTCGCACGAAGGACCTTCAGACGGATACGCCGTACAACACGTACACGCGGGCGGGACTGCCGCCGACGCCCATCGCGCTCCCGCGCCGGGAGTCCGTGCTTGCAGCCGTGCGCCCCGAGGAAACGGGCGCCCTCTACTTCGTCGCGACAGGGGACGGCACCGGCGCCCACTACTTCTCGAAGACGCTCGAGGAGCACAACCAAGCCGTGAGGCGCTACCTCGCGCGACTGCGCCAGCAAGGCACGACACCGACGCACACGACCACGCAAAGCGGGGCGCGTTGATGGCCGGGCGCTTCATCACCCTCGAAGGGATCGAAGGTGCGGGCAAGTCGACCGTGGCGCGGTTCGTGCGCGAGTGGCTGACGAGCCGAGGCATCGAGGTGTGCGCGACGCGCGAGCCGGGCGGCACGCCCCTGGCCGAACGGGTTCGCGAACTCGTGCTGAATCGCCACGGCGAGCCGATCACGCCGGTCACGGAGACCTTGCTGATGTTTGCGGCGCGCGGGCTGCATCTGGAGAACCTGATCCGCCCGAGCCTTGCCCGCGGCGCCTGGGTCGTCTGCGACCGCTTCACCGACGCAACGAGGGCGTATCAGGGCGGCGGACGCGGCGTGAGCCGTGACTGGATCGAGCAGCTCGCAGCGGCCGTTCAGCGCGGTCTGCAGCCCGATTGCACGCTGCTGCTGGACCTGCCGGTCGAGCTGGCGCTGCAGCGGGTCCGCGAGCGCTCGGGGAGCAGCGCCCCGACGGATCGCTTCGAGGAGGAGCCCGCGCGCTTCTTCGAGCGCGTGCGCGCGACCTACCTCGATTTGGCGCGCGCCGAGCCCGGACGAATCCGTATCATCGACGCGGCTCGCAGCCTCTCGGAGGTGCAGAGCCAGGCGGCCGACGTGCTCCAAGAGCTTCTGCAGACTACTCCGTAAGTTATTGTTCTGAATGAATCCCCCGTGGCTATCCCCGGCCCTCCAGTCGCTCCGCGCAGCGTATGCGACGGACCGGATGCCGCACGCCTTGCTGATTCACGACTCGCCGGGGGCGGGCGGTGACTGGCTGGCGCAGTGGGCAGCGAGTCTCGTGCTCTGCACGAACCCCGCCGAGGCGCCGTGCGGCCGCTGTGATGGATGCCGCCGCGTGGCCGCCGATCAGCATCCGGACCTCACGCGCGTCGTACCCATCGAGGACTCCAAGCAGCTGCGCATCGAGCAGGTGCGCGACCTCGCAAGCGAGCTCGCGCTCACGAGCCACCAGGGCGGCTACAAGGTCGGCATCCTCTCGCCGGCCGACACGCTCAATCGATTTGCCGCGAACGCGCTGCTGAAGACGCTCGAGGAGCCGCCGGTCCGTACGCTGCTGATCCTCGTCGCGACGCAGCCCTCGCGCCTGCCGCCGACCATCCTGAGCCGCTGCCAGCGTCTGCGCGTGCGCGCGCCGACGCGGGCCGAAGCCATCGCGTGGCTCGAGCAGACGAAGGGGAAGGCCGACTGGGGCGGCGTCCTCGACGTCATTGGCGAAGCGCCGTTCTGGGCGGCCGCGGAGGGTGATCCGAAAGCGATACCGGCGCTCGGGCAGGAGACGCGCCGCACGCTCGAAGACATCGCCGCCGGCGAGGCCGACCCGGTCGCGACCGCGGAGCGCTGGAGTCGCAGCGAGCCGGCGCTGCGCTTGCGGTGCTTTGAGAACTGGCTCACGGATCGCATCCGGCGGCAGTCCGGTGCTAGCGGTCATTCCGTAGAAATGCGGCCGGCTCCGCACTTGCCACGGCCCGCGCCGATATTGAATATACGAAGCCTTTTCGAGCTCGTGGACGGCGTGCGGGGACTCAGGTTCATGCTGGACGAGCCGATAAACCGATCGCTGGCCATCGAGATGTTGCTGCGGCAGCTCGCCGGGCAGCGAAACTGACAGTCCAGAGGACATTGCATTTGCGAGCGGGTGCGAACAAACCAGGTCTCCTGACGCTGACCATCAAGGACAAGAGCGCCCTCTATCTCGCGTACATGCCGTTCGTGAAGAACGGCGGGCTCTTCATCCCGACGAACAGCAACTACCGCCTCGGCGACGAGGTGTTCATGCTGCTGAACCTCATGGGCGAGGACGAGAAGCTGCCCGTCGCGGGCCGCGTGATCTGGGTGACGCCGAAGGGCGCGCAGGGCAAGCGCACGGCCGGCATCGGCGTGCAGTTCAGCGAGCAGGATCGCGGCCAGACGCAGAAGAAGATCGAGAATTACCTGGCCGGTGCCCTGTCCGGGGACAAGGCG
>DASZSS010000369.1:0-3740 GCA_035548535.1 Steroidobacteraceae bacterium
GGCTTTGCGTCCCCGCCTTTCGACGGGTTTGCCCTTTTCACTCAGGCATCAGTGTCAACTCGTCGCGGTTGAGCGTCAAGCAACTTTATGTGCACAGACTCTCACCGAATGAATAGCACTCGATGCAATTGTACTTACTGAGATGACATAAGCCGAAGCGTCGCCATCCGACTACAACAAACGTCCCGCACTGACGAAGTGTGAACGATAGTAGGGGTCGTCGAGATACGCGTACGTGACCACCGCGCCCTTGCTCGGCGCGTGAATGAAACGGCCGTCGCCGACGTAGATGCCCACGTGATCGACGCGCCGTCCGGAGCTGCGAAAGAACACGAGATCGCCGGGCCTCAGCTCATCGCGCGTCACCGGCTTGGCGGCGTGCCGCTGATCCGCGGCTGTGCGCGGCACTTCGATGCCGAGCTGATCGAAGCTGTAGAAGACGAGCCCGCTGCAGTCGAACCCGTGCCGCGGATCCGCGCCACCGTACTTATAGGGGCTGCCGATGAGGCCGGCCGCGACGCGAACGACCTGCTGGCCCTCGCTCGCCGCCGGTTGCGGTTCGCGCACCACGCCGCTCGGGCTTTCCGCAGGGACGGACGGCGCGCGGGGCGTGCTGGCGCAACCGGCCGCGATGACCGCGCTGATCAAGATCGTGAGGATGCCCCGCACATCGATCGAATGGCTCACGAGCCCTCCATGTCGAACGGCGGGCTCCGGCCGCCGCTCAACCGACTTCGCGGATGTCGCCCTCCGGTGCCCGTCCGGCGATTGTGCGGGCTTGCAGCAGCTCTGTCACGGCGGTGGTCGCGAGCGGGCGCGCGAGATAGAAGCCCTGCGCGATGTCGCAGCGGCGCTCGCGCAGGAATTCGAGCTGCTCGACCGCTTCGATCCCCTCGGCCACGACGCGCTTGCCGAGCGCGTGCGCCATCACCACGATCGTCTCGACGAGCGTGGCCGAGGCAGGGTTCTGCGGCACTTCCTCGAGGAAAGTGCGATCGATCTTCACGGTGCCGATCGGATACTGGCGCAGATAGTTGAGCGACGAGTAGCCGGTCCCGAAGTCGTCCAGCGCGAGGTGGACGCCGATCTGCGAGAGGCGCACGAGCGCCGCGCCTGCTGCCTCGTCCGCGAACACGCTTTCGGTGAGCTCGAGCTCGAGCAGATCAGGAGGAATGTTGTACTTGTCGAGCGCGCGGCGCACCGCCTTCGGAAACTCGGCGTGCTTCAACTGCTGCGCCGAGACGTTCAGCGCGAGGCGCGGCGGCGCGATCTTCTGATCGCGCCACTCGGCGAGCTGCGCGCACGCGGTCTCGAGCACCCACCCGCCGATATCGACGATCAGGCCGCTCTCTTCTGCCGCCGGCACGAATTCGCCCGGGAAGCGCAGGCCGTCGCGCGGCGTCTGCCAGCGCAAGAGCGCCTCGAGCCCCATGAGGCTGCCGTCGGCGACCGAGAACTGCGGCTGATAGAAGAGCGAGAACTCGCGCCGTCGCAGCGCGCGGTGCAGGCCCGTCTCCGTGGGCGCCGACGGCTTCGCCGTCATGTTGAGATCGAAGAACATCGCCCGGCCGCGGCCGAGGTCCTTCGCGCGGTACATCGCGGTGTCCGCGTTGCGCATGAGCTCTTCGATGCTCATGCCGTCGTCGGGGAAGAGCGTGATGCCGATGCTCGCGGCGACGAACTGATCGCGCCCGCCGATGTTCACCGGGAGCTGCACCGATTCGATGATGCGCTCCGCGACGGCCCGCGCGGCATCCGGGTCCGCCACGTTGCGCAGAATGACCGTGAACTCATCGCCGCCGAGACGCGCGACCGTGTCGCCTTCCTTCACGCACGACCGCAGGCGCTGCGCGACGATGGTCAGCAACTGGTCGCCGGCCGCGTGTCCGACGGTGTCGTTCACGCGCTTGAAGTGATCGAGATCGATGTACAGCAGCGCGCCGCGACTCAACCCCGCGGTCGCGCTGCTCAACTCCTGATTGAGCCGATCGAGGAACAGCAGGCGATTCGGCAGCGAGGTCAGCGGATCGTAGTGCGCCTGGCGATGCAGGCGCTCGTCGCGCGCCGACTTCGAGAGCGCGATCGCCAGTCGCCGCGCGAACTCGCTGCCGCAGTTGGCAACTTGCGGATCGAGCGTCGGCGCCTCGCGATAGCCCACAGCGAGAATGGCCTCGACGCGCTCGCCGGGCGCCACCGGCCACACCCAGAAGAACTCCGAGCCGATCTCGCTGAGCGGTTGCAGGAAGCTGTGGCGTCGCTCTTCGCAGCGAGTGATCGTGAGCCCGTGCGTTTCGCCCGCGAGCGTCGCGACCATGTCGTCGTCGAGCGAGACGCGGCTGACCGGCAGGCCCGTCAAGCCGTTCGCGGCGAGATAGATGCGGCCGCGGCCGGGCGCATCGCCGTCGACGAGCGTGATGCCGACGGCGTGGCAGCGCGTGACCGTCTGCACGCGCTCGAGAATGGATTCCAGCATCTGCTCGAGCTCGGCCGAGCCGAGAAGGAGCTGGTCGATCTCGGCGAGCGTCTCGAGCGCGCGGAATTGCTCTTCGAGGCTCCCCGCTGCGGCGTTGAACGCGCGCACGAGCGCGCGCGGCTCGTCGGCCGCGGCGACGCTCACGCGATCGAAGCGGCGCGTGGCGAGCGCCCGCAGACCGCCCTCGATCGAGCGCAGCGCGGGCACGTGGCGACGCGCTAGGTACTCCGCGCCGAGCCACGCGGAGAGCAGCGCGAGCCCAATCGCATACGGCAGGAGATTCCACACATCGCGTGTGCGGGTGAAGAACGGCACGCCGCGAGCCATCGCCACGACGGCCCACGGGACGGTGGTGATGCGCTCGTCGATCAGCGGCAGATGCGTGAGCACGCCGTGCCACTCCTCGCCGGCGCCCTGCCAGGCGAGCGCATGGCTCGCGAGGTTGCTCGTGCTCGTCTGCTTGATGTGCTCGCCAAACATGCGGCCCGTCTCGCTCATCAGCGGCACAGTGGACTGCAGCACCGTGCCGTCCGCGTCCACCACGGCGAGCGGCGTGATCAGCATGTCGCCGGACAGGTCCTTCCACAGCCAATCGGGCGCGATCTCGAAGTACGCAAGACGGTCGACACCGCCGGCGATCACGCTGTGCGCGAGAAAAATCGCCGGCTGCTGTCCCGAGAGTGACGCATGCAGCACCACCGTGCGCCCCGCTTCGAGCGAGAGGAGCTGCGATGGGTTGGGCCGCAGGGTCGCCTCGCCGCCGGCGAGCAAGCCGTCGCGATCGACGATCACGGCGGACTTGAAGGCGCGCGAGTTCACGATCTGCTGCTTGAGCGCGGAGCCGTCGTAGCCGACGTCGCGCGAGGTGAGCGTCTGCACGAGCGTCTCGGCAGCGCCGAAGCGCGACCGCAGGCTGCGGGCGAACGCCTGGCTTGCGCCTTGCAGGCGCCGCTCGACGCGCGTGGCGTTCAGGTCACCGACGACCCAGGCGGCCATGACGGCCAGCACCATGATGGGCAGAATCGCGCCCACCGCGAGGGTCAACGCGATGCGCCGTCCCATGCGGCTCTTGAGTGCCGATTCAGTCATGCCGAAAGCGATTTGTGGGAGCGAAGGTCTGGGCTAAAGCGGTGCGACCGGGCAATTTTTTCGCAGATGCCTCGGGTCTGGTGAGCGTTGGATCAACTTTAGCCAAATGTGGCGCGCGCAGCCCGCGCGGGAATGTTAACTCGGTCACGTTACACTGCGCGCACATGGCGATCAGGGG
>DASZSS010000370.1:0-19910 GCA_035548535.1 Steroidobacteraceae bacterium
GACTACCTTTTCCGCAACGCCGGCCGGTGCGCTCCTTGCGCTCCACATGTCTCGCGGCCGCAACGGGCCCAGGATTGATCCATTTGCTTGGCGCGGGTAACGCGGTGTGCTCAGATCGCGACCATGTGCGTAGCGCTTACATTCTGTTTGCAGATGGCGCTGCTCGCTGCCGAAGGCGCGAGCCCCCCCGTCGCGACGACGAGCTCCCCGCCTACCGTGACCGTCGACTCTGCCGTGACGCAAACGCCGCTCTTCGCCACGCCGACGCGACTCGATCGCATCGGGCGCGTCGTCGCGCCGGTAACCATCAACGGGAAGGGGCCGTTCCGGCTCGTGGTCGATACGGGGGCGAGTCATTCGACGTTTTCGCCGCGACTCGTCGCCACGCTCGGCCTTTCGCCCTCGTTTGACGAATCGCTGACGCTGAACGGCGTGACCGGTGTCGCCCAGGTGCCGACGGTGACCGTCGAGCGCATCGAAGCGGGCGACATGGTGATCGAGCACGCTCAGGTGCCGGTGGTCTTCTCGTCGATCATGGCGGGCGCCGACGGCATTCTCGGCGTGGCCGGTCTGCGCAATCAGCGCATCCTCGTCGACTTCAGGCACGACCGCGTCGTCATCACGCGCGCGATCCGCAGCATCGACACCAAGGGCTTCGTGCGCGTGCCCGCACGCAAAGTCGCCGGCGGGTTACTGATGATCGACGGGCGCGTCGGCGGAGTAGGCGTGCGTGCCGTAATCGATACCGGCGCCGAGCGGACATTGGGCAATGCCGCTCTGCGCGATGCCTTGCGCAATCGCTATCGCGGTCGGGATACGCGCTGGGCGAGCACCGATGTGTTCGGTGCCACGACCGAGGTCGTGAACGGGGAAGCCGCCATCGCTCCGCCCATCAAGGTCGGTCCCGTCACGATCAACGGCACTGAAGTCGTGTACGGTGACCTCCACATCTTCAAGCTCTGGAATCTCGACTCGCGCCCCGCTGCGCTCATCGGCATGGACGTGCTCGGCACCGTGCAGGCCATGGTTCTCGACTATTCGCGCCGCGAGATCTACTTCGACTTGCGGCCCACGCCCGGAACACGCGCGGCGGGTGATGCGACACCTATCGCAGGCCGACAGGGCTGCAGAGTAGCGTCCGGCGCGTCGCGCATCTTGCGCGATAGCGCGTGCTCAGAATGAAAAGACTCGGGCCGCGGACTCGTCGTTGACAGGGCGCGCTCCCGCTTCAAAGCGCACCACGGGTGCCGCGAGATGTCACGGCGCGCCGCGCTTCGAGCGCATCCTCCAAAAATGCGCACCCAAAAAAAGGGGCGGCAGAGATCTGCCGCCCCGGTACAGCCCGCCGCGTGCGGCGGTCATTTCTTCAGCGATCGAGCTTAGAACTGCACCTCGACACGGACGAACGCGCGCCGGCCGATGACGTCGTAGGTCGACGGATCGGTGCCCGACTGCACGTTCGGATCGTACGTGGGCGGCTGCTTGTCGAACGCGTTGTTCAGCCCGATGCGCAGCTCGGAGCGGTCCATGAATTTCCAGGCTGCTGCAAAGTCCCAGTACGTGACGCTGCCGACACCCTTGAACGTCTCGCCAATGAACTGCCGCGACGCGCGGTTATCCATCTTGTCGATGTAGCGCGCACGCGCAGCGAGCGCGAACTTGCCGATGTTCCATTGGGTGTTCCACACCGCGCGCCAGTCGGGGAACGTCTGGCCGAGGCTGATGCCGCCGCCGAAGTAGTTCACCGTGCCGGCGTAGTCGATCTCGCCAACCCCCGGAGTGTCCTGCAGCTTGTAATCGATCAGCCGCGACAGGACCAGGTTGGTCGACACGCTGCCGAGGCTCGCCGGCGCACCGATCCAGTCGAGATCGAAGCCCCAGTCCACCTGGATATCGACACCCGAGGTGTTGATCCGACCTTCGTTCAGGCCCGCGAAGACGCCGTTGTCCGGGTCGCGCTGGAAGTCGCCGATGAAGGCGATATCCGGCGTGCGGAACAGTCCGGCGCAGTACGGGTCGTTCGCGCTGAACGTCGGGTTCGTGCCGTAGTAGTTGTAGCACTCCGCGATCGACACGTTCGGATCCGGGACGAGGATGGCGTCCTTGACCTTGATCTTGTAGTAGTCGACGGACGAGCGCAGCCGCTGCAGCCACTGGTTTTCGGAGTTCGATCCGAACACCACGCCGAAGGTGAACGTGTCCGCCTTCTCCGGCTTCAGCGCCGTGTTGCCACCCGTATCGATCTCAGCCTGAGAGCCGGGCGTGCCGACGAACGTATCGACCGCAGAGGCCGGTACGCCCGTGTCGATGCAGAGCTGACGCATCGCCGCGGGATTCGCCGCGCGCTGCGCGCCGCCCAGAGAGCACGGATCGAAGATCTGCGGGAACGAGCCGCCGCCCTGGAACAGCTCCGCAAAGTTCGGCGCGCGCACGGCACGGTTGAAGGACGTGCGGAAGCGCCACGCATCCACCGGCTGCCAGCCGAGCTCGACCTTGTACGTGTTGCTGTGCTCGGCGGGATTCTGGATCCCGTTCAAGTCGTCCGTGAACTCGCTCCGCGAGAAGCGGTAGCCGAGGGTCAGATCGAGCCGCTGGGCCGCAGGCGCATCCTTCAGCAGCGGGATCGCGATCTCCGTGAAGATGTCGCGGAACTCGTTGCTGCCCGCCTCCGGATCCTGCGTGTTGAAGCCCGAAATCGGGCCGGCGCCAGTGCCCGGATCGAAGTTGTAGTCGAACCCGCGATACTCGGCACCCAGCACCGCCGAGAATGCACCGGCCGGCATGTCGAACAGATCGCCCGTGACGAACGCCTGACCGATGCGCTGGCGCATGGTGAGCTTCGTGGCGGTGGTCACCTTCACGAAGTTCAGGCAGTCCTGCGAGAGCTTGCCCTGGCCGAAGATGTTGAACCCGCCGTCGCAAACGCTCGCGCCGCCATCGGGCATCGCCAGCAGATCGGTCACCTTCTGCGTGTCGATGTTGCCCTGCTGGACGTCATCGATCTGCGTGCGGCCTTCCGAGAAGTACGCCTCGAAGTGCCACTTGTCGCCGATGGGCCCGCGAATGCCGCCGAGATAGTTGATGACCGTGTTCTGGAAGTTCTCCTGGCGCAGACCGGCAGCCACCGGTCGGAAGCTGACGAGGAACGGTTCGTCCGCGCCGGAGCCAACGAGACGGTTGTCGTCGCCGGTACGCGCCGCGAGCAGAGCGGCCAGATCGGCCGGGATGAACGGATTGGTCACGGGAACCGGAATGCCACCCGTGAACGTGCAACGTCCCGGCGCACCGCCCACGAAGCAGGACGAGGCTCCGGGAGTGATGAGCGGCGAAGCCACCTCCGATGCAGGATCGGCGAGCCCCGGCGCAGCGAACGCCACACCCGGAGTCGGCGAGGGAGCAAGGCCCGTCGCCGCCTTGTACTGGGTCCAGCTGCCCTGACCGAACACCTCGAACCCGCCGCCGACCTCGTAATGCAGATCGGTCATGAACGTGTTGCGGTTCAACGGCAGGGTGAGCAGGTTCACCGGATCGAAGTTGTAGCTGTAGAAATCCGGGAAGAAGCGGGTGTTCACGCCCTGGTCGATCGGATCGGTGAAGTGCTGCACGTCGAACGGGCTGTTGAACGTGCCAACTGCGAAGAGCGTGTTGTCCTGGTTGAAACCGATACGCGCGCTCGTCGCACGCGCCTCGCCCGGAGCAACTCCATACTTCGCGAACACCGCGTCAACCGCTGCCTGCGGAACGGGATTGGCGGTGTTGCCGCCCGCTGCACCGTTCCAGCGCAGCACGCCCTGCGGCGGATTCGTCGTTGTTGAAGTCGCCAGCACCGAGAAATCACGCTGCCCCTTCAACAGACTCTCACGCGAGGTGCGATCGAAAGCGAACACCGCATTGCCGCGATTGTCCGCGAAGTTGCCGCCGAGAACGGCCGAGACGTTGTATTCCTGCGAGTCGCGCCGCGTGCTGTCCGAGTAGGTCGAGCTGAGATTGAAGCCCTCGAAGTTGTGCTTCAGCTTGATGTTCACGACACCGGCGACCGCGTCCGCGCCGTACACGGCGCCTGCACCACCGGTGATCACCTCGACGCTGTCGATCAGCGCTGCCGGGATCGTGTTGAGGTCCACCGTCAGATCGTTGGCGGACACCATCGGGCGACGACCATCGACGAGAACGAGGTTGCGGTTCGCACCGAGGCCGCGCAGGTCGATGTTCGCCTGACCGTTGTTGCCCGGGTTGTTCGTCGTGGTCGTGCCGCCGGCAACGATCTGCGGCAGGTTGTTCAGCGCCGTTTCGAGAGTGACGTCCGCATTGTGAGTCAGCGCTTCCTTCGACACGGTGGCGAGCGGGCTATTCGCCTCGTAGTCCTGGCGCACGATACGCGAGCCGGTCACGATTACCGTCTGCGTTTCAGCGGGTTGGCTGTCCTGGTCTTGTCCATACGCGGGAATTGTCGCGGCAGCGGCCATGGCGCTGGTCCAAAGCGCACGCCTGACTGCCCGCGCGATTCTGGTATCGCGGGTCATCGGGTTCCTCCTGCGAACGGTCGAGCCGTTCGTAATTTTGTTGCCCCCGGCTTGTGCCCAAAGAAGGCGCAGCCGGCGGGGTCATTGGTTTTGCAAGGTCGGGCTCGGGCTGGGGACCGGGGCCCGACTTCGCGTGGCGCGGATAGTAGCAGCGAGGCTACAGCCATAAAAGCCGTTTGGTGAAAACACCACACCGGGGGCGCGCCGGAAAACCCACGGCCGACTGGGACGAACGGCCGCTTTTTGGCAAATGACGCGCGCTTTTCGGGGCGCAGTGATTCGGGCGCAGAGCGCGCGTTGCCCCGTGGCAACGCAGCTCCGGAAACGTGAGTTACCCTTTTGGTGCAGTCCAGTTCACGACGTCGCCCGCGTGCAGCGCGCGGCGCGCGGCCTCACCGCCTTTGATTTCGAGGATCGCGGCGACGGGCACGTCCGAGCTGATGGTCGCGAGCGAGTGAGGCATCGTACGCTCGGCGATCTTCGCGATGCGGCCATCCTTGCCGATGAACACCATGTCCAGCGGGATGTAAGTGTTCTTCATCCACATGTTGAATACGCGCGGCTGCGCGGCGACAAACAGCATCCCGCGATTCTCGGGCAGGTCCCGCACGAACATGAGTCCCTGTTCCTGCTGCTCGGGTGTCTCGGCGAGCCAGATTGCGAACGTGTGTTTCCGCGTGCCGCTCCGGATCTCCAGTGTGGACTGCGGAAAGGAGTCGAGCGGAATCAGCGCATCCGGGCGAGGCTCCGCGCGACATGTGAGCACGGCCGCAAGCGCGAGCAACGTCGCGGCCAGGAAGCTCGTGAGACGGCGCGAGGCGTTCATCGCCGGCGTGCTCATCAACGTGTGGGTCGTCCACCCGCTCATCAGTGAGCCTCTGCTTTCTCTGGCGTGCTCGTCGTGGGCGTAACAAACGTCACCTGTCCCGCGAAGTCGAAGCTGCTCACCACGATGCGCTCGTTCGCCGCCAGTCCGGCAACCGGCTCGATGCAGAAGCCCCGCGCTACCACGCGATACGACCGCGTGGGTCCGCCGAGCGCGCCGAAGCGCTCCTGATCCAATTTGTCCACGGTGCATCGATCATCTCCGCGCGTCGCAAACAGACGCTTCTCGCCTTCGAATATCACGGTGAGATTGGTCGGCAGCGCGCTGCCGCTTCCGCCCTCCGCGGCATCGGCGACCCCGAACACCATGCGCAAGCGCCGTCCATCGCTCTGGACCGGGCCCGCGAAGCTCAACCGGATGCCGTGGCCGTTCGGGCGAGCCGTGCCCTCGCACTCGAGCTCGGCATTGTGCCAGTTGATGTCGAGATTGAGCGCACCGCGAATGCGCGCGCGCAGAAAGCCATTGCCGCTGGGGAGGCACCCGCGCGCTTTCGCGGCGGATTTGGCCGTGGGCGTAGTCGAATGGGGCGCGGCCCGTTCCTGCGCGCCAGGCTTCGGCGCCGCGAGAGCGTCGGCACTCCGCGCAACATTCTGGGCAAGTGGGATGGCCAATCCGGCAGCAAGCAGCGCGGCCGCACGCGTGAATGTCATGCCACGAGTCTAGCGCGAGCTGCGACTGCGTCCGGTGCCGTACGTGCTTGCGATGAGCCTCAGCACGTCAGCCTCCGTTTGTCGGAATGGGCGGCGATCCCCACGCGCAGGTATTCCTCGCGCCGCACAGCGCGGCGTCGCACAGCGGCGTCGTACAGCGCGTCCTGGATGAGCGCGGGTCTTCGCCCTCGCCCCCTCGAGTCTCGAGTGCGGCGCGCAGTTGCTTCCGGTACTCGTCGATGGAGTGGCGTGCGGCACCGTCATGATTCTTGTCCTTCGATGAAGCGGTCGACGAAGTCGCGTGTCTGGCGCCAGATGCCGCTCCACTGCGCAAGCAGGGCGCGTCCTTCGTCGGTGATGCGGTAGTAGCGGCGGGGCGGGCCCGAGTAGGACGGGACGATGCGACTCGTGAGCCAGCCGCGTGCGCTGAGCGCGCGGAGCACCGGATAGATCGTCCCTTCTTTGAACAGCGCCTCGCCTTCATTCGCCTTCTGCAGGCGCTTGGCAATTTCGTAGCCGTACAGGTCCCCGTCCGTCGCATCGAGTACGGCGAGCAGCACGAGCGCCACGAGGCCCGCATTGAGGTCTTTCTGGAACTTGCGAGCGTGGCTATCGTCCATCGGCCTGTACTGTTGGCCCCACAGTATTAGCTGTCAACCAATATGACGCGATCCGAAGTAGATCGCCGGGGCACGCTTGCGACATATGGCGGGCTGCTAGACTCGCCGGTCCTCGACGAAGGCCCAAAAAGAGATGCGAAACCCGGTACTTGAAGTGACGCCGGTGATCCCGGAGGCGCTCAGTCGTCTCCCCGAGCTGGCGGCGAATCTGTTTTTCGGATGGCACCGGCCCACCCGTGCCCTGTTCGAGGATCTCGATCCCGAGGTGTGGAAGCAGGCCGGCGGCAACCCGCGGCTGCTCCTTCGCTGCGTGAGTCAGGAGGCCCTGGATCGGGCGGCGCGCGACCCGGCCTACCTGGGTCGCTATCAAAACGCGCTCACGGCCTTCGACACGTATATCCAATCGCCCGCGCCCTCGGGTGAGACGCCGCTGGTCGCCTATTTCTGCGCGGAATACGGCTTCCACGAGAGCTTCCCGATCTACTCGGGCGGGCTCGGCGTGCTCGCGGGCGATCACTGCAAGGCGGCCAGTGATGAGCGCATGAGCTTCGTCGGCATCGGCCTCCTGTACGGACAGGGCTACTTCACGCAGACGGTCGACAACGACGGCGTGCAGCACGCCTCGTATATCGAGCACGATCCGCGCGATCTGCCGGTGGAGCCCGTGCGCAAGGATGGCGAGTGGTTGAAGGTCCGCGTGCGCATCAGCGGCCGGGATGTCGTCGCGCAGCTCTGGAAGGCTTCCGTCGGACGCGTTGCGGTCTATCTGCTCGACACGAATTGCGAGGACAACGCGCCCGCCGATCGCGACATCACCTGGCGGCTGTACGGCGGCGACGAATCGACTCGCATCCGTCAGGAGATGATCCTCGGCATCGGCGGCACGCGTGCGCTAAGGGCGCTCGGCCTGCAGCCGGCGGTGTTCCACCTGAACGAAGGACACGCCGCATTCCTCATCCTCGAGCTGCTACGCGAGCACCTCGCTCGCGGGCTGCCGTTCAATGCGGCACTCGAAGCCGTCGCGGGCCAATGCGCGTTCACGACGCACACGCCGGTCGCCGCCGGACACGACGCGTTCGGTCACGACCTGCTCGTTGCGCATTTCGGCGACTTCATTCGCGAGCTCGGCATCCCGGTCGAGCGATTCCTGGAGCTCGGTCGTTCGCCGAGCGTGCCGGGCCTTTTCAACATGACGCGGCTCGCGCTGAACGGCACGCGCAGCGTCAACGCCGTGAGCCGGATCCACGGGTCCGTGACGTCCCGCCTCTGCGCCGACCAGTGGCCCGAAGTGCGTCCGGAAGAAAACCCGGTCGGCTACATCACGAACGGCGTCCATACGCCGACCTTCTTGCATCAGGACTGGGCCAATCTCTTCGATCAAACCCTCCCGCGCGACTGGCGCGAGCGGCTACGGGACGAAGACGTCTGGCACGCCATCGAGCATCTGCCCGACGACCGGTACTGGGCGACCGCGCAGTCGGTGAAGTCCCGCATGCTCGCGAGCGTGCGCGAGCGACTGCAGCGCGAATATGCGCGCAAAGGTTTGAGTCCGGCGCAGTGGCGCCACGTTACGCGCCATCTCGATCCCGCCCATCCGGACACCCTGACGATCGGCTTCGCGCGCCGTTTCGCGACGTACAAGCGCGCAGCGCTGCTGCTGAAGGATCGGGCGCGGCTTGCGCGGCTCATCAACGATCCGGTGCGGCCGGTGCTGTTCCTGTTTGCCGGCAAGGCGCATCCGGCGGATCAGCCCGGCCAGCAGGTCCTGCGCGAGATCAAGCAGCTGATGCTCACGCCCGAATTCATCGGCCGCGTCGTCTTCCTCGAAGACTACGATTTGCAGCTCGCTCGCTGGCTCGTGTCGGGCGTGGACGTGTGGCTGAACAATCCGATCGCGCCGCTCGAAGCGAGCGGCACCTCCGGCATGAAGGCCGCGCAGAATGGGCGGCTGAATCTCTCGATCCTCGATGGCTGGTGGGCGGAAGGCTGGACCGGCGACAACGGCTGGGGCATTCCGCCGATCAACGTGCAGGACCCGGAGCGGCGCGATGCGCTCGAAGCCGAGCTCATATTCGATACGCTCGAAGAGGAAACGGTGCCGCTCTACTACTCGCGCAACGACGATGGGTTCTCGCCCGAGTGGGTCCGCCGCAGCAAGCGCGCGATGGCGAGCGTCATTCCGCGCTTCAACATGCGCCGCACGGTGTACGACTACGGGCGCGGCATCTACTACCCGCTCGCGCGGCACGCGGCGAAGCTCGCCGAGCATGAGTTCGCGGGGGCGCGTGCGCTTGCGGACTGGAAGCAGCACGTGCGCGAGCTTTGGCCGAAGGTGGGGCTGCGCCTTCTCGCGGACCCACCGGGCGAGATGCCGCGCACCGAACGATTGCGGGTGCGCGTCGCGGTGGCGCTGAATGGGCTCAGTGTCTCGGACGTACGCCTCGAGTTCGTCGCCCGGCGGCGCTTGCCCGCGGCCGATCCCGAGCTGCCGGCGCTCTCCTCGTACCAGACTCCCGCGCGCGAGGGTCTGTGGATCGAGCGCCTGGGGCCGACCGGGGAGATCGAGAGCGACGGTTGCACCGTCTTCGCGCTCGACGAGCAGCCGAAGGAGTGCGGGCAGTTCGACACCGAGGTACGCATCTATCCCTATCACGAGCTGCTGACGCACCCGTTCGAGATGGGCCTCATGAAGCGCATCTGACGAGCGCGGCCGCGCGCGTGAGCCGTGACAGGCCTCAGCTCGGCCGCACGCCATTGACTGGCCGTCCGCCGAACGTGTAGACAACGGAACCCAGCACAAGAGGACGGACCGTCCCCGCGAACCATGCCCCGACAGCCCGCGCGAGCTTCCTCCGGTCGATATGTCAGTCGTCTCACGGGCGGCACACTTGCCGTCATCATGGCCGGCGGTCGCGGCGAGCGTTTGAAGGCGCTCACCGAGCGTCGCTGCAAGCCGGCGACGCCGTTCGGCGGCAAGTTCCGCATCGTCGACTTCGTGCTCTCGAACTGCGTGAACTCGGGCATTCGCCAGATCTCGATCCTCACGCAGTACAAGGCGCAGTCCTTGATCCAGCACGTCGAGCGCGGCTGGAGCTATCTGCGCGGCGAGTTCGGCGAATTCATCGAAGTGATTCCGGCGCAGCAGCAGGTTGGGCCGCACTGGTATCGCGGCACGGCCGATGCGGTGTACCAGAATCTCGAGCTGATCCTCTCGCACCGTCCGAAGCACGTGCTCGTGCTCGCCGGCGATCACATCTACAAGATGGACTACGGTCCGATGATCGCGTACCACGTGGAGAAGGGCGCGGACCTCACCGTGGGCGTCGTCGAGGTGCCGCGCGAGCAGTCGATCCACTTCGGTGTGCTGACGGCGACCGAGTGGAACCGCGTCACCGCCTTCGACGAGAAGCCGCAGAATCCAGCGACGCTGCCCGGCCGCCCGGCCTCGATCCTCGCCTCGATGGGCATCTACGTGTTCAACACGAAGCTGCTCGAGAAGCTGCTCCTCGAGGATGCCGCGCAGGAGAATTCCGCCCACGACTTCGGCAAGGACATCCTGCCGCGCGCGATCGGCAACCTGCAGGTGTTCGCCTATCCGTTCCAGGACGTGAAGACGCGCGCCCAGAGCTACTGGCGCGACGTCGGTACGATCGACGCCTTCTACGACGCCAATCTCGAGCTCGTGCACGTGCGGCCGGAGCTCAACATCTACGACGAAGAGTGGCCGATCTGGACCTATCAGGAACACCAGCCGCCCGCCAAGTTCATCCTCGACGAGGACGGCCGGCGCGGCATCGCGGTCAACTCGATGGTCTCGGGCGGCTGCATCATCTCCGGCGCGGTGGTGCGCGAGTCCTTGCTGTTTTCGAACGTTCGCGTCGAGGAGCGCACCATCATCGAGCGCTCGGTCATCCTGCCGGCGGTCTCGATCGGCATGGGCTGCCAGATCAAGCACGCGATTCTGGACGAGGGCTGCGTCATCCCGGACGGTATGCTCATTGGCGTGGATCCTGCGGAGGACGCCA
The DNA here is from genome assembly GCA_035548535.1 of Steroidobacteraceae bacterium. GTDB lineage: Bacteria > Pseudomonadota > Gammaproteobacteria > Steroidobacterales > Steroidobacteraceae > JADGHX01. The sequence goes on from DASZSS010000370.1 coordinate 10,705, forward strand.
GGCGCTTTCACGTAACCGACAAGGGTGTGGTTCTGGTGACGACGGACATGCTCCGTCGCCTGCAGGCTCCGGCGACATGACGCAGCAGGGTCGCTTGCCTGTCGTTCTCCTGTGGCACATGCATCAGCCGCAGTATCGCGACGCGCTCAGCGGGCAATACGTGCTCCCGTGGACGTACCTGCACGCGATCAAGGACTACACCGACATGGCGGCGCATCTCGAGGCGCAGCCGAACGCCCGCGCGGTCGTGAATTTCACGCCGGTGCTCATCGAGCAGCTCGAAGAGCTGAGCCAGAAGATCGGCGCGCACCTGAAGTACGATGCGCCGCTGCCCGACGCGGTGCTCGCGCTCTTGAGCGCGGCGCCGGTGCCGCAGGCGCCCACCGAGCGACTCGAGCTGATGAAGGCGTGCTTGCGCGCGCAGCGCAAGAACCTCATCGAGCGCTTCGGCCCCTACCTCGAGCTCGCCACCATCGCCGAGACGCTCGCGACGCCCGAGCGCGTGATGTATGCCTCCGACCAGCTCATTCACGATCTTGCGGTCTGGTACCACCTCGCGTGGGTCGGCGAGACCGTGCGACGCACGGATGCGCGGATCGCCGCGCTCACCGCGCAGGGGCGGGCCTTCACTCCGCAACAGCGGCGCGAGCTGCTGACGCTCGTCGGCGAGCTCGTCGCGTCGGTCGTGCCGCGCTTTCGCAAGCTCGGGGAGCGCGGGCAGATCGAGCTCTCCGTCACGCCTTACGGCCATCCGATCGTGCCGCTGCTGCTGGACTTCCAGTGTGCGCGTGAGGCCGTGCCCGGCATGACGCTGCCGCGCAGCCCGCGCTATCCGGGCGGCGCCGAGCGCGCGAAGTGGCACATCGCCGAAGGCTTGCGCGTCTTCAGCAGCGCGTTCGGTATGAAGCCGGTCGGCTGCTGGCCGTCCGAGGGCGCGATCAGTCGCGACACGCTGCAGCTTCTCGAGCAGGCAGGGTTCAAGTGGATCGCCTCGAGCGCCAACGTGCTCGGCGCGAGCTTGCGCGCCGCGGGTGCGGCGGACAACGACGATCCGAGCGCCTACAACCGGCCGTATGCGCTGCCCGATTCGAAGCTGCAGTGCTACTTCCGCGACGACACGCTGTCGGATCGCATCGGCTTCAACTATTCCACTTGGCACGGCGACGACGCCGCGCAGAACTTCGCGCACGAGCTGGCGCAACGCGCGCGCGACTACAACGGTGCGGAAGGGCACGCCGTACTGATCGCGCTCGATGGCGAGAACGCGTGGGAGTATTACCCGTTCAACGGATACTACTTCCTGAAGGCGCTCTATGACGCGCTGGCCAATCACCCGCTGCTCGAGCTCACGACGCTGTCGGACTGCGTTGCGCGTGGCTTGAAGCCGCTGCCGCTCAACAAGGTGGTTGCCGGAAGCTGGGTGCATGGCACGCTGGCGACCTGGATGGGTGATCCGGCGAAGAACGCCGCCTGGGATTTGCTCTGTGACGCGAAGCAGGTCTACGACCGCGTGATGCAGGAGGGCAAGCTCGACAAGCCGGAGCGCGCCGCCGCCGAACGGCAGCTCGCGCTGTGCGAAAGCTCCGACTGGTTCTGGTGGTTCGGCGACTACAACCCCGCGGATGCGGTGAGTCAGTTCGATCGACTCTATCGCCGTCAGCTCGTGAACCTCTATCGCCTGCTCGGAGTCTCCGTACCGGAGATTCTCGGGCACCCGATCTCGGTCGGGCGCGGCGCGCCGGAGGCCGGCGGCGTGATGAGGCGCGCAACCGCGACCTGACCTGCATCCGCGCGGCGCCACGCAACCACCCAACGCGCGCTTCGTTCATCGTCATCGTGAGCTCACCGCGACTTCCAGTTTTCGATCGGCGCCGCTCCGGCGTGCTGCTGCACTTGAGCTCGCTCGAAGCAGGACTTGGTCGCGGCGGGCGCGCGTTCATCGACTGGCTCGCCGAGGCAGGCTTCACCGTCTGGCAGTTCCTCCCGCTCGGACCGACCGGCAGCGACGGCTCGCCGTACTGGGTGCGCTCGGACGCCGCCGGCAATGTGGCATTCCTCGATCCGAACGAGATGCCGGCGACGGATTCGCACGAGTATCGGGCCTTTCTCGACGCATCGCGCGACTGGCTGGACGACTACGCCTGCTTCGAAGCGCTCAGTGCCGTGCACGGTGGCGAGCCTTGGTGGACGTGGCCGGCCGAGTACCGCGATCGCGAGCCCGCCGCGATGGAACGCGTACACCGCGAGCTCGGGGCCGAGATCGAGCGCCTGAAGCAGCAGCAGTTCGCGTTCGCCTGGCAATGCGCGCGGCTGCGCGACTACGCGCACGCACGCGGCATCCGGCTGTTCGGCGATCTCCCGTTCTACGTCGCGCCGGATTCCGCGGAAACGTGGGCGCATCCCGATCAGTTTCAGCTCGACGGCCAGGGCCGCGCGACCGCCGTGGCCGGTGTGCCGCCGGACTACTTCTCCGAGACGGGTCAGCTCTGGGGCAATCCGCTCTACGACTGGCGCGCCATGCGCTATGACAAGTTTGCGTTCTGGCGCGCCCGCGTTCAGCGCCAGCTCGCGCGCGTCGACCTGTTGCGCATCGATCACTTCCGCGCGCTCGCGGCTCACTGGTCCGTGCCTGCAGGTGCACCCGATGCGCGCGGCGGCACGTGGAAGCGCACGCCGGGGCGCAACTTCCTCCGGGCGCTGCGCGCCGAGTGCGGCGATCTGCCGATCGTTGCCGAAGACCTCGGCGTGATCACCGAGGACGTGGTCGCGCTGCGCAAGGACTTCGCGCTTCCGGGAATGCGCGTCCTGCAGTTCGGTTTCAGCGGCAATCCGGAAGACCCGCACTTGCCGCACATGTTCGAGCACGACTGCATCGTGTACACGGGCACGCACGACAACGACACCACGCTCGGCTGGTATCTGAGCCTCGACAGCGAGACGCAGCGGCGCGTCGACTTCTACCTGCGCGTCACGCCGGGTGCCATGCCCGAGGCGATGGTACGCGCGGCTCTGGCTTCGGTCGGGAAGCTCGCGATCCTGCCGCTGCAAGACGTGCTCGGCCTCGGCACCGAGGCGCGACTGAACAAGCCCGGCACCGTCGCGGGCAACTGGACGTGGCGCGTGCCGCCCGGCGCGCTCACGAGCAATCTCGCACGCCATTACGCCTTGCTGAATCGGGTTCACGCACGCGTGTGATGTCCCGCCAGTGCGACGCGCATCCCCTTTGCTACTATCGGCCGCAATGAACGCGCTGCGCCTACCGGCCGGACTCATGCTGCTCGCTCTGCTCGTGAGCGGCTGCTCGCTCTTCGTGCCGAAGCTCGAGAAGCCCAGACTCTCGGTGGTGAACGTCGAGCTGGAGAAGAGCGATCTCTGGGAGCAGCGGCTGAAGGTGCGCATGCGCGTCGAGAACCCGAACGATCGGCCGATTCCCGTGAAGGGCCTGACGGCCGCGCTCGACATCCAGGATCAGGAGATCGCGCACGGCGTCTCCGGCGCCTCGTTCACCGTGCCGGCGCTCGGCGAGGCCGAGTTCGACATGAACATGACGGCCAACATGGCCGGCGCGCTGCTGAAGCTCCTCGGCGCGGGCCATCAATTCCGCGACAGCATCGACTATCGCATCAAAGGAAAGCTCTCGCTCTCGGAAGGCTGGCTGCGCTCGATTCCCTTCGAGGATCGCGGCAGCGTCCGCTTGAAATGACGCAGCTTCAATACCGGACGACGGGCTTCTTCATCACCGCTTCGTAGACCTGCACGTACTGTGCGCCCTGGTGCTCCCAGGAGAAATCCTGCGCCATGCCGTTCCTGACGATGCGCGACCAGTGCGCCGGGTGTGCGTAGAGATCGAGCGCGGTGTTGAGGGCCCATTCGAGCGCAGCCGGCGTGTAGTGCTCGAACACCACGCCCGTGCCTGCGCCGGAAGCCGGGTTGTAGGGCACGACCGAATCCGCAAGCCCGCCGGTCTTGCGCACGATCGGCACCGTGCCGTAGCGCAGGCTGTACATCTGATTGAGGCCGCACGGCTCGTAGAGCGAGGGCATGAGGAACATGTCGCTCGCCGCCTCGATCCAGTGCGCCAGCTCGTCGTTGTAGCCGCGATGGAAATGCACGCGGGTCGGGAAGTCCGCCTGCAGCTTGGTGAAGAACTGTTCGTAGGGAGCATCGCCGCTACCGAGCACGACCAGCGCGGCGTCGCGCTCGGCCAGCACGCGCGGCAGCGCGTCGAAGAGCAGCTCGATGCCCTTCTGCATCGCGAGCCGCGTGACCATGCCGATGAGCGCCGTCTCGGTTCCGAGCTGCAGGCCGACACGCATCGCGAGCTCGCGCTTCAGCGTAGCTTTCTCGTCGAGATGATGCGCATCGTAGTGACGCGTGAGATAGCGATCGGTACTCGGGTTCCAGTCCGCGTAGTCGACGCCGTTCAGGATGCCGGTCAGCGAATCGGCGCGGGCACGCAGCTCGTGCTGCAAGCCCATGCCGTACTCGTCGGTGCAGATCTCGCGTGCGTGCGTCGGGCTCACCGTGGTGATCGCGTCGGCGTAGAGAATGCCGTGCTTCAGGGAGTTCACGAAGCCGGCGCGCAAGTCGTCTTGATGCAGCAGAAAGCTCTTCGCGCCGAGCCCGATGTCGCCGGCCGCATGCGCGGGGAACACACCCTGATAGCCGATGTTGTGGATGGTGAGGACCGAGTGCGTGCGCGCGAACAGCCGGTCCCACTCGTACACCGCTCTTAAGAAGAGCGGGCCGAACGCGGTGTGCCAGTCGTTGCAATGGAGGATGTCCGGGCTCCACCTCATGCGCTGACAGCATTCGAAGGCGGCGCGCGTCAGGACCAGAAAGCGCAGATGCTCGTCGACGTCCGTCGTGTACAGCGCGCTGCGGCTGTAGAGCACGGGGCAGTCGATCAGGTATGCGGTCACCGTCGAGCCGGGCAGATGGCCGGCGAGCACGGAGTAGCGGTAGCGATGCGGACCGAGCTCGAGGGTCACATCCTGCAGGAACTCGACCGCGCGCAGGCTCAGCTTCGAGCGGTCGATCAGCGAGTACAGCGGCGTGAAGAGCCGGACGTCGTGCCCGGCGCCATGCAAGTACTTCGCGAGGGACCCCGACACATCGGCGAGCCCGCCGGTCTTCGAGAGCGGGGTGACTTCGGAAGAAATCAGGCAGACATTCAGGGCCATGGCCGGTCGTGCGCGGTCGGTGTCGAGTGCGATTCGGGGTGTCGGGTATGGGGCGGCTTGCCGCGCGCAGTCTACAATTCGCCTTCGGCGGGAGTCTGTAGACTCCTGCACAGTAGGGGGAAATCGTTGACGCTCCGTCGTGTACTGATTGCGCTCACGTTCGTCTTTTTGATCGCCGTATCCGCAGGGGTGGGCGTATTGGTCGCCCGGTGGCCGTACTGGCGGGAGGTCCTGTTCCCGTAGTGCGCCTACGCGTGCATGCCCAGGTATCGCGGCAGCATCGCGCGCCACGTGTTCCAGCCATGCGCGTAATTCGGGCCCCACTTCTCCAGGATGTGATTCACGCCGGCGCCGCCGAGCGCCGCTGACATTCGCTCCGACTCCGACGGGTCTTCGTATGCGCCTTCGCCGGTTGCGAGGACGGCGAAGCGACGGCGTACCGCATCGTTGACGAGACCGGGCAGGGCGTGCGGCAGTGAGGCGGACGCCAGTGCCGGTGTGAATCCGCTCGTCAGGTACTTCGAGAGATCGAAGATCCCGTCGAGCGCAACGGCGACGCGAAACACAGTGGGTTGCCTCACGAGCGCCGCGACCGCTGAGCACCCGCCGATCGCGGCGCCGGCTGCGACGAGCTCGATCGCATCGCTGTGGCAGTCGCGGCGGATGAGCGGCACGACTTCCGTGTCGAGGTACGCGTCGTACTCGTACTGCGTGCGCGCGCACTGTTCGGGCGAAGTCGTGCCGCGCAGCCACGCGCGTGCTGCGAGGCCATCGACGGAAAACACTTTGATCCGGCCGTTATCGATCAGCTCCGCGAGCGCCGCGATCAGGTGAAAGCGCTCCACTTCTTCGTAGTCGCCGCCCGCGGAGGGAAAGAGCAGCACCGGCGTCCCGAAGTGGCCCCAGCGCACGAGGCGCGCCGGCTCGGCAAGATGCGGACTCGTCCAGACCCAGGATTCGCGTTGCATGGCGGCCGGGAGTCTACCCGATCGATATCACCCACTCCGGACGCGGCCGTCCCGCCGTTGTAGTGGGTGCCGCGAACTGCGCCGAGGCGTAGGCTGCTGGACGGCGCAAGCGCAAATCTCCGTGAACCCTAGGGCGGGCTGGCGCACGAAAGCTCGACAGCCCGCGCGTCAGGCGTCGCCGCATCGCTCATGTCCAAAGCACATCGCAAGAATCGGGTCGCGCGCAAATCGGGCATCTCTAAGATGCGCCTCATGAACACGCAACCCGACAGCTTCGTAGACAGCCGCGACTTCGCGCGCATCGCGCGAGCGATCCGCTACATCGACGAGCACTTCCGCGAGCAACCACGCCTCGAGGACGTGGCGGCGCACGCGAACCTTTCCGAATTCCACTTCAACCGCCTGTTCCGTCGCTGGGCCGGCGTCACCCCGAAGCAGTACCTGACTGCGGTGACCGGGGCCGCCGCGCGCGATGCACTGGCGGCGCAGGCCTCCGTGCTCGACGCCGCGTTGGCGGTCGGGCTCTCGGGGCCGGGCCGCTTGCACGATCTCGTCGTCACCGTCGATGCGATGACGCCGGGCGAGATCAAAGCGCAGGGACTCGGCACCACCATTCGGTACGGCTTCAGCAACACACCGTTCGGTCGCGCCATCATCGCGGAAACGCCGCGGGGCCTATCACACCTCGCGTTCGTCGAGCCCGATGCCGAGGTGACCGCGTTCGCGGAGTTGCAGGCCACTGCGCCTCGTGCCCGGTTCGAGCGTGACGACGACGTTGCGCGTTCCCTTGCGGCTCGAATCTGGGGCAGCCGCGATCGCGCGACGGGCCCGCTGCGCGTGAACATCGCCGGCACCAACTTTCAGCTCAAGGTGTGGCAGGCGCTGCTGCGTCTCGGCGCGAAGGATGCGACCAACTACAGCGAGATCGCGCAGGAGATCGGCGCGGCGGGCGCAGTTCGCGCGGTGGGCTCGGCCGTGGGTGCAAACCCTGTCGGCTATCTCATTCCGTGCCATCACGTGCTGCGCAAGAGCGGGGGACTCGGCGGCTACCGCTGGGGTGAGGACCGCAAGCGCGCCATGCTCGCATGGGAATCGATGTCGAGACATCGGGAGCCGGGCGGGGCAGTGCAGGGCGAGTCGCGGCGCGCCGGCGCTCAGAGGTGAGTCGCCCGATGCGCGTGTGCCGAGCCCGCGGCTCATAGCCGTTTGCGCATCGGCGTCGAGCGGAAGCTCGCACAGTCTCAAAGCGCCGGCGCCGCTGCGCGCCGCACGCGACCCGCGCCACGTTTCCTTTTTCTCTCGTTCCGATGCGATACTCGATCGGCAACTCAGCGGCGCGCCGCTCGCATGGCCGATTCACGCAACCTCGTCACGATCGTCAGCATCGCGGTGGCTCTGCTCGCTGTGGGTTGGGGCGTGTACGTCACGCGCGAGCGCCAATCCGCTGACTCCGATCGACTCGAGGCTCCTCGCGACGCGCGACCTGCGGCCGCGGACGCTCGAACGAGCAGCGCGCACAACGGTGCCGGCCCGGCCTCTGCCCTCGCGAGCGAACCGGCTGCACCCACTCGCGGCGCGGCCGTCGCGGTGATCACCGCGGAAGCGCGAACCGAGCGCCTGAGCTCGCCCCTCACGGCCCTGGGAACCGCGCGCGCCAACGAGGCGGTGGAGGTGACGTCCAAGACATCCAACATCGTCACCGCCGTGCGCTTTCGCGACGGCGAACAGGTGCGGAAGGGGCAGGTGCTCGTCGAGCTCGACTCGGCGCAGGCCCGCGCGGACCTGGCGGCGGCCGAGGCGGCCCGCGCGGACAGCGCGAGCCAGGTGAAGCGCAGCCGCGAGCTGCTCGCCACCCGAGTGATCTCCGACGCGCAGTTCGAGCAGCTCGAAGCGACTCTCAAGACCAACGAAGCGCGCGTCGATGCCGCGCGCGCTCGACTCGACGACACGGTCATCCGGGCGCCATTCGCGGGCCGCGTCGGCCTGCGCCGCGTCAGCGTCGGCACTCTCGTGAGCCCCGGCACGACCATCGCGACGCTCGACGACTCGAGCCTCATCAAGGTGGACTTCGCCGTCCCGGAGAATTTCCTCTCCGTGCTGCGCGAAGGCTTGAAGGTGTACGCGCTCTCCGCCGCCTTCCCGGATCGCGAGTTCGAGGGGACGATCGCGGGCGTCGATTCGCGCGTCGACCCCGTGTCCCGCTCGGTGACGGTGCGCGCGGTCGTGCCCAATCCCGACGGCCAGCTGAAGCCCGGCATGTTCCTGAACGTGCGCGTTGCACCCGATGCGCGCGACGCGCTGATGATCCCCGAGGCGGCCCTCATGCCGGAGCAGAGCCGGCAGTTCCTGTACGTGGTGAAAGACGGGCGCGCGATCCGGCGCGAGGTGCGCATCGGTCGGCGCGAGCCCGGTCGGGTGGAAGTCGTCGCCGGCCTCGCGCCGGGCGAGCGCGTCATCGTCGAGGGGACGCAGAAAGTGCGCGAGGGTGGACCGGTCCGCGAGCTCGCGCGCGAGCAGGCGCCCCAACCGGTGGAAGCGCGCCGCTGAGCCCCGCCGGCACCGGTCATGTCGAGTCAAATTCCCGCCCCACGGGCACCCGCGAGCGGCGCGCTCGGACGGGACCCCGGTCGCCGGCCGACCCCCCGGCGCGGGGCTCGGGCGCGACCGTGTCAACCCGTGATCATGAAACTAACTATTTGATTTTCAAAGACTCAACCGCGTCCGAAGCCGGCCCGGGCAGGCCCCGCTGGTAGACTAGCCCCCACTATCCCCGCCTTCGAACCCGCGCCCACCGTCCCTCTTCGGTGCCGCACGACGGGCGGGGCCGAAACGAAATCAGGTGTCTATCGTCATGTCAGCCTCGACTTACAAACAGCTCGAGCAGGAGTTCCGGCGTCTCCACGCGTTCCGTGGGGCGCTCTCGCTGCTCCGCTGGGATGCCGCGGTCATGATGCCGCGCGGCAGTGCCGACGTGCGTGGAGACCAGCTCGCCGCGCTCGAGACCGAGCACCACGCGCTGCTCACCGCGCCGCGGATCACGCGCCTGCTCGACCGC
>DASZSS010000371.1:0-2841 GCA_035548535.1 Steroidobacteraceae bacterium
CGTTCCGTGATTAATAGACCCACCCCAATTTCGCGCGCGCAATGTAGCCATGGCTGCGGCCCCTTGTGAATGACGGCGGCCGGCGACACGTCGCCCACCGAAGACAGTCGCGTTCTCATGAACCCACGTGGGCCAATACGGAAATTGCGCGCGTTCAGATGCAAAACGCCCGGCGCGAGGCCGGGCGTTGCATGCGACGTTCGAAGAATGGAAGAGTGAGGCTTAAGTCGCTGCTCGCCGCAGCGCTGCGATGCGCTCATCGAGCGGCGGGTGACTCAAAAAGAGTCGCTTGAAGCCGCTCGGGCCCTCGCCCGAGGAGATGCCGAACGCGGCGAACTGCGCGGGCAGCGGCTCGTGCGCCGACTTCAGTCTCTCGAGCGCGCTGATCATCTTCTCCCGCCCGGCGAGGCGCGCGCCGCCGCTGTCGGCGCGGAACTCGCGATAGCGCGAGAACCAGGCGACGATGATGCTCGCGAGAATGCCGAGCACGATCTCCGAGACGATCACCGAGACGAAGTACGCGGGCCCGCGCCCGTCTTCCGAGCGGAACAGCGTGCGGTCGACGAGGTTGCCGATGATGCGTGACAGGAAGATCACGAACGTGTTCACGACACCCTGGATCAGAGTGAGCGTGACCATGTCGCCGTTGGCGACGTGCGTGACCTCGTGGCCGAGCACCGCCTCGATCTCATCTTCGTTCATCCGCTGCAGCAGACCGGTGCTCACCGCGACGAGCGCGTTGTTGCGGTTCGGTCCGGTGGCGAAGGCGTTCGGCTCGGGCGAGTCGAAGATGCCGACCTCGGGCATGCCGATGCCCGCGGCCTGCGCCTGACGGCGTACCGTGGCGACGAGCCAGCTCTCCGTGGAGTTGCGCGGCTGCTCGATGATCTGCACGCCCATCGCGCGCTTGGCCATCCACTTGGAGATGGCGAGCGAGATGAACGCGCCCCCGAAGCCGAACACGGCCGCGAAGGCGAGCAGCTGCCCGAGGTTGCCCCCGCGCAAGGCGAGGTAGCGGTCGATCCCCAGGATCTGGCAGACGATCGAGAGGACGACGAGGATCGCAAGGTTGGTCGCGAGAAACAGGAATATCCGTTTCATGGCGGCGGTCTGGGCTCCGACGAGTGGGTTAGGGGGTTCAACAAACACCGACTTCGACCGGTTCGCCGGTCGGCGGTTCGGCGGCCCCGGCACTTTACCGGGTCCTCGGCCGAGCCGTTAGCGTGTGTCCAAACGACGGATTTTCAAGGAGTAAGCGCCCGCCCCCGAACGGGGCGAAGCCGGTTCGGCGGAGCGGACCGGGCTAGGCGGTAGAGGGCATGAGACGGTTGTAGTAGGCGTTCATCCCCCGTAACACTCGCAGCAGGCCGAGGCTTCGAGCTTCTTCCGGTTCACGATGGTGATGTGCCCACGTCGATACTCGATGAGTCCCTTCTTGCGCAGTCAGGTCGCCACTTCGCTGACGGACTGGCGGCGAACGCCGAGCATCTCCGCGAGTAGCGCCTGGGGCAGGGCGAGCTGCTCCGTCCCGGCGCGATCCTCCACGAGCAGTAGCCATCGGCAGGCGCGTTGCTCGATCGCATGTAACGTATTGCAGGCGGCCGTCTGATGCGCGAAGCGGAGGGTGTACGTGACTCCACTCAGGGCCGGGTCTGGCCCTTCCCCCGCACCACGTACTTGTAGCTGGTGAGTTCCGCGACGCCGACCGGGCCGCGGGCGTGGAAGCGATCGGTCGAAATGCCGATCTCGGCGCCCATGCCGAATTCGCCGCCGTCGGCGAACTGCGTGGAGGCGTTGTGGAGCACGATCGCGCTGTCGACCTGCTGCAGGAACCGCTCTGCAGTCGCGTCGTTGTCGGTCACGATCGATTCGGTGTGTGCGGAGCCGTATTTGTTGATGTGTGTTATGGCGCCGTCGACCCCGTCCACCACGCGCGCGGCGATGATGGAATCCAGGTACTCCGTGTACCAGTCGTCCTCGGTGGCGGGGCGCACGCGCGAGTCCGCTTGCTGGACCGTCTCGTCGCCGCGCACTTCACAGCCCGCATCGAGCAGTGCGCGCACGACCGGCGCGAGGTGCGTGCCGACGCACGCGCGATCGACGAGCAGCGTTTCAGCGGCGCCGCAGATGCCGGTGCGCCGCATCTTCGCGTTCACGGCAATCGAAATGGCCATGCGCACGTCGGAATCCTTGTCCACATAGACGTGGCAATTGCCGTCGAGGTGGCCGATGACGGGCACGCGCGCCTCGCGCTTCACGCGCTCGATGAGACTCTTGCCGCCGCGTGGCACGATCACGTCGATGTAGTCCGTCATCCCCGCGAGCATGTAGCCGACGGCCGCCCGATCGGTGGTCGGCACGATCTGAATGCAGGTTTCCGGCAGACCCGCGGCGCGCAAGCCGGCGGTGAGGCATGCGTGGATGGCGCGCGTCGACAGCGTGCTCTCGGAACCTCCACGCAAGATGACGGCATTGCCTGATTTCAGGCACAGCGCGCCGGCATCCGCGGTTACGTTGGGACGGCTCTCATAGATGATGCCGATGACGCCGAGCGGTACGCGCACTCGCTGAATGCGCAGACCGTTGGGGCGCACCCATTCGGCGGCGACGCTCCCGATCGGGTCGGGTAGGGCGATCACTTCTTCGATGGCGCGCGCGATGCCTTCGACGCGCTTCGCATCGAGCAGCAGCCGGTCGAGCATGGCCGAGCTCAGACTGCGTTCGCGCGCGGCGGCCATGTCCTGCGCGTTCGCATTCAGGATGTCGTCGGCGCGCTCGCGAATGGCTCGTGCCGCGGCGCTCAGCGCATCGTTCTTCTGCTTCGTGGGTGCGAGCGCGAGC
>DASZSS010000372.1:0-2504 GCA_035548535.1 Steroidobacteraceae bacterium
CATCACGAGCCCCGGCGGCAACGGCGCTTCGCCTTCGCGCTTCGACTCGCAGAACACCTGCGTGAGAATCTCGAGCCGCTCGTCCCGGTCCTTCACGATCTTGCGCAGCCGCGGCTCCATCATCGTGTACCAGACCGCGGATTCGTACCGATCGGCGAAACACTGCGCCTGATCGATGGCGCGCTTCACCACCGCCTTCAGCTCCGGATCTTTCTGCTGATCGGCGTGAGCTACGCCACTGCCGAACGACAACAGGATCAGGCCCCAGACGACGGCGAGCATGCGGGGAAGCATGACAACGCCCCGGAGGCACGCGACCCGGCCCGAACGCATTTCCCCGAGCCCACGCGGGTCAGCGCGAAGCTGGCGCGGCGCGCGTTCGAGTCTGACGGGCGGTGTCTCACGGGTGCTTCGCATGCGATTTCCGCCGCCGCGCAGGGCTCACCGCCCCATGCGCGACCGAATGAACTCCAGCGCGCCCTCGAGCGGAAAGTCCTGACTCTCCGTATCGCGACGATGCCGATACTCGAGCTTGCCCGCGTCGACGCCGCGCTCGCCGACCACGACCCGATGCGGAATGCCGAGCAGCTCCGCGTCCGCGAATTTGACGCCCGGCCGCGCATCCCGATCGTCATAGAGCACTTCGATGCCGGCGGCCGTCCACTCGGCATAGAGCCGGTCGGCAATCTCCCGCACCCGATAGGACTTGTGCGCATTCATGGGTATCAGCACGACATGAAAAGGCGCAATCGGCTCCGGCCAGATGATCCCGCGCTCATCGTGATTCTGTTCGATGGCGGCCGCCACGATGCGCGTCACACCGATGCCATAGCAGCCCATGTACGGCACGACGCTCTTGCCGGACTCGTCCAGCACCGTCGCGTTCATCGCCTGCGAATAGAGCTGGCCGAGCTGGAAGATGTGCCCGACCTCGATGCCGCGGACGATCCGCAGCTTGCCCTTGCCGGTCGGGCTTGGATCGCCCTCGACGACGTTGCGGATGTCGGCCACGTGCTCCGGCGCCGGCAGGTCCCGCCCCCAGTTGACGCCGATGAAGTGGAAGTCGTCCTCGTTGGCGCCCACGGAGAAATCGCTCATGGACGCGACCGTGTGGTCCGCGATGAACGTGATTCCGCGGACCGTGCGCTCGTCCGCGAACAGCGGCCCGAGCGAGCCGAAGCCGGCGCCGAAGGCCACGCGCACGGCGTCCAGGGTGGCCGGCCGCAGCGGCGTCTTCACCTGCGGGAGCTTGCTGGCCTTCACTTCGTTGAGCTGGTGATCGCCGCGCACGAGGAATGCGACGAGGCCATCGACGCCCTCGTACACGAGCGTCTTCACGGTTTTCTCGATGGGAATCGACAGCGCCTTCACCAGGTCTTCGATGGTGCGCAGCCCGGGTGTCGGGATCTTCCGCAGCTCTTCGCGCGGCGGCGCAGGCGGCGTGCCGCGCAGCATCGTCAGCTCGTCCTCGTCGATGACGCCCGGCACGAGGCCCGGCGCGACTTTCACGCCCGGCGGCAGCGCGATCGCCGTCTCGATGTTCGCGGCGTAGTCGTCACCGTCCGAGACCGCGATCGCATCCTCGCCGCTCGCCGCGAGCACCTGGAACTCTTCGGACCGGTTGCCGCCGATCGCGCCCGAATCCGCCTGCACCGCGCGGAACTCGAGCTTCATGCGCTGGAACATGCGCGTGTACGCCTCGCGCATGACCATATAGCCGTCCTCGCGCAGCGACTTCTCGTCCATGTGGAACGAATACGCGTCCTTCATGATGAACTCGCGCGCGCGCATGACGCCGAAGCGCGGCCGGATCTCGTCGCGGACCTTGGTCTGCACCTGATAGAAGTTCACCGGCAGCTGCCGGTAGCTCTTCAGCTCGCGCCGCGCGAGGTCGGTGATCACTTCCTCGTGCGTCGGGCCGATGAGGAAGTCGCGCTCGTGGCGATCCTTCAAGCGCAGCATCAGCGGCCCGAACTTGTCCCAGCGGCCGGTCTCCTGCCACAGCTCCGCCGGCTGCACGGCCGGCATGAGGATCTCGAATGCGCCGGCGCGGTTCATCTCCTCGCGCACGATGTTCGTGACCTTGGTCAGGGTGCGCATCCCCATGGGCAGCCACGTGTAGAGGCCGGCCGCGAGGCGGCGGATCAGGCCGGCGCGCAGCATGAGGCGCTGGCTTTCGATCTCGGCCTCGGCCGGGGTTTCCTTCAGGGTCGCGATCGGGTACTGGGACAGTCTCATCGGACGAGCTTTGCCGGGAAAACGCGAAAAGGGCGGGCATCTTAGCAGGCCGGTCCGGGAGGTCCTTGTTACCATCCGCACCCCATGGAAGACGCCACCCCCGACACCCGCCCGCCGCCGCGGCGCGGCGCTTACCTGCTGCCGAATCTGCTGACGACGGGATGCCTGTTCTCGGGCTTCTACGCGATCGTCGCCGCCATCGACAAGAACTTCGAGCCGGCCGGCATCGCCGTGTTCGTCGCCATGGTCTTCGACGGCCTGGACGG
>DASZSS010000373.1:0-11816 GCA_035548535.1 Steroidobacteraceae bacterium
TGTCACGATTGCCCCCGGCGGTGATGTGCAGACCATCAGCGTGAGCTGCGTCGAACCCATCTGACCGGGCAACGGTCCTAAGCAGGCCATGAATGAAGCTGCGGTGAAGCCGGGCGCGTCGTACGCGCACATCCGGGTGAAAGAACCTGCGGGCGAGCGCTCGCTCGGCGTGCGGCTGACGATTGGCGGCGAGGGCGCCGATATCGTCGTGCCCGGGACCGCGCCGGGCGCGGCTCTCACCATCGAGCGGCGCGAGGCGGAGTGGTGGGCCTCGCCCGAGCCGGGCGCCGGCGTGCGCTTCGATGGCCGCCCGCTCTCGCACACGCGCGAGCTGCACAAGGACGATGTGCTCTCGGTCGGCGAGGCGCAGATCATCGTCCTCGACGATTCGCGCACGCGCCTGCGGCTCGACGTTCAGCACCTCGCCGGCAACGCCACCATCGCGCCCGTCGTCGTCGTGGCGGCGGTCGATACCGAAGCAAGCGATGACGACGTGGAGATTCGCTCCACCGCTGCGCCGGGCGGACGCCCCGCGGCCGCGGTGCTCACGGCGGATCGACCGCGCTCCGCCTACGTCGGGCGCAAGCCGCTCTCGAAGAAGTGGGTCGCGACGATCGCGGCAGTCGTGCTCCTGCTGCTTGGTGGCACGGCGCTCGTCTCGTTGCTGGAGCCGGTGGAAATCGACGTGGTACCGCGCGACTCGCGCATCAGTACGCCCGGCACGCTCTTCTCGTTCCACACGGGAGAGTTCCTGAACGTCCTCTCGGGTAAGCACGTCGTGCAGGCGGAGCACGAGGGTTATTACCCGGCGCAGGTGACCATCGACGTGAAGGGTGGCGGGAATCCCACCCCGGTTGCGCGGCTGCGGCTCGCGAAGCTCCCGGGCAAGCTGCGCATCGACACGAATGGTGTCGTCGCGGCCGTGCTCATCGACGGCGTGGAGAGCGGCAGAGCGCCCGGCGAAGTGGAAGCACCGCCGGGCTCGCACACCATCACGCTGCGCGCCGCGCGCTACGTCGACTTCATCACGAACGTGAACGTCGAAGGTCTCGGCAAGCGACAGGACGTGAGCGCAACGCTGCAGCCTTCGTGGGGCACGCTCAAGGTCATCGCGGTGCCCGCCGGTGCGAATGTCACGGTGGACGGCAAGGACGGCGGCAAGGCGCCTGCGACCATCGAAGCCGACTCGGGTGTGCGCCACGTTCAGATCAGCGCCCCGGGCTTGAAGACGTGGGAGAGCAGCGTCGTCGTGAAGGCGGGCGAGACGCTCGCGATCGGTCCGATCACGCTCGGGCAGCCCGATGCGGAGCTCACGCTGCGCTCCGATCCGAGCGGTGCGGAAATCACTGTCGCCGGCACGTATCGCGGACGCACGCCGGTGAAGGTGGATCTGCCCGCGGGGGTTGCGCACAGCATCGTCGCGACGCTGCCCGGTTACGCGAACTGGACAAAGTCGGTCTTCGCGGAGCCCGGCAAGAAGATTACGTTGGACGCGAAACTGCAGCCGGTGCTCGCGGGCGTGGCGGTGGACGGCGAGCCGACCGACGCCGAGCTGTTCATCGATGGCAAGCCGCACGGCCGCACGCCGCAGAAATTCGAGCTGAGCGCAACCGAGCACAGCGTCGAAGTTCGCAAGGAAGGCTATCTGCCGTTCAAGGGCAGCGTGACCCCGGCGCTCGGGCTCGAGCGCGCCGTGCAATACAAGCTCACGTCCGCGGATCGCGGCAAGGCGCTGCTGGAATCCGCGCCGACGATCAAAGCCAAGGCGACCGGCTATGAGCTGCGCCTCGTGCCCGGCGGCACGTTCAAGATGGGCAGCGAGCGTCGCGAGCAAGGCCGGCGCCCCAACGAGGGCTATCGCGAGGTCACGTTGAAGCGCCCTTTTTACATCGGCGTGACGGAAGTGACGAACGCGGACTTCCGCAGCTTCAAGAGCGACCATGTCTCGGGCTTCCTCGGCAAGCGCTCGTTCGATCTCGATGCGCAACCGGTCGTGCAGGTGACGTGGAACGATGCCGCGGCGTACTGCAACTGGCTCTCGGAGCGTGAAGGCCTGCCGCCCGCGTACGAGCAGGGCGGCGGCAAATATGTGCTGATACAGCCGGTGACCACCGGCTATCGGCTGCCGACCGAAGCCGAATGGGAGTACGCGGCGCGCTACGCCGCTCCCGGACAGATGCGCAAGTTTCCCTGGGGCGATTCGCTGCCCGTCGTGCAGGGTACGGCCAATATCGCCGGCGAGGAGGCGAAGGGCGCGCTCGAGTCCTCCCTCGACGGCTATCGCGACGAATATCCGGTCGTCGCGCCGGTTGGCAAATTCCAGCCGACACCGCTCGGCCTGCACGATATGGGCGGCAACGTGTCCGAGTGGGTGAACGACTTCTACCTGTCGTATGTCGATTCGACCCCGGTGACCGATCCGCTCGGGCCGGAGCAGGCGGCCCGGCATGTGGTGCGTGGAGCGAACTGGCGCTCGGCCAACGTCGCGGAGCTGCGCTACGCGTATCGCGACTCGGCGGACGAGGCGAGCCAGACCATCGGCTTTCGGGTGGCGCGCTACGCCGAATAGCCAACGGAGAACGTCATGATTGCCGACTACCGAAATCGCCGTACCTTGCCCTCGTTGTGGGCGATCCTGTTCCTCGCGGGCTGCTGCGCGTTGTCGACGGTGATCGCGTTTCGCGCGCGCGCGGCCGCGGCTGAGGCCACTGCCGTGGCCGCGGCCCAGGACACTGCGAACAAGGACCCTGCGAACAAGAACACCGCGACCAAGGACACGCCGGCGAAGGGTGCCGACACGCCAAGCACCGACAAGGACAAATCCGACGCGGGTGCCACTCGGCCGCCGCCGTCCAAGCCCGAAGAATCCGCGACCATCGAGGACGATCCCACGCTCGTGCCCGACTCGAAGGAGTCGGCGGACAACAACGTCACGTTCCCGATCGACATCTGAGCGCCGCGCCGTGAAAACGCTCGCGATCGAGATCAACGATCGGTGCCTGAGCCTCGCGCGGGATGGCGCGGTGCTCATCAGCGCGCCCAGCGCCGTGTTCGACGGCGGCGGCGCGGAACCGGCCGGCACGAACGCCTGGCACGCCTTGCGCGGACATCCGACGACGACGTCGACGCGGCACGTGCATCAGATCGTGACGCAGCCGCAAGCGTCGGCGCGCGCGGCCGCATTGTTCTCGGCAGAGCTCTCGCAACACCTCGCGAAATTCCCCGCCGCGGAAGGCGAGCGCGTCTGGCTCACCGCGCCCGTGCATGCGGACACCAGTGGTCTCGGCACCGTGCTCGGCATCGCGCAGAGCCTCGGCCTGAAGGTCGACGGGTTCGTGGACTCCGCTGCCGTGACAGTGGCCTCGGTGCGTGCGGCGCGCAGCGCGCTCGTGCTCGAGGTAGGTCTGCATCACGCGGCTGCCGCAGCCGTCGAGAGCAGCGGCCAGGCGCGCCGGCGTCGAGCGGTCGTTTCCGAGGAGAACGGCCTGATCGAGCTGTATCAAGCCTGGCTTGCCTTCATCAGCACCGCCATGGTGAAGCGCACGCGCTTCGACCCGTTCACGAATGCCGCAACCGAGCAGCAACTCTTCGACGCGCTGGCGGCGCTCACGCGCCAGGCCGCCGAGACGGGCAGCACGACGGCCGCGGTGTCGAACGGCGAAAGCAAGTTCGAGGTGTCGTTGACGCGTGATCAGTTCGCGGAGGCGGCGCAGTCGATCTATCGCGAGCTCATCCGGCTGCTGCACGCATTGCGACCCGCCGGTGCGGAAGTGACGCTCGTCATCCCCGAAGCGATTGCCGGATTGCCCGGCTTTGCCGAGCAGCTTCAGCAGCACTTCTTCGGCTGCGACCTCATCACCGTGCCGGCTGGATTCGCCGCCGCGGCGACCTCGCTGCTCGATCTGCCCGAGGCGGAAACCGCGGAGTCCGTGCGGCTGCTCCGCCGGCTGCCGCTGCGCGAGCAGACCGGCATTTCGGGAGTCACGCGCGAGACGCTCGGCCGCGCGGGGATGGGCGCGACGCCACCGTCGCACCTGCTGTTCGAAGGCCGTGCGATTCCGCTCTCTATGAGCTCGCTCGTCGTCGGTCGGTCTCCCGGCACGGGTACGGCGCTCACGCTTCCCGATGGTCTCGCCGGCGTTTCGCGGCGGCACTGCACGTTCGTCCGCGACGGCAACGAGGTCGTGCTGATCGATCACAGTCACTACGGGACGTTCGTCAACGGCGAGCGCGTGTCCGAACGCGTGCGTATTCACGCGGGCGACAAGGTGCGGCTTGGCGAGCCGGGCGTCGAGCTGTCGCTGATCTCGATCGGCGAAGTCGCCTGAGGCGCATGCAGCCATGGCCGCCCGACGTCGCCGCAGCGTGGAGGTCTTCAGCCTTTCCTTCCTGGACTGCATCTGCTGCGGTTTCGGCGCGGTCATTCTGTTCTACACCATCATCAGCGCGCAGAGCGGCATCGATCGGGCACGCAGCACGGAGACGATGCGCACGCAGGTTGAGCGCCTCGAAGAAGAAGTGCTGGAGAAGCAGCGCAATCTCGCCGTCTTGCGTAACACGCTGAACCGCACCGAAAGCGAGACGGCGAGCGCCTCCGAGAAGGCGAAGCAGCTTCTCGCCCAGCTGCAGGCGAACAAGATCCAGAAGTCCGCCTACGACGAGACGAGCCTCGCGCGGCGCGAGCGGATCGAGAAGCTCAAGGCGGACATCAAGGCGCTCGAAGAGGGCACGCGCCGGCTCGAGGCGGGCGCCATCGACAAGGGTCCGCCGGGGCAGGAGATCAAAGCGTTCCGCGACACCGGCGGCGACCGCCGCTACATCACCGGCATCAAGGTGCGCGGCAAGCGCACGCTGATCCTGCTGGACCGCTCGGCCAGCATGCTGCATCAGGATCTCGTCAACATCATCCTGCTGCGGAATCAGGACGAGGCGAAGAAGCGCAGGGCATCGAAGTGGCGCCGCGCGATCGACACGGTGAACTGGATCGTCACGCAGCTCCCCCCGGACGGGCAGTTCCAGGTGTATGCGTTCAACACCAAGGCCGACGCCGTGCTTCCCGGCACGTCCGGCAAATGGCAGAACGCCAACGATCCGCTGCAGCGCTCGAAGAACATCGAGGCGCTCTCGGCGCTCGTGCCGGCGGACGGTACGAGCCTCTTCAACGCGTTCGATGCCGTGAAGACACTGACCCCGCTGCCGGATCAGATCATCCTCATCACCGACGGGTTGCCGACGCAGGGCAAATCGCCCGGCTTCCGCAAGTACATCGATGCCGGCGCGCGGGCGCGCCTCTTCGACGATGCGGTCGGACAGTTGCCGGACAAGATACCTGTCGATGTGATCCTGCTGCCCATGAAGGGCGACCTGCCGGCCGCGCACCGCTTCTGGCAGCTCACGCGCTTCACCAACGGCACGCTCATGATGCCGTCGAAGGACTGGCCGTGAGGCTCAAGCGTCATCCAGTGGAGGTCTTCAGCCTCTCGTTCCTCGACTGCATCTGCTGCGGTTTCGGGGCGATCATTCTCTTGCTCGTGCTCACGGAGTACGGCGACCCCATTCAGCTCAAGGAGCAGACCGAAGCGCTCGACCGGCGGCTGCTCGAGCTGCGTGCGCAGCTCCACGACGTCGAGAGCGAGACGGAGATGCTGAACGAGCAGCTCAAGGGTAAGGAGGATCTGCTCGCGAAGGCGCGCATGCGCGCGCAGCAGCTCGCCGGCGATCTCACGAACATCAACGGACAGTTCTCGGCGAGCAAGAAAGAGGCGTCCGTCACGAACATCGTGGAAGGCGAGCTCACCGCCGCCTATCAGACGCTCACCGAGGAGATGAAGCGGCTGCTCGCGCAGCAGGCGAGCCGGCCGAAGAGCGAGGCGATCGGCGGCATTCCGATCGACAGCGAATACATCATCTTCATCGTCGATACCTCGGCGAGCATGACGAGCTTCCACTGGGAGCAGGCTCAGCAGACGGTCAAGGAGATCCTCTCGATCTACCCCAAGGTGAAGGGGATGCAGATCATGAGCGATCAGGGCAGCGTGCTGATCGGCGGCACGAAGGGTCAGTGGCTCACGGACTCGCCCGCGCAGCGCGATCAGATCATCGCGCGCATGAAGAACTGGCGCGCGTTCAGCAAATCGAGCCCGGTCGAGGGCATCGAGACGGCGATCCGGCTGTACTGGTCGATAGACAAGCGCATCAGCCTGTATGTGCTCGGCGACGAGTTCACCGGCGATTCGATCCAGGAGGCGCTCGACGAGGTAGCCAACATAAATCGACCCGACAAGAACGGCCGCCGCATCGTCCGTATCCATGCCATCGGTTTCCCCGAAGGCCCAGGCATGACACCATTTACAAGCATCCGGTTTTCGGCATTAATGCGGCTGATGTGCGAGCAGAACAACGGCACGTTCGTCGGCATCACGCAGTAGTTGGTCTCACCTCGTTGGGCAGCACAGGTCATGACACGAACGCCCGGCAGACTCGCCTTCCTAGCCACGAGCTTCGCGGCCATGACCCTGGTGCTCACCGGCTGTGGCGGCGTGCAGATCAAGCCCGACGCCACGCTGCCGCGGCCGCTGGTGGCGACGCTACCGACACGCGTCGGACTCGTCATTCCCGGTGACGTCCGCAATTTCACGCACAAGGAGACGCGCTGGGGCGTGGATTGGACCATCAACCTGGGTGATGGCCACGTGCACCTGATGCGCGACGTGTTCAAGGACACGTTCGATCAGGTGCAGGAATTCAAGGACATCGAGGAAGCGAAGGCCGCGCCTGGCCTCAAGGCCATCTTCGAGCCGCGCATCGAGCAGTATTCGTTCGTGACCGCGCGCGAGACCGGCGGCCGGTACTACGCGGTAACCATCCGCTATCGCATCAACGTCTACACGCCGAGCGGCGCGAAGGCGGACACGCTGACTCTCACGGGGTACGGCAACGCGCTCGCCAAAGGCATGTCGAGCGGCAAGCCGCTGCAGCTTGCGAGTCTCGCCGCCATGCGCGACGCCGCAGCCAAGTTCCTCGTGCAGTTTCCCGATCAGCCCATCGGCGAGCGCCTCGCGAAGAACGAGGAGGTCCTCGTCGAGGACAGCGCGGTGACTGCCGACGCCGGCGGCATCGAGACCGTACCGATCGAGGAGACGCCGCTCGACGCGACGCCGGCGGTCGCGCCGACGCCCAGCGCCCCGCCGAGTGCGCCGCCGGCCGCAGCTTCGGCGCCCGCGCCCAAAGCGTCCTAGTCGAAGGCGGCGTCCGCCGCAGCGTCGCTGCCGCGCCGAAGTGTCGTAGTCGACGGGCCCTTCGCCGTGTTGCTCACCTTGCGATTGCCAGTGTAGGCGTCGTTCGCGTAGCAGCCGGACACCCGAGGTAGCGCGTTGACGCGCTCCCGTCCCGTTCGCCGCATGCGCCTGACGCCATGGCCTTCCGCACACGGCACTGCGCGCGCTGGCGCGAAATGACGCGCCTTACCGCAAGCACTTCACGCGCGCTCGACGGCAGATTCTCGAGAGGGATTGGGTTCGCGTCATGCGCGGGGCGTGTGCCGTGCCCGGCCGCGCGCTGGATCGTTTACGACGTCTTCGCCGACTGCTGCTTCACGCGAACGAGCAGCTTCTCGCGCCAGACGACGTCCGGCGTATCCACGGGCTCGCCGTTCTCGAACCGCGGCGCGTACCGCGCCTTCTTCATCGCCGACACGACCGCCTTCTGCGTCGACTCGGCCGCATCGCCGCTGACGATCGTGACGTTGTCGGTGCGGCCCTCCTTGGTGACGGTGTACTTCACCTCGGTATAGCGCTCCTCCGATTCATCCGGGTTCAGGTGCGAGCGCTTCGCGGAAGACGGCGGCGGTCGATAGGCGAGCATGCGCGGCTGCTCGAGCACGGACGTGTCATGCGCGGCGGCGAGATCCTTCCACGCCTCGCGGTACACCTCGAGGCCCTTCGCCATGGCCCCCGCGCTGAAGTACCAGTCGCCGAGCTCGACGAGCACCTCGCCGCGCTTCTTGTGATCGACGGGCTGCACCTTGTCGAGGGCGGAAAGCGCCAGGCGCAAGGCGCGCTCCCCGTCGGGGTTCAGGCGCTGCCCCTCCGACATGATGGGCGTGTCGTTCGCGCCGAAGGGGTCCGGCGCGGTGGGCGTCTCTTCGGCGCCGTTCACGAACTCGAGCCGGTACGTGCGCGCGATGCCTTGCAGGGCATCGACGCCGAGCGGCGATCCGCGGCCACCGGTAGCCTCGGCGATGGTGAGCGCCCGAGCGTACAGAAGGCGCGCCGTCGTGTAGCGCCCGATCTGCTCGAGCCAGCGCCCGTAGCGATCGAGCGGCTTCAGCATGCGCGCGTCGTTCTTGCCGTAGGCGCTCTCGGCGACGCGCAGCGCGTACTGCTGCTCCTTCTCCGCGTCCGCCGTCAGATCGAGCGCGACGTAGCTCGCGATCAGCGGCTCGAGCATCTGGAGCTGGTCGACGTTGAAGAGACCGTCCAGGTTGCGGCTCAAATCGACGGCGCGCTTGAGCGCGACCGACGCATCGACATATTCCTTCTTCGCAAAGTGCGCGGCGCCGAGCCCATGCAGGGGCCGCAGGAGCTGCCGGTCGGCGTTCCCGCCGGTCTGCTCGAGAATTTCGACGCTGCGCTGGTAGTCCTTCTCCGCCGCCGCGTAGTCCTTCATGCGGTAGTGGACGGTGCCGAGGTTGGTGAGCGGATTGGCGAGCTTGCGGTCGTTCGACCCGTACTGCTCCTCGGTCATCGCCACGATCTTTTCGGCGAGCGGCAGCGCTTCGGCGTAGCGCCGCGCGTCGAACGCCTCGCGAAATTCCTTGTAGACCTGCAGCCGATCCGCGTCCGTGACCGCCGCGGCGGCCTGGGCACACGCCCAGACACCCACCAGCGCGGCAAACCACTGGAGCGAACGTCTTTGCATATTGATAACGATCCTAACGCTTCTCGAAGAGGTAATGCGAGACGAACCATTCGCGTCCGCCGCGAAACCCCCACAGCTCCGCGCACGACATGAAGAATACCCGCCAGTACACCCACCATTTAGTGGCCTGCTCCGGCCCATAGGTCTGATTGAAAATCGGCAGGATCGCGGCGCGGTTCGCGTCCATGTTCGCGAGCCACGCCTCGCTCGTGAGCTGATAGTGGCGTCCGGACACCCGCCAGTGCTCGAGCAGGCGCACGTCGCGCTGAAAATACAGGAGCAAATCGTCGCTGGGCATGAGCCCGCCGGTGAAGAAATAGCGAGACATCCAGTCACTTTCGTCACGCACTTCGAAGGGGTACGCGTACTCCTTGTGCGTGAAGATGTGTACGAACAACGTCGCCGCCGGCTTCATCCACGACGCGACACGGGCGAGCAGCAGCTCGTAGTTGCGCATGTGCTCGAACATTTCCACCGAGACCACCCGGTCGAAAAGTCTGTTCCCGGGGCTCTCGAGGCGGTTCATGTCGCAGGTGATGATCTCGAGGTTCGTGAGGCCGCGCTCGCGCGCCTGCGCATCGATGAACTGCTTCTGCGTGCGGGAATTCGACACGGCAACGATCCGCGACTTCGGATAGTGCCGCGCCATCCACAGCGACAGCGATCCCCAGCCGCAGCCGAGCTCGAGTATGTCCTCGCCGTCTTGCAGCCGCGCCCGCTGGCAGGTGAGGGCGAGCATGCGCTCCTCGGCGGTCTGCAGGCTGTCGCTCGGCGAATCGTAGTAGCAGGACGAGTATTTCAGGTTCGGGCCGAGGACCTTCAGGTAGAACTCCGTCGGCACCTCGTAGTGCTGGCTGTTCGCGTCGGCGGTGTGGATGGCGATGGGGCTTGCCTTCAGCCGCGCGATGAGGTCCATCAGATGGCGCTGCTGGCGCTCGGGATCGCCCTTGTCCTCCTCGCGCAGCCGCGCCTCGAGCAGCGAGCGGATGCGCGAACGGATGAGCCAGTCCGGGACGCGATCCTGCTCGAGCAGGCGCATGGAAAAGCTCGGGGGCGCGTCGGCCACGGCGGTTGCGTTCATCGGTCAAGTCCTCTTTGGAATCCATGGAATGAAGCCGCTGGTGCGGGCCTGGTAACGGCGGTAGCGCTCGCCCTTCGTGCGCAGCGCCTGCTCTTCCGTCGCCTTGAGGCCCGTCACGTTGATCAGGAAGTGGAGCATCAGCACCGGCATCGCCATCGCGATCCAGCCGTGCGGGGAGGCAACCGCGAATACCGCGTACGCAATCCAGATGAGCCACTCGAAAAAGTAGTTCGGATGGCGCGAGTAGCGCCACAACCCGACCTCGCACACGCCGCCCTCGTTGGCAGGGTCGCGCTTGAACGCGGCGAGCTGTGCGTCCGCGACGCTCTCGCCGATGAGCGCGACGACGAACAGCGCGACGCCCGCGAGCTCGAGCGCGGAGAAGCGCGGTGCTCGATTGAACGACGCGACCAACAGCGGCAGGGTGAGGAACGCGTTCAGCACCGCCTGGAACTCGAAGAAGCCGAGGAACTTCAGGTTCAGATTGCCGCTGCCGCCCCATTCCTTGCGGAGCTGCTGATAGCGTCCTTCCTCCGGCTGGCCGACGATGCGCCGCGCGAGATGCCATCCGAGCCGCAGCCCGTGCGCGGCGAACATCGCCGCGATGACGAGGCGGCGCTGCAGGTCTCCAGGCGCGAGCGCCGCATAGAGCGCGGCGAGCAGCGCGAAGTTCGTCGACCAGCCGATGTCGACGTAGCTGAAGTTGTGATTGTGGACGCCGAGCACCCACAGCGCGAACATCACCGCGCAGACGAGAAGCGTGCCGAGCAGTAGCAGGAGCAGCGGCTGCTGGATCATGAGGTCACCGCCACGCGTAGCCGCGCCGCGCGCACGAGCAGCGGCTTGAAGATCCGATAGAGCGCGTAGATGAGCCAGGGCCCGATCGCGATCCAGCCCAGCGCCGCGTGCACGATCGCGTCCCAAAGCACGATGATCGAATGCAGCACGCCCTGGGCCAGCAGCGCGAATCCTGCGGCGATCGACAGCGGCTGCGGCGCGTCGCGCAGCAAGTGCTCGCCGACGCGCACGAAGGGAATGATCAGGGCGAGCTGCAGAGGCGACGCGAGATAGTTCACGAGCTGGATCGCCGGCAGATTCAGGCGCAGCACGATCGCGACGACCGTGCAGAGGACGGTCGAGACCCCGAGCACCGGAAAGATGCCGATGCCGAGGCCGAAGGCGAGGCTCATCGCGATCTTCTCCGGCGTGACCCCCTGCCGCAGCAGCTCCAGAATCGGATCGACCAGACGCCGGCGCAGGAACCCGTTCATGGATTGCGCGCCGTGAGCAGCTGCGCGAGCGGCGCGTCCGCCGGCAGCTTCCTCAGTTGCAGCAGCAAGTACGCCGACATCGCCATGTTCCCGAGCAGCAGGATGGTGATCAGCCAGCCGATCCGGGCCCGCCATCGCAGCTCCTTGTACGCGAGCCATACGAAAAAGGTGATGAATCCATAGTAGGCGTCGCACAGGGTCGCGATCGTCCAGGCGTTGTCGGGCGCGCGCGTGAGCCCGCCCCATTGCCACACGGGCTGACGCAGGCTCGCCCACGACGTGACGACGATCATGGACAGCAGAATGAACCCGAACAGCAGTCGTAATCCCGTCGCCGCACGCATCGCGACCCCGTCTCAAATCTGGCGCTCCGGCGGGGGCCTCGTTAAGCTCCCGCAAAACGAACGACAATCGAGCCCTTCATGGCAGATCAGGAACCCCGGGTGGCGCTACTTGCCGGAGCAAGCGGCCTCGTGGGCGGATACGTCCTCGATGCACTGCTGGATGCACCCGACTTCGGTCGCGTCTACGCCGTCACGCGCCGG
>DASZSS010000374.1:0-5161 GCA_035548535.1 Steroidobacteraceae bacterium
GCGTCATATCATCGCCATCCTCCTGCAGAACGAAGCCGGAGCCTTGAGCCGGGTGGCCGGGCTCTTTTCCACCCGCGGCTACAACATCGAGTCGCTGTCCGTCGCGCCGACGGACGATCCGACGGTATCGCGCATCACGCTGGTGACCAGCGGCTCCGAGGCGGTGATCCAGCAGATCCTGAACCAGCTCAACAAGCTGATCGACGTCGTGAGCGTCGAGGACATGACGCTCGGAGAGCATCTCGAACGCGAGCTCGTGCTCCTGAAGCTGCGAGTGCGCGCCGAGCAGACCGACGTCGTGCGCGGCTATGTCGTGCGCACCGGCGGGCGCGTGCTCGATCCGGCGCTCGATTGCTTCATCGTCGAGCTGACGGCGAGCGAGGCGGAGGTCAACGCGTTCGTCGCGGAGCTCGCGCGACTCGCGACGCTGCTCGAGGTGGTGCGCAGCGGCGCGCTCGGCATCGGCCGCAGCGGCCGCGGGCTGCGCGTCGTCCGTTGAGCCGGCGCTAGTGCGTCGTGGGAAGGGCCGCCGAGGCGACCGCGCGCTGCTGAATGACCTGCTCGCGCAGCGCCTTCGCCGCGCGGGCCACCTTCAGCGCAAGCTCATCGAGCTGATCGACGCACGCTTCGATCCGCTGGGTTGTGCGGTCGATGTCCTCCTCGATCTCGTCGACGAGCTGATTGATGCGATCGATATCGTCGATGAACCGCATGGCTGCACCTCTAGAGGCGCCCATCGGGCGCCGATCCGCGCAGATCGCCGAAGCGAAAGCGCTTCGGCGTTGGCTTTAACGTTCAGCAAATAAGGTGCCGACCGGACGGCGCCGCGGGCGCTGCGGCGCGCACCGGCGCAAGGCGCATGCCGGGAGTCGATGGGCGGCCTTGTCGCAGCGACGGCGCGGTACTGGCGGCGAGCTTCGCGCCGAGCGCAGCTCGCTCCGCACGCAGCTCAGGGGATGAGCACCGTCGACCCCGTGGTGCGACGACCTTCCAGATCTCGATGCGCTTCCGCCGCGTCCTTCAGCGCATAGGTCTGTCCGATCCGTATGCGCACGGCTTTGCTCTTCACGGCCGCGAACAGCTCGCGTGCGGTCGCGACCAGGTCCTCGCGCCGCGCGATGTAGCTGTACAGCGTGGGCCGCGTGAGGAAGAGCGAGCCGCGTTTGCTGAGCTCGAGTGGGCTGATTGCCGGCGGCGGTCCCGAGGCATTGCCGTACGTCACCATCATGCCGAGCGGGCGCAGGCAGTCGAGCGATTCCATGAAGGTGTCCTTGCCGACGGAGTCGTATACGACGGCAACGCCGGCATTCTTCGTGATTTTCTTGACGCTCGGGACGAGCTCGTCGCGGCCCGAAATCAGCACGTGCTTGCATCCGTGCTTGCGCGCGAGCTCCGCTTTCGCCTCGCTGCCGACCACGCCGATGACCGTCGCCCCCAGCGCTTTGGCCCACTGCGACAGGATGAGCCCGACACCGCCCGCCGCCGCATGCACGAGCACGAAGTCGCCGCGCTTCACGCGATACGTCCGACGCACGAGGTATTGCGCCGTCATGCCCTTCAGCATCAGCGCCGCGGCTTCCTGGTCCGAGACGCCTTTCGGCACCTTCACGACGCGCGCGGCGGTGATGTTGCGGACCTCCGCGTAGGAGCCGCAGGTGTTGAACACATACGCCACACGGTCGCCGATGCGGAAATCGCGGACCTTGCGGCCCTTCGCCACGACGACGCCGGCGGCTTCGCGCCCGAGCCCCGAGGGCAGCGCGAGCGGGTACAGGCCGGTGCGGTCGTACACGTCGATGAAATTCACGCCGATGGCGGTGTGCCGGATTTGCACTTCGTCCGGCGCGGGGGCGGGAACGTCCAAGTCTTCAAAACGCAGGACCTCAGGTCCACCGTGCTCGTATATCCGTATGGCTTTGGGCATGAGTCGACTTTCGTTGAGGAGTACGTTCCGGTCGCGGGTGTGATCCGGGTCGCAAAATTGCCATGCGACGGCGGAATGATACGGATTTGTGGCCAGGGAGCGAACCGCGTCCCGCCGCGGCGAGAGGCGGCGCATAGAGTCATCGCGTCTCGGTTTCGACACATCCTGCATGTCACCGCCCAGCGCGCCGCCGACCCTTGAAGGTTCACCGCGCTCTTCGGAGCCGGTGCGCTCGCGTCCGCACAATCTCACCGAAGCGCTGCGCCGAGCGGCCATCGAGCTCGGTGCGTCCGCAGTCGGCGTCGCGCGCTTGGATGGTGGGCCCACCAAGTATTTCACGCGCAGCGCGCAGGCCGCCGACTTCTTCGAAGACGTGTGCACGAACGGGCTGCCGCTGTTGAAGGCGCAAACGCAGACCAAGACCGGCGTGTTCGGCACGAATCGAGTGCGTGCGGACAGCAATGGGCAGGTGCGGGGGCGGCTGATCGGCGTGGCGCTCGGCGGCTCGGAAAGCGCTGCGGGCGCGGCGCTCGTTGCCGTGCGCATGATCGAAGAGAACAAGTTCGGATCGGTCGAATCGCAAAAGCTGCTGACTTTGGCGCGCGAGATCGAGGCGCTGCTGCTCGAGGAGCGGGGCGCGACTACGACGATCACGCATAGCGTGAGCATGTGGCCAATGGAGCGGCAACCCGCGGCAACCCCGAGCGCGTCGGCGAAGCCGGACGCGCCGGCGAAGGCCGCGACCGACGCGCTGGTGGCTGCCGTGAGCATGCCGGCGATGGCCAGCGCGTCACTGAAGACTTCAACCGCGCGTCCGGATGCGACAGCGAGCGCCGAAAGCGCTGAGGCTCCGGTCGACGCCGCACCTACCGCCGCGGGTCCTGCAGCTCCGATCAGCGCTGCACCTGCGGCCGGCGCAGGACCCGCAGCTCCAGTCGAAAAGGCATCTGCGGCGCCGAGACCTGCCGCTCGGATCGAGGCCGCACCTAAGGCCGCCGCGGCAGCCGCGGCTGCGATTGACGCTGTTCCTGCGGCCACCGCAAGCACCTCGGGCAGCCCGTCGCCAGCGGCGTCCGCAGCGACACCAGCCCAATCTTCGTCACCGGAATCCTTCGACCCGATCGCAACGCTGCTCGGCTGGCACGACTTCGAACGCGTGATTCGCGCGCAAGAATCCGAAGATCGCCTGCCCGGCTGCGTGCTCTACGGCGACATCGATCAGCTCCACGTGATCAACAAGCTCGCCGGCTTCGCGACCGGCGATCTCGCCATCTCCGAAGTCGGCGCGGCGTTGCAGACGGCCGAGCTGCCGCAGGGCTCGTGCTCATGCCATCTCTCGGGCGATCGCTTCACCATCTACATCCCGCGCACGACCCTCGCGCAGGGCCGCCGCATCGCCGAGCAACTGAGCAAGACCGTGAGTGGCCTCTCGGTCACCCTCCACGGCGTGCCGACGCCGCTCTCCATCTCGTTCGGCGTCACGCTCATCTCGGACAACGACGGGGGTCTCAGTCACACGCTCGCCGCCGCCGAAGCGGCGTGCAAAGCGGCCAAGGATCGCGGCCGCGGGCGCGTCGAGGTCTATCAGGATGCGGACCAAAGCATCGTCCGCCGCAATGACGACGTGCTCGTCGCGGATCGCCTGCGCCAAGCGCTCGAAGCGGGGCGCGTCGAGGTGTTCGCGCAGCCGATCGTGAGCCTGCACGGCTCGCAGGCGACCGCGAACTACGAGCTGCTCGTGCGCCTCATCGGCGAGGCCGGCACGCACCTCTCCCCGACGTGGTTCATGTCCGCGGCCACGCGCTATCGCATGCTGGTCGAGCTCGATCGCGCCGTAGTCGGGCACGTGCTGGCGAAGCTCGACGCGCAGCGCGCGCTGCTTTCGTGCAAGAAACTGCGCTTTTCCGTGAATCTGTCGGGCCCCTCGATCAGCGACCCGGATTTCCTCGAGTGGCTGATGTCGCGCGTGGGCGGCGTTGGCGTGCCCGGCGAATGGCTGCAGTTCGAGATCACCGAGATGGCCGCCGTCGCGAACATCGCTCACACGCAGGCCATGATCCGTCGCCTGCAATCTCGCGGCGTGCAGTTCGCCCTCGACGACTTCGGGACGGGCGTCAGCTCGTTCGCCTACCTCAAGTACTTCGACGTCAAGATGTTGAAGCTCGACGGCTCGTTCGTGCGCGACCTGCTCGGCAACCCGCGCTCGGAATCGCTCGTGCGCGGGATCGCACAGCTCGGGCGCGGCATGGGCATCGAGACGGTGGCGGAGTGCGTCGAGACCTACGAGGTGCGCGACCGGCTTGCGGAGCTGGGCGTGGATTGCGCACAAGGCTTCCTGTTCGGCCGCCCGCGGCCGCTCGACGGCGTTCTCGCGAACGAGCTGGGCATTGCGCCCCCCGCGATCGCGCGGGACCCCACCCAGAACGGCACCCACTCGGGCCTGATCGCTGGCGCGGCCCCGATGCCCGCGCGCAGCTAGGTCGAGCGCCGGCCTACCCCAGCAACGGCGCGCGCACGAAGGCGAGATCGTCGACCACTCGGCCACCGACCAAGTGCTGCTGGATGATCCGCTCGAGGTTCTCCGGCGTGCAGTTCCGGTACCAGGTGCCCTCGGGGTACACGACCGCGATGGGCCCGCCCTGGCAGATGCGCAGGCAGTCGGCCTTGGTCCGCAGGACGCCATGGTCGGCATCCGCGAGCCCCAGCTCCTTCAGCCGCCGCTTGAGGAATTTCCACGACTCGAGGGCGAGCTCGGCGGGGGCGCAGTCCCCATGGGTGCACAGGAAGATGTGGCGGCGAGCGTGGCCGAGGTGCAGCTCGCCGGCGATATCGCGCAGCGCTTGGTCGTCAGTCATGCGCGCAGTTTAGGGCGTCCGGCCAGCAAAAGGCGCGCGCTCTTGCCGGCCCCGACGCAGGCGCGCCGCTTACAGCGCGGCGTCGTCCGTTTCGCCCGTACGGATGCGAATGACGCGGTCGATGTCGGTGATGAAGATCTTGCCGTCGCCGACCTTGCCGGTCTTGGACGACTTCAGGATCGCTTCGACGACTTGATCGGCCAGATCGCTCCGCACGGCCACTTCGATCTTGGTCTTCGGGACGAAATCGACGACGTACTCGGCTCCCCGATAGAGCTCGGTGTGACCGCGCTGGCGGCCGAAGCCTTTCACTTCCGTGACGGTCATGCCCGATACGCCGATATCGGACAGCGCGGCGCGCACGTCGTCCAGCTTGAAGGGC
>DASZSS010000375.1:0-4368 GCA_035548535.1 Steroidobacteraceae bacterium
GGCGACAGCGACTCCGTTGCCACCGGACGTACGGCCGGCGAGGTCTCGCCGGCCCGCGTGAGGGACTCGCCCCAGCCGTTGGGCGTTCTCTTGATGGCCTCGTGACGCACATCGACGAGGCGCTCGCCGCGCGCGCTGCCGGCAGTCGGGTCGACTTCGACCCGGCGTAGCCGACCGTCGTGATCGAAGAGCGAGAGCTCGTACGTGATGTGGCGGATGCCGAACCGTAGCTCCGCGCGATCCGACACCGTGTCGGCGTCACGAACCGCCAGAGTCAGCGCGTACAGGTTCGCCGGACCATACCCGTTGGGCCACCAGAGTTTCGGCTGCGCGACGCGCAGCTGCGGAAATTCACTCGGTTCGAGCTTCACCTCGGAGCGACCGGGGGGCAGCGTCGCAGACTTGCGGACGATCACTCCCTCGAACCGCGCTTCGATCAGTGCCCGCGCGGGAGCGCCGCTCGTATTCTCCACGGGAACCGTGATCGCGATGTCCGCACGATCAGTGCGCGGCAGCGGCAACGTCGTCACGACGTGAGCGTCGAGCAGCTTCAATGGACCGGTGGCGCGCAACTCGACCGGTTGCCACAGGCCGGTGTTGCGATCACGGATGCCGGGAATCCAGTCCCAGCCCTCGCTTGCGACGAACGTCGGCCCGTCGATGGCGAGCCACCCGCCGTTCTCGCCCGGCCCTGCCTTGATCGATTCCTCGTGAGGAATACCGGGATGAGGAGGCGGTGAAACTCGCACGGCGACGGCGTTCGGCTGCCCCGGCTTCAGGCGCGCCGTCACATCGAAGACGCCGCGCGTGAACGCACCGGTGATGGTGCCGACACGCTCGCCATTCACCCACACCTCAGCGCTGTAGTTGATGCCCTTGAACGTCAGCGTCAGCGTGCGTCCGGCGAGCTCGGGGGGCAGCGTGAATTGCGTGCGATACCAGTAGTCCTGCCGCGCGAGTCGCTCGGGACTCGCGAGGTTGTTGAGGCCATAGTCGGGATCGGGATACACGCCGCGATCGATGAGCGTCGTGAGCACGGTGCCGGGCACCGTGGCGACGTACCACTTCTCGTCGTGATAGCCCGGCTGCGAGATCTCTGCGCCTGTATCCGTGACCTTCGGAGCTTCACTCAAGCGCCACGATGCAAGTGTCCACACATCGCGATCCGACTCGCGCTCGAGCGCGGACGTGGAGGGCGGCGGAACCGGCACGGGCTTGCTCGGCGGCGTCTTGGCCTGTGGGAGCGTCCATGGATCCTGCGGTTCCTGCAGCCCACGCCACGCTTTGACCTGCCACGGCCAACCGGCGCCGACCGTGTGGAAGACGATGAGGTCGAAGTCGGGTCTCGCGTCGGCGAGCGTGCGAATGGCGCTCGGGCTGAGAGCATCCGCGTGCAGCTCGAACTGTGCGAGCGAGCCGCCGAAATGATTCGTGGCCACGGGACTTGCGTCTACCGGCGCAAGTCGCAAGATCGCGTCGCCCGGCGCTTTGCGTGTCGCGCCGTACGCGCGAGCGGCCACTTCGCGACCCTCGACGTAGAGGCGCGCCGTCGTGCCATCGTAAGTGGCGGCGATGGCGGTCCAGGTCTGCGGTCGAAGCGTCACCGTGCTCGTGAGACGCTCGCCATTCGGCAAGCCCACAGCGGGCCGCCCATCCTGCAGCAGCAAGCATCGAGGCGATGCACTGGAGCAGTCCCCGATCGTCGCGACGACGGTCGTGCCCGTGCGCTCCCGCGCAACCCGGATCCATCCCGTCATCGACCAACGCGTCTGCGCCATCTCGGCCGCGTCGAGTGGCCGCTCGAGTCCAACACCGCCTTCGAGGAACGTGAGGTTGTAAGGACCGAAGTTCGTCCCCGCACGAAGCGCCGTCGCGCACAGCGCCAGCGTCAGGAAGATCGCGAGCCGCAACGCAATGCCCTCAATGCGCGCAGGCGACCACTTGATCCGACTCCGTGCCGAGCGCCACGCGACTGATCGAAATGTCGAGCGCGCCGGCCGTGCGCATCGCAACGCCGGTCGTGATCCGGTGCATGTCGGCGCCACGGGTCGCGAAGCACTTCAACGGAATCGCCACGCGCTGCCAGCTTCCCGCCGGCACGCGCGACAAAGTCGGGTCGAGCCGCACCGACCCCGCGCAGCCGGGTTGGTCGCAGGCCATGGCCACCTCGACCTGCGCCGTCGGTGGCTTGTCGACGCGCACGTCGAGCACGAGAGACACATCGCCGTTGGTCTCGCGTGAGAAATCGAACGGCTGGCGGCTATCGAACTCCACACCCGCCGCGCCGACGCCGAGCCACTCGAAGCGCAGGGTGTCTTCCTGCGCGTTCCGGTCGATGCGCGTCACGCGTACGCGCCCAGAGGCAACCGTGGAGGGCACGAGGCTGATCGGCTGCACGCCGCCCTGTTCGTCCGTGTACGAAAGGCGCCATGCCGAACCCAGCTTGCCATTCGAGAACAGCACGCCGTTCTGCTCGGCCGCGCCCGCGGCGCCGGATTCTTCGGGCAGCGTCGGCAAATCGCCGTTCTCGCCATACCGCAAGCCGTAGCCGAGAGGGAAGAGCGGGTTGTAGCCCGGCTGGCCGCTCTTGTGCCCATCGTAGACCGCCGTCCGGGGCCACGAGAACGAAAGCCGTCCTCTGAAGTCGTAGGCAACCGATCCGTTCGGCTTGCGGAGCAGAACGTCCGCAATGCCCGCGCCCTCCGAGCCCGGCAGCCACGCGGCGACGAAGGCATCGCTCGCGTTGAGCTCGCGATTCATCCACAACGGTCGGCCTGAAAGGAACACGGCCACCACCGGAATCTTCTCGGCCCGAAGGCGCCGCATGATCTCGAGGTGCGCGTCGTTCCCGTCACGCAGCAGCAGATACGTGAGGTCGCCCTGGAATTCCGCGTAAGGATTCTCGCCGAACACGACGATCGCCACGTCCGGGCGCGTTCGATACTGGCCATCGATGGCGAGCTCCGCTTCACCGCCCGCGGCGGTGATCGCGGCGCGAAGGCCCTGCCAAATCGACGTGGCGCCCGGGAACAGCGAGTTGGGTAGCCCCGCGCCTTGCCACGTGAGCGTCCAGCCGCCGCACTGCTTCGCGATGTTGTCCGCACCGTCTCCCGCAACGAGGACCTTCTGGCGCGGCCTGAGCGGCAGCAGCCCACCTTCATTCTTCAGCAGCACGAGCGACTCACGCACGGCGGTGCGCGCCCGCGCGCGATGCTCCGGCGAGCCGAGCAGATCGAAACGGCCGCCGAGCGGGCGCTTCGATGGCGGGCCCGCTTCGAACAGACCCATGCGAACCTTCACGCGCAGAATGCGCGTGACCGCATCGTCCAGGCGCGACAGCGGCACGACGCCGCTGCGTGCCTGCTGGAGCAGGCTCTCGTACAGGCCGCGCCAGCTATCCGGCGCCATGTACATGTCGAGACCTGCGTTGATCGCCTGCGGGCAATTCGTCGTCGTGCAGCCGGGAATCTGCCCATGCGCATTCCAGTCGCTGACGATGAAACCGCCGAAGCCCATGCGGTCCTTGAGCACATCGGTGAGCAGCCCGCGATGCGCGGTGAGCTTCACGCCGTTCCAGCTCGAGAACGACGCCATCACGGTCTGCACGCCGGCGCTCAGCGCGGGCGGATAGCCCGCGGCGTGAATGTCACGCAGCACCGTTTCGGGGATGCGCGCATCGCCCTGATCGTGGCCCTGGTCCGTTCCGCCGTCCGCGAGGAAGTGTTTCGTCGTCGCGAGCACGTGCGGCGAGCGCAGGAAGTCCGGCGAGCGCGGATCACCTTGCAAGCCGCGAACGAATACACCCGTATAAGACGCGACGATCGCCGGGTCTTCCGAGTAGCCCTCGTACGAGCGTCCCCAACGAGTGTCCTGCGGTACGGCGACGGTTGGCGCGAACGTCCACTCCATTCCCGTCGTGCGCACTTCAACGGCCGTGGCCGCCGCGATCTTCGCCATGAGCGCAGGGTCGCGCATGGCACCCAGACCCACGTTCTGCGGGAAGAGGGTGGCGCCGATGATGTTGCTGTGGCCGTGAATCGCATCCGTGCCCCAGATGATGGGAATGCCGGCGCGTCCGCCACTCTTGTCGACGGACGCTGCGTAGAGCTCATCGGCGAGTGCGAGCCACTTCGGCGCGGGCGCGAGATCGTCGCCACCCGGCCCCGAGTTGCCGCCGTTCAGAACCGAGCCGAGGTGATATTTGCGCACATCGTCCGGCGTGACGCTCGCGATGTCCGCCTGCACCACCTGCCCGACTTTCTCCTCGAGTGTGAGTGTTTTCAGGATTGCCTGCACGCGCGCTTCGAGCGCGGCATCGGCGGGGAAGGGCCATTTCGGCGTCGGCCAGATCTGCGGATGCACGGTGCT
>DASZSS010000376.1:0-17140 GCA_035548535.1 Steroidobacteraceae bacterium
CATCCTCGCCCTCATTGCTGCGGCTACGCTTGCACTCGCGCTCACGCCCAACATCCGGGCCGCTGGAGCGGCGGACGCCTACGCCTCCGTCCGCGAGGAGTTCCAGCAAGCGTACGCGCGCGCGTCCAAGGACGACACGGGCGCCGACGACAGCGAGCGCCTGAAGAGCTATCCGCTCTATCCCTATTTGCAAGCCGAACGCCTGGGCAAAGCACTGGCTGCAGACGCGTCGCCTGGGGACGACGTCGACAAGCGCGCCGCCGCCTTCGTCGCGGCAAATGAGCGGATCCCCGTTGTCCGGCGCGTGCGGCGCGCGTGGCTCGAAAGCTTCGCGCGGCGAGAGCGGTGGGCGGCCTTTCTGGACCTGTATAAAAGAGTGAGTCCGGACGCCGCGTTGCGCTGCCAGAGCTTCGTCGCGCGGATCGCGCTGAACCGGACACGGGGTCTCGTTCGCGACATCGCCGATCAGTGGCTCACCCCGCACAGTCTCCAGGAGTGCAAAGTCCCGTTCGACTGGATGAAGACGCAAGGCGTCCTGACCCAGACGCTCATCGAGCAGCGCGCACGTCTCGCCCTGCAAAGTGGCGACGTCCAGTTCGCGCGCCAGATGCTCGCGCTGCTGTCATCGGATCGGGCGGCGCCGCTGGCGCAATGGGCGGCGCTGCTCGAGGATCCGAAAAAGAACATCGACGCGCTGATCGCGTCCCCGGACACGAGCGTGGACGCGGAGGCGCTGCTTGCGGGCTGGTCGCGCCTGGCTCGCGTGGATTCCGCGGCGGCGAAAGAGCGGTACACGCCCCTTGTCGAGTCGCGCCGCCTCGGTGTCGAAAGCGCAAGTCCGTTCGCGCGCACGCTTGCGCTGCGCCTCGCGCTCGAGCGTGACTCCGCGGCCCTCGACTACTTCCCGGGGGTTGCCGAGCCGGACCGCGACGAGCAAGCGCTGGAGTGGTGGGCTCGCGCCGCGCTCTGGGCCGGCGACTGGAAACAGGCTGCACAGATCATTGGGCGCTTGCCGCAGTCACGCCGAGAGTCGGCGCGCTGGCGATACTGGGCGGCGCGTGCAGCGGAGAAGCTGCACGACGCGGATGAAGCGCGGCGCCTATACGAATCCGTGCTCGCCGATGACAACTACTATTCGGCGATGGCGGCGGGCCGGCTCATGCGCGACATCGTTCCGCATGCAGAGGCGCTTCCTTCGATGCCGGAACTGCAGGCGGCGCTCGAGCTGCGTCCCGCGGTCGCGCGTGCGCGCGAGCTGTTCCTGTGCGGGATGCGTCAGGACGCCGCGGCCGAGTGGCAGCTCGCCTATCAGTCGCTCTCGGAGGCCGAGCGGCGGCAGTCCATTCATCTCGCGGCGAGCTGGGGCTGGTACGACCAGGCTGTCGCGACGGCCACCGCGCAGGGCGTGTTCAACGATTACGACTTGCTCTATCCCACGCCCTTCGACGAAGAGGTCGTCAAGGCCGCGCAGATGGCGAGCATGTCGCCGCAACTCGTGTACGGCGTCATTCGCCAGGAAAGCCTGTATCGGCCGGACGCGGTCTCGAGCGCCGGCGCGCGGGGGCTGATGCAGCTGCGGCTCGAGACGGCGCGCCGGACGGCGCGCGAGTTCAAGCTGCCCAAGCCCAGCGCCGATGATCTCTTCCAGCCCGCGGTGAACGCGACGCTCGGGGCCGCGCACCTGCGCAGCCTGCTGGATCGGTTCGGGAATCAGCTTCCGGTTGCGCTCGCGGCGTACAACGCGGGCCCGAACGCTGCCGCGCGTTGGTTGCCGACGCAGCCCATCGATGCCGACGTGTGGATCGAGAACATCCCTTACGCCGAAACGCGCGAGTACGTGCAACGCATTTTGTGGCACCGGCTGATGTTCACGTGGCTGCGGGAGAACGATCGCCCGCAACAGAAAGGATTGCAGCTCGCGCCCATCACGGCGATGGGGGAGGGGAGCACCGAGGAGGGCGTTGCGGGGACGGGCTGACGTGGAGGCTCGAACCCGGGTCGCGTGACCGCGCAGACGGAAAAGGATTTTCTCGGATCAGCGTGAGCGGGATGAGCGGAGACGGCCCGTCCGCATTCAGATCAGCAAGCCGTGCGACGCAAGCGTGTTCATCTCATGCGGTACGACACGCGGTTTCGCATCTCTCAGACGCGGAGCAGGCGTTGGCTATCAAGCCGGTTCGTGCTCGCCGCGACGATGACCCTCACTGCTTGCGCGAGCGCGGAGCGACGCGATCAGGCGGAGGTCGAAAGGACCAGGAAGCGGCTCGCAGCAGAAATCGAGCGCATCTGCGCGGCGGCCAGTAGCGATCGCGAGGCTCTGCTTCTCCAAAACAAACACCCCGCACCTAGCGCGCAACTGAGGCGTTCTGCGCGATCTTCTGCAGCCGCGAGACCTGCTGTTCATCCGCAATGCCGAGCGCACGAATGGTCGCCGGGTCGCGCGCGAGCTCCTGCACGCGGTGCAAGAGCTCGGGGTCGCGTGTGGTCGCGGCGAGCTCGATGGCTGACGAGACGACCGTGCTCCGCTGCGTGCCGGAGAGTCGCCGAGCCGCGATCTGAGCGATGCGTGCCTTCGATGACTCACTCAGCGGATGATCGCCAGGCTGCTCCAACATCCTCCGCAACACGATCAACGCAGAGTCGACATCCGTCGGTGAGCTCGTGGACGCCTCCGCGACCGACATCACGTCCGGAGCCGCGAGCTCGCCGAACTTCGCGAGCGCGTTGAGAACCCTGTTTCCGTGCATGAGCGAGGCCAGCGAGTGAATCACGCGCGGATCGTTGGATTGGCAAAGTGCTTCCAGAACGTTGAACAGGTGCTCGCCTTCATCGCGTGCTGGCGCTTTCGGTCGCCCGGCAGCCAGCGCCGCTCCGCGCTCGTCGAGATCGCTCTTGAGTCGGTCGGCTTCGGCGATCAACGCGTCCAGCAGCGATGCGCCGCGTTGCTCGGCCGGGATTTGCAGAATCGCGATTGCGGCCGCCGCCCGCTGCTCTTCGGTGCCGGACTTCAATTGCACGGCGAGGCGTTGCTGGTCGGCGCCGACCGTCGCGGCCGCAGATTGCGCGACGGGCTCAGCGGCAAACACTGCGATGATCGTCGTCACGCATAGGATCGTGGTGACTCGTGAAGCACCGAGCATGGACGTCTTCTCGTGAAGCGAAATCCTGGACCGATGGCGCAGTATGACGGCCCTGCACATACGTCGCAAAATTTGCCAGACGCAAAACGGTCGTAGATCACATCAATATGAGCCAGACATTGGTCTTGCCGAGACTTACAGTCGCGGTGCCGTCCGTGACAGAAAGGCAGCGCACAACGTTGCCGCTAACACCGTCGCGTTTGTAGCCGAGCCTCGTGTCCGAAGCGGAGCACGTGAAGACGCTGATGGGATTTGAACAAGTGCTGGCGTGGGTGGAGCGAGAGAAGACCGCACGTAGCCATGTGTGTGCCGGCGTGTAAGTACAGCGGCTGTACTTAGCACCCCGCAGCATTCCAGCAGATCGGACGACGCGCGCAGTTTCCCGAAGGGTCGCAAAAGAGGATACTTCTGGTTGCGTTTTCTCCGTTGCCCCACGAGAATGCGCACGCTTCGCTGGCTCGAGCAAGCTCCCGATGCGGTGAGGGACAGGTCAGTGGATTGGCAACAGAGAGCCTTGGATCTCGCGGGCCAGGATGGTGACCGTCCGACGCGTCACGCTCGCTCTCTCAACATGCCCCGGCTAGAGCCGTTCTGGGCCGAGGCTCCGAGCTTTCCGGATGCGTTTCTCAATGAGCTGGTCGCGGCAGAACCCGTCCAGCGGCTCCGGCGCGTCGGATTTTTAGGCGCCGTCGACTACCTCGTGCATGGCAATGGGCACGCTCCGCACCGGAGACGCCACAATCGTTTTGACCACAGCGTCAATGTTGCGCTGCTGGCGCTGCGCTATGCGCTATTGCGCGAGTTGAGCAGCGAGGAGACCCGCATCCTGACTTCGGCTGCGCTGTTGCACGATGTCGGGCACGGGCCGCTGTCTCACACGCTCGAGCCGGTGTTTCGCAGTCTCTTTGGCACGGACCATCATCGAGCCGGACAGGCGATCCTCGAAGGGCGTTCTCCCCACGGAAACGCCATTTCGCAGATCTTTGCAAAACATGGTGTCGATCTGGATGAAGTGCTCGGGCTCCTCTCGGGCGTGCACACGGGGCCTCACGCGTTCCTCTTCGATTCGCCGATGAATGTCGACACCATCGAGGCCATCGCGCGGTGCTGCCTGTTCTCGAATACGCCGCACCACGTGCCTCCCGCTGATTTCATCGACGCAATCGCCATTCACGAGAACTTTCCGACCGAGATCGCGGATCGCTTCTGGTCCTGTAAGGAGGTCGTCTACCGGAGCTTGATTGGAAGCCGAAGTGGATTGGCTGCGGATATGCTGGCGCAGTGTTACATGGTGGCGCGGGCAGCTCACTTCGACGGATCGGATTTCCATCTCGACGACATTCAGCTTCGCAGGAAGCATCCCGAGCTGTTCGTCCTACTCGAGACGTTACGCAATCCGGCCGGATTTTGCGAAGAGGGGGCGCTCGCATTCCAGCTAGTCGACTTGGATTGTGAAGTCGAGGCGTACACCCGACGATTCACAGTCAATACTGGCGCGCGTGTGCATTCGCCGAAAGACCTGACGGTTCGCTATGCGCAAGAGAAGACGCGATACCGGATCTCGCTGAGGTCTCTACTCGGGCGGTATCAACATCCGAGCGAGCGGCCGTTTCTCCATGACCTCGAGTCTCCACTCATGGACTGAGCGATGACCGCGCAGGACGCTTTGTTCAGGGCCAGGGAGCGGGCACGGCAGGGAGTCGACAGGCTCCGCGACGCACTCGGCCGGGAGTTCTTCTCTCGCGACGACATCATCATCGGTGTCAATGGCTCGTATGCCAGGGGCGAGGTTACGACAGGCTCCGACGTCGATGTTTTCGTGCTCGGAATTTCGGGTGGGGAGGAGTACCAACCCGATCGGGAGCGCGTCATCGAGATCATCACGTCGTTGGGTCTCAAACCACCGGCATCAGATGGTGTGTTCGCGAGGAGCCTGTGTCTGACCGACCTGATCAAGAATATCGGCGGCAAGGAGGACACGAACGAAAGTATCACGCGACGAATGCTGTTCCTGCTCGAAGGCGAGTGGCTCTTGAACGAGCAAGCATTTCGAACTGCTCGCAAAAGGATGATCCGCGCCTACGTAAAGGACGACATTGCCACTGGCAAGGTATGCCGATATCTCCTCAGTGACATCATTCGATACTGGCGCACGGTGTGTGTGGATTACGAGTACAAGCAAGCGCACGGTAAGCCGCCGGGAATTCGGCGAATCAAGCTGCGATTTTCACGGTGCTTGATGTACTTCGCCGGAGTGCTGGCTGTTGGGGAAACTGTTGGGCGCGACGCCGAGGGTAAGCGTGACCATCTCGAGCAGAGTTTTGCGACACCGGCCTTGGAAAGGACGCGGCAGATTCTGGGCGACCGTTCCGAGCGTATCGTGGCGCTTTATGCCAAGTTTCTCGACGCACTCGATTCAGACTCCGTGCGACATCGGCTCGAGGCAAGTGACTACGAGTCGAGCGCAGAATATCGAATGCTACGCGGACTCGCGCGCGAGTTCCGGAATGAGTTGGTGGCGCAGCTTCGTGAAAGGTATGGGCCGGAACACGACATCATGTACGGCTTGCTGATCTAGGCGGAGCGAAGCCGGTCGGCAGACGAGTGCGACGCACGGTTCGCGCGGCAGTGTCCCCTCTCACAAATCCAAGACCCCAACGACCGATACCCGGCGGTCGCCGCCGCAACGTCGATCCCCTCAGTGAACAAGTACATGCGCATGTCGCCACCGGCGGGCCGCGTCCCGCTGGAACGCTGCCGGCGCCTCGCGCCCCCTCCGCCAATTGCTTGGAGTCTCGTCAATCAGAAAGGACGGCCTCCATGTCCACCGACTCCGCAACAGTCGATGAGCAATCACGCGCGGGGATGAGGAATCACGCGCTGGAGCGTCCGAGAATCGCTGGGAATGGCCGGGAATCGCCGGGAATCGCCGGGAGCGGGCGGAGTGACACCGATCCGGCCGTCCCGTTTCGAGCGCAGCACGATCGCGAGCCACGGCCGACGGCGCAACGACCGTCGAGGTCGCGATGCGGTGGAACGACTCCCGCACGGAGAACATGTTCTGCTACACGAACACTGTCCCGCAGAAGGACAGCGGCACACACCTGGCCGGCTCCGCAGTAAGCTCACGCGACCGGCATCCGGGGCCGCTCGATCCAGCGGCCGTGTGTGACTGGTGCGATGCGAGCCCGCGCCTTTCATGGCAACGCCGGTTCTCGCGCTCTCGCGACCCGATCAGATCCTCAGCGCGCGCTGAACCGGTAGATGATGGTGTTCCTATATGTCTCGCCGGGCTTCAGTACAGTCGAAGGAAACTGCGGCTGGTTCGGCGAATCAGGAAAGTGCTGCGGTTCCATGCAGAACCCACTGCGATACGCGTACGTCCCGCCGCCCTTGGCGGGCTGCGTGCCATCGAAGAAGTTGCCGCTATAGAACTGGAGCCCCGGCTCGGTCGAGAAGACTTCGAGAATGCGACCTGTCTCGGGCTCGAACACCGTGGCGATGCGCGCGAGCTTGCCCGATTCTTTGTTGATGACCCAGTTGTGGTCGTATCCCTTGCCGAACGCAAGCTGCTCGTCGTCACTTCCGATGCGCGCGCCGATGGGCGTGGGCTTGCGAAAGTCGAACGGCGTGCCGGCGACCGCTCGCAACTCGCCCGTCGGAATGAACGTGCGATCGATCGGCGTGAAGCGGTCGGCGTCGATCTGCACGACGTGCGAGAGGATGTCCCCGTGGCCTCGTAGATTGAAGTAGGAGTGATGCGTCAGGTTGACGATGGTCTCCTGATCCGTCGTCGCGGTGAAGTCGAGGCGCAGCGCATCGTCTTCAGTAAGCGTGTAGACCGCCGTGACCGAGAGCGCGCCGGGGTAACCTTCCTCGCCGTCCGGGCTCAGGTAGGTGAGCACGAGCTGCGGGCCGTACCCACTTGATTGCGCTTCTGCGGCGTTCCACAGCACTTTGTCGAAGCCGAGCTTCCCGCCGTGCAGACTGTTCGGACCGTCATTCGTCGCGAGCGTGTAGTGCCTGCCGTTGAGCTGAAAACGGCCTTTGGCAATCCGATTGCCGTACCGGCCGATCAAGGCGCCGAAGTAGGGGCTGTTGTCTTTAACGTAGTCCGCAAGCGCGTCGTGGCCGAGCACGACGTCGGCGAAGTGGCCGTTGCGGTCGGGCGCGGTCAAGCGCGTGACGATGCCGCCGTAGGTCGTGATCTGCGCTTCCATGCCGTGACGGTTGCGGAGGGTGTAGAGGTCGACCGGAGCGCCGGAGGGCGTGTGGCCGAAGTGCGCGCGGGTGATGGCTGGCTCGGAAGAATGTGTCATACGCTCGTTCGTCTCACCCTGGCGTGATCCTGCTGCAAGAGAACTTGCGGTGAGCACGTCTGCAAGACACGCCGGCCGCGCAGTTTCCGCAAGCAGTTCGCAGAGTGCGCGGTGGCGGCCGACGATGCAAGTTCACCGCAGCGTCAGGCGGGGAGGGCCGTCAACGGCGAGCGGCTCGCGACTGCAGCCGACGCGCTCGGCAGGCCTCAGGTGTCGAGCAGCATGCCGTTCAGGTGGACGTCCCGCTGGAATATCGACGAGCTTGCTCGCTACCGCCGGCTTGCAACGCGCGTCATTTCCCCACCAGCACCTTCTTGTAGTACGGAATGAGCTCGAGCCTCTGCTGGCGCGACTCACGCACGCCGAGCGCGTAGTAGCCCACTTGGTGGTAGTACGTGACGCGCGCCCGAACTTGCGCTTCCAATCCGCTGTATCCCAAGTCCCAGAAGATCCTTTCGATGACTTCGATGCGCTTCCGATCGACCGCTTGAACCGCTTTCAAGACCGCCGGGGAGGTGCGCGCCCAGTCCCGCACGGCGCCATCCCACCTGGGGTCGTACTCCTTCTCGTCGATCCATAGATCGATGAGCGCTTGATACTCCTGCATGCCGTTGCGCTGCTTGGGGTTCAGCAGATTCTCGAAGAGCTGCGTTCCGGTCTCGACCCAATAGCTCAGGAGCTCCTGCAGCAACTGCTCGCGACTCGCAAAAAACCAGTAGAAGCCGCCGCGACTGACGCCAAGCCGCTTGGCGAGCTTGTTGATCTCGACGCCGGCCGTGCCCTCTTCGATCAGCGCGGAGCGCGCGGCGGCCAGCCACGCGTCGCGCCCCAATGGCTCACGTTTACCTCGGGCGCCGCGCCTGCCTCGTGTACGCGTGCGGCTCATGTTCGGATGATGAGGATCGATCGGAGTTTGACCATACACATGTGTATGGACTATAACATGCCTCGTGCAACGCT
Organism: Steroidobacteraceae bacterium; assembly: GCA_035548535.1. Classification (GTDB taxonomy): domain Bacteria; phylum Pseudomonadota; class Gammaproteobacteria; order Steroidobacterales; family Steroidobacteraceae; genus JADGHX01. Next base: position 8,420 of record DASZSS010000376.1, read on the forward strand.
ACTCCTTCATGCGCATGCTTGGGCAGGCGCTGCGCGGCCACTCCGGCTGGCGCCCGGCCTGGCGTGATGCACAACCGAAATCCGGCTACGACGTGGTCGTCATCGGCGGCGGTGGCCACGGCCTCGCAACCGCCTACTACCTCGCGAAGAACCACGGCATCCGCAATGTCGCGGTTCTCGAGCGCGGCTGGATCGGCGGCGGCAACTCCGGCCGCAACACCCAGGTCTGCCGCTCCAACTATTTCCACGCCGCCAGCTCGTCGTTCTACGACCACTCGCTGCGCCTGTACGAGCACCTCGGCGCTGAGCTGAACTTCAACATCATGCTGAGCCAGCGCGGCCTCATCCAGCTCGCGCACAGCGAGCACGAGCTCGAGATCACGCGCCGCTGGTGCAACGCCGTTCGCATGAACAACGTCGATTGCGAGATGCTCACGCCCGCTCAGATTCAGCGTCTCGCGGCGCCCATCGAGCTGAACGGGAGGTTCCCGGTGGTCGGGGGCTTCATGCAGCGACGCGCCGGCATCTCGCGGCATGACGCAGTCGTCTGGGGATATGCGCGCGCAGCCAGTGCGCTCGGCGTCGACATCGTGCAGAACTGCGAGGTCACCGGATTCGACATCGCGGATGGCCGCGTGCGCGGCGTGCGGACGTCTCGAGGCACCATCGCTGCGGACAAGGTCGTCATGAGTGTCGCCGGGTACTCCTCCCATCTCGCCGCGCTCGCGGGCCTGCGCCTGCCGATCACAACGATGGCCTTGCAAGCCATGGTCACGGAGCCCGTGAAGCCCATCCTCGATGTCATCGTGATCTCCGCGTCGGTTCACGCGTACGCGAGCCAGAGCGACCGCGGTGAGATCGTGATGGGTGCGGGCGCGGATGCGTACAACTCCTATGCGCAACGGGGCGGATTGCCGCAGCAGCGCGCGACGATCTGCGCGGTCCTCGAGCTCTTTCCCAGCTTCAGCCGCCTCAGGCTGATGCGGCAGTGGGCGGGGAGGGTGGACATCACTCCCGATACCAGTCCATTGATGGGGCTCACACCCATCGAAGGTCTCTTCATCAATTGCGGGTGGGGCACGGGCGGCTACAAGGCGATTCCCGCGGGCGGCGACACGATGGCGCACACGATTGCCACGGGCGTTCCTCATCCGTTGATCGCGCCGTTCGCGCTTGATCGCTTCAAGCGCGGTGCGCTCGTGGATGAAGGCGCCGCTGCCGGCGTGGCGCACTAGGAGGCCGCATGCTGCGAATCGCGTGTCCCTACTGCGGCGAGCGTGACGAGGTGGAGTTCACGTTCGGCGGGACGTCGCACGTCGCGCGGCCGTCGGAAGAAGTCGATGACGCGACGTGGGCCGAATATCTATTCGTCAGGGACAACCCCGTCGGCGCGCACTTCGAGCGCTGGCTTCACGCCTACGGATGCGGGCGTTGGTTCAACGTGGCGCGCGACACGCTCACGCATGAAATTCTGAAGGTGTATCTCATGGGCGACCCAAAGCCGGAGCTCTCGCGCACATGAGCAGGAGCGGCGCCGGCGCGTATCGCTTGCCCAAAGGCGGCACGGTAGATCGTGACGCACCGATCTCCTTCGAGCTCAACGGCAAGCGCTATCGCGGGTACGCGGGAGACACGCTTGCTTCCGCCTTGCTGGCCAACGGTGTTCGCACGATCGGGCGAAGCTTCAAGTTTCACCGGCCGCGCGGCGTATTCGCGTGCGGCGTCGAAGAGACGGGCGCGCTGGTTCAGTTGCACGACGGCGCGCGTGGCATACCGACCGCGCGCGCGCCGCTCGTCGAGCTGACCGAAGGGTTGCGTGCACGCTCGCAGGCGGGTTGGCCCAGCGTCAACTTCGACCTTGGGCGAGTGCTCGATCTCTTCAGTCCGCTTTGGGCGGCGGGCTTCTACAACAAGACCTTCATCTGGCCGAGCTGGCACACGTACGAGCCGGTCATCCGGCGCCTTGCCGGGCTCGGGCGCGTGCCGCCCGAACGTGATCCGGATCGGTACGAAACCGGAAATCTGCATTGCGATGTGTTGATCGTCGGCGGCGGCCGCGCGGGGCTCGAGGCGGCACTCGAAGCGGGCCGCGCGGGCGCTCGCGTCGTGCTCGTTGAGCAGCATCACGAGCTCGGGGGCGAGGCGCTCTGGGCGCAGCAAGCGCCGGAAGGCATGCCACTGCACGAATCGTCGGCGAGCACGGCGAGCCGGCTGCGCACTCGGCTAACCGCTGAAGGGGCGGCACCGCAGGAATGGCCGGCAAGCGCGGCGAGCCGGCTCGACGCGGGGCGAACGGCGGAAGTGATACCGGCCCAGGCATGGCTGGCGCGCACGATGGCCCAACTGCGTGCGTTGCCCGACGTGCGAATCCTCACGCGCACGACGGCGACCGGCTGCTACGACCACAATGTCATCACGCTGCTCGAACGCTCGCCTCCCTCGGGGAGTGCGGGTGCGAGTGCGCGCGAGCGATATTGGATCGTCCGTGCGCGGCGGGTCGTGCTTGCCACCGGCGCCATCGAGCAGCCGCTCATCTTCGCGAACAACGATCGCCCCGGCATCATGCTCGCGGGCGCTGCTCGTCAGTACTTGCGCCGCTACGCAGTCGCATTCGGATCGCGTCCGCTCATCGCGACCAACAACGATTCCGCCTATTTGCTTGCCAAGGACTTGCGCGAAGCCGGCGTTCGCGTGCTCGGCATCGCCGATACGCGGCGAGAGATCTCGGATGAGGTTCGCGCTCTGGTTCGAGCGCTCTCGATCGAGCTCTTCACCGGCTGCATCCCGATCGATACACGCGGTCCCGGAAGCGTGCGCAGAGTTTGGCTCGGCGAGCTGTCGCAGGATGCTTCGGGCATCACCAGAAAGCATGCCGTCGATTGCGATTCACTGGCCGTGTCCGGCGGATTCGCTCCGGCGCTGCAGCTCTACGCTCAAGCGGGCGGCAAGCTGATCTACGACGGAACGTCGGGTGCACTGATTCCCGCCACGCCGGGCGCGTCGAGTCCGGCAGCACGTCGCTCCGCGATCGACATCGTCGGAATGGCGGCGAGCAGAGTGCCGATCGGTCCTCGCATCAGCCCGGTCGGAAAGTCCTCGCGCAAGTGGGTCGATTTTCTGCACGATGTGACGGTGGCGGACATCGAGCTCGCGCTTCGCGAGAATTACACCTCCGTCGAGCACGTGAAGCGCTACACGACGCTCGGCATGGCGGCGGATCAGGGCAAAACGTCCGCAGCCGCGTCGCTGGAGATCATCGCGCGCCTGCGTGGCGTGCGCGCGGCCGAGCTCGGCCACACCACGATGCGCCCCCCGTTCGTGCCCGTGACGCTGGGTGCAATCGCCGGCCGAGACGTCGGCGAGCGCTTCGCGCCACAGCGATTGCTCCCGATTCACGATTGGCACGTGGCGAACGGCGCGGTGATGCACGATTTCGGCGAATGGCGCCGTCCCGTCGTGTATCTCAGACCGGGCGAGACTCGCGAGCAGGGCATGATCCGCGAGGCAACGGCGGTGCGGAACGCAGCCGGTCTCTTCGATGGGTCGCCCCTCGGCAAGATCGAGGTTCACGGTCCCGACGCGCGCGACTTCCTCGACCGCTTCTACATCAATGACCTCTCGACGTTGCAGCCTCTGCGCGCGCGTTACGGGCTGATGCTGCGCGAATCCGGCGCCATCTTTGACGACGGCACGGTCGTGATGCTCGATGCGAACCGCTTCCTCGTCACGACCACGTCGGGCAACGCCTCGCGCGTGGCGCAATGGCTGGAAGAGTGGCGGCAATGCGAATGGCCGAACCTGCGCGTCGCGATCGTCCCCGTGACCGAGCAATGGGCCACCGTGTCGCTTGCCGGCCCGCGCGCGAGAGACATCTTGGCAAAGCTCGAATCCGACATCGACCTGTCGGGCAGTGCGTTTCCGCACCTTTCGATGCGCGAGGGCACACTGCTGGGCACGCCCGCTCGCATCTATCGAGTGAGCTTCACGGGCGAGCTCACGTACGAGATCAATGTGCCTGCGAAACGCGCGCAGACACTATGGGACGCCTTGCTGGCTGCGGGCACTCCACTAGGTCTCCAGCCTCTCGGGCTCGACGCACTCCTTTTAATGCGCCTCGAAAAAGGCTTTCTGCACGTCGGCACGGACACCGACGGCACGACCGTGCCAAACGACGTCGGCTGGGGCAAAGTCGCTGCGAGCAAGCGTCGGGACTACATCGGCAAGCGCTCGCTCCGTCTGCCGGAGAACCTGAGAGCAGATCGACTGCAACTCGTGGGTCTCACCGCTGAGCAGGGCACGTCATTCGTCGTCGGAAGCCATCTGCGCACTGCCGATTCCACCGAGGTGACGGATGGTTGGATTACGTCTGCCGGCACGTCTGTTGCCAGCCGGGCGCCCATCGCGCTTGCGATGCTCCGCGCCGGTCGTGAGCGGATCGGCTCCGAAGTGGATCTGTACGACGCCGGCGTTCTACAGGGCCGCGCGCGAGTCGTTCAACCGCCCTTCTTCGATCCGACGGGAGCACGGATGAATGCGTGAAGCAGCGGACATCCGTATCGCCGCCATCGAACGGCGCAGCGTGTGGCAGATCAAGACGTGGCTGGCGAGTCACGACGAAGCCGCACGCGCGATGTTCGAGGCGCAGGGCTTGTCTCGGCGCGTCGGCGAGACATCCGCCGCCTTCGGCGGGCGTGCACTGACGCTGGGTCCGCAGGAGTGGCTGGTCGTCGGCGAGGCACTTCGGCTGGAACGCGAGCCCGTCGCGCAAGACTGGATTGCGGTGAATGTGACCGATGCGTTCGGAATGCTGGAAGTGCAAGGCGCTTCCGCTCGAGAGCTGCTGTCGAAGGGATGCGGGCTCGATCTCCATCCGCGAGTGTTTCGCGTCGGGCAATGTGCGCGCACACGGTTCGCGCAGCTTCCCATCGTGCTCACCTGCGTCGGCCATGCAGACCGATTCGAGCTATTGGTCGCGAGGAGCTATACGCGATACCTTCGTGATTGGCTCGTCGACGCAGCTACGGGCTGTGGCGAAGTCGCGTAGTCGACACTCGCGCAGCCGAATCGACGGCGGTGCAGCCGAACCGATACTCAGCTCGACCGAAGCGGATTCATCAGCCGGAAGCCGCGTCGCTTGAAGAGCGCGACGAGCACCATGCCCGCGACGAAGCCCCCGATGTGCGCACGGAACGCGACGCCGCCCCCTGCGGCGGGGGGACTGAGCACGTTGCTCAAGAACTGCAGCCCAAACCACAGCGCCAGCACCACACCTGCGGGCAGACGCGTCATGTGCAGGTAGAACCCGAACGGGATGCCGACCAGCACGCGCGCGTGGGGATACAGAAGCAGATACGCACCGAGCACGCCGGAGATCGCGCCGCTCGCACCGACCATCGGCAGCGTGGAATGCGGATCCGGCAGGGCTTGCGCGAGCGCGGCGGCGACTCCGCACGTCAGATAGAAGACCAAGAACCGGACGTGCCCCATCGCGTCTTCGACGTTATCGCCGAATATCCACAGGTACAGCATGTTCCCGATCAGGTGCATCCAGCCGCCGTGCAGGAACATGGAGGTGAAGATCGTCAGGATCGGCGGGACGGCGACGAGCTCCTCCGGTAGTGTGTCGATGCCGAAGAGCACCGAGGGAATGAGCCCGAGCGAATAGATGACGGCCTGGGCGCCCTGCGAGCCGTGCGCCAGTTGCCACAGAAACGTGAGCGTGCAGACCACGATCAGCGTCGTCGTCAGGACTGGCTTCAGCTCCGACGGGTTGTCATCGCGCAGCGGGATCATGGGACAAGCGTACCCGAATGTTGCAACGGCTGTGATTTGGAATACGCTCGGGCGGCCAGCAGACCAGTCGGAGGGCTCGCCATGGCGACGCAACTGACCTACGCGATCAAGTACGTGTCCGACATGAAGCGCGCGGTGGCCTTCTATCGGGACGAGCTGGGCTTGCCGCTGAAGTTCGCGTCTCCGGAGTGGAGCGAATTCGCCACCGGACCCACCACGTTGGCACTTCACATTTCATCGGCGGAGAAGCCGGCCGGAGCCGTGGAGCTCGGCTTCGGGGTAGTCGATGCGCGCGCGTTCTATCAGGCCAAATCCTCCGCAGGCGTGAAATTCACGCAGCCGCCGCGCGTGGAGCATGGCTTAGTGCTCGCATCGTTCCTGGACAGCGAAGGCGCCGAGTGCGGCGTCAGCTCCACGGCCTGAAGAGATCAGCCGTCGCGCGCCCCCGAAGCGTGCATCAGTGCGCCGGCCCCGACGACGACGGGCCACCGCGACCCGTGCGCCGTTGCAGCTCCTCGATCTCCAGAGCGGCTTCGGCTTTCGTGAGCTCGCCCAGGTCTTCGGGAACATCCTCGCCGGCTTCGGTATAGAGCGTCTCGAGGTAGGAGCGCTGCGCAGAGGTGATCGGCTCGTCGCCGGTTTTCCATTCGTGCGGGTCTCGCACGGTCCCGCGCGCGGAATCGGGGTTCGGGGGCTTGGCCATGGTCGATCTCCTGCGTGAACGGTCGGCGAAGCATGCCGCGTGCCCCCAAAGGTCACCCCGCCGCGATGAACGCGAAGCATCGGGCGCTATCTCGAGCGGAGCAGAGGCGCGACCTTCCCGCAAGCGACGCCGGGCGTAGAATCTTTCGAAACCTTGACGTCCTGCGGCTGCACCGCAGCCGGAAGGAGGAAAGCATGAGCGCTGTGGTACTCGCTGTGTTTCCGGACTACGAGGTCGCGAACCGCGTCCGCATGGAGCTGTTCGAGGACGGGTTCCCAACGGACCGCATCGACTTGACCGCGTCCTGCGAGCCGGGTCGGGCCGCCCTGCAACCGGCGGAGAGCCAGCACCATCAGTTCGTGAAGTACTTCAGCTCGCTGCTCACCGCCGCGGAGGAGCGCGAGTATCCCGAGCGCTTCGCCCAGAAACTCGGCGACGGCGCCGCGGCCATCACCATTCATCCGCGCGGGCATATCGAAACGTCGCGCGCGCAGGAGATCGTCGCGCGCGGCCACCCCACCGCCGTGGCGCTACACGAAATCGCGAACCAGCCGTGGGAGCACGCCGCTGCTCGACAATCGAAACCCTGGGTCAGCCACCTGTGGGTGGAGAATCACAGCCACGCGCATTGCGTCTACTGCGCGCTCTTCGAGCGGGACCTGCCGGAGTGAGCTAGCGAGGCGGTTTCGCGAGCTCGAGTGCTCTGACTCCTTCTGCCGTCGCGACCGCGGCGGCGAGTAACGGTGCGCAATCGCTCCTGCGGCCGCGCGCCTCGCAGTTTACTTCTTCAGTTTCGGCGACAGCGCGTCCGCCAGCTCGTCCAATGTCTCTTCGATGTGTGCTTGGCACAGACGTCGCGCCTCCTTCGCATCTTGCGCAGCCCAGGCCTCGTGCAGGGCCGTGTGTTCCTTCATCGCTCTCTTCACGCGTCCAGCGGGCTGAAGGTGCATGCGGACGTAACGTTGAGCGAGCGTGTGCAGCCGCGCGAGCGTTTCGCTGGTCACCGGTTGCAGCCGCGGCACTACGAGCGACAAATGGAATGCCGAGTTCAGATCCCCCGAATTCTTGAGGTCGCCCGTCGCGAGCGCCTGGTTGAGCGCCTGCCATGCCGTTGCGGCGGCAGCTCGATCGCCGGCGGACGCTTTGCGCGCTCCCTCGGCCACGGCGGCAGGCTCGATGGCGAGTCGCAGCCGGAACACTTCGACCATCTCGCTCGCGGAGATGGCGCGCACTTGGAAGCCGCGATGCGCGAAAATGTCGACGAGTCCCTCGGACCGCAACTGAACCAATGCCTCGCGGACCGGGATCTTGCTGACGCCGAACTCCGCCGCGATCGAATCCTGCAGAAGCGGCGAGCCGGGTGCGTACGTGCCCGTGAGGATCTTCTCGCGGATGCGCGCCGTGATCTGCCCGGTCATCGTGCGAGCGAGCGGCTCGTTCACGCGCGAATCCCCCAGCAGAACGGATCGCGCGGATCCAAGAGAAGTGTGGCTTCGCCCGTCACGTACGCGGCGCCGGTGAGGGTCGGCGCGACGATGCCCTTCTCGCGATCGATCCAGCGAAAGCGGGCGACGAAGCGGCTGCCGATCACGCTCTCCTGAACCCATGGCTCACCTTCGGCGAGCTTGCCGTCCGCCGCGAGGCAAGCGACCTTCGCGCTCGTTCCCGTGCCGCAGGGAGATCGGTCGTACGCCTTCCCCGGACACAGCACAAAACTGCGGCTGCCCGCGTCGGGTGTCGAGGCCGGACCGAACAGCTCGACGTGATCCACTTCGGGATGCCCTTGCGCATTCACCGCTTGGCGCACCGTCCACGCGAGCTGGGTAAGCGATTCCAGATTGTCCGGCGAGACGGGATACGTCGTGCCCTCGGCCAGGAAGAACCAGTTGCCGCCCCACGCCACATCGCCCGCGATCGTGCCGCCGCCGGGCACATCCACCGTGACGTGCCGCGCCTTGCGGTAACTCGGCACGTTGGCCACTTCGACTTGCCCATCCTCGCAAAGACGCGCCTCGACCGCGCCGACCGGCGTGTCGATCTTCAGCGCACCAACGCCGAGCCGGCCCGCATGCGCGAGCGAGGCGACGAGCCCGATCGTGCCGTGACCACACATCCCGAGATAGCCGACGTTGTTGAAGAAGATGACGCCGACCTGGCAGTCCGCCCGATGCGGCTTGCAGAGGAGGGCGCCGACGAGCACGTCCGAGCCGCGCGGCTCGTTCACG
>DASZSS010000377.1:0-5574 GCA_035548535.1 Steroidobacteraceae bacterium
CCGCTTTTTCTCCTGCGCCCTTCGAAGGGCGCATGCGTCTCAGCGTGACGGGAGAGTGGCGGAAGGAGCAGGTCGCCATTCCGGCCGGCTCGCTGTTCGTGCCCACGCGGCAGCGGCTGGTGCGGCTCGTGACGGCGTTGCTCGAGCCGCGCGCGCCCGATTCGCTCGCCGCGTGGGGCTTCTTCAACGCGTGGTTCGAGCAGAAGGAGCACCTCGAGGCGTACATCGCCGAGCCCATCGCGCGTGAGATGCTGCGCAACGATGCGCAGCTCGCCGCAGAGTTTCAGGGACGGCTCGCGACCGACGCCGCGTTTGCGGCCAGTCCGGCGGCGCGCCTGGAATTCTTCCATCGCCGCCACGCGTCCTGGGACGCGCGCTTCAACTTGTATCCGGTGTATCGCAGCGACGAGTAGTCGGCGCTCGCGTCTCACGCCGACGCTGTGGACCGCCCGCGCCGGTGATGGGACGCCCAGCGCTGCAGAGCGAGCGAGACGGCGATCCACACGAGGGCCACGCCGACGACGAGCGCGATGCCGTGCCCGCTCGGATGACGCCAGAACTCGCGCACCTGGCGCCCGAACAAGCACACGAGGATCGTTCCGGGCGCGATGCCGAGGATCGTGCCGAGCATGTAGTCGCGAAAAGGCACCGAGATCGCGCCGGCCGCGAGATTGACCAGCGTGAATGGCGCGATCGGCACCATGCGGATGGCGGCGATCGTCACGATGCCGCGATCGGCGAGCGCCTCGTCGACTTTTTGGATGGTCGCGCCAAGCGCTTTGTGGGCCTGACGACCGATGAGCCGCGCGCCGAGCCAATGCAACAACGCCGCGCTCAGCATGATGCCGGTGAAGGAGACGGGCGCGGCGATGTAGGGCGCGAACACGATGGCGGTCGACGCGCTCAACACCGTGACCGGGAACATGACGAGCCCGCCGATCACGAACGCCGCGACGAAATAGAACGGCGCGCCCCGCAGCCGCTGCAGGGTTTCCAGCCGCTTCGCCATCCGTTGCGGCTCGAGATAGTCCGCGAGCGGGGTGAAGCGCCAGGCGAGCGCGAGCCCGACGAGCAGCAAAGCGGCGAGCGCAAGGGTGACGATCAGCTTCCGGTGCGGCATCTGCAAACAACGCGCGAGAGCCCGCAATTGTTGCCGCCGAGCGAAGCCCCCCGCGACGGTTGCCAGCGCGAAGGCCCGCAATTCTTTGCGCCGTCGGCTCGGGATTGCCGCTAGCGCGCAGGCTCGGAATGGGTTGCCGGCGCACGCAATCCGCCACCGTTGCGGCGCGCCGGCTCGGGATTGTCGCTATGCAGGCCCGGAATGGGTTGCCGGCGAACGCAGTGCGCCGCCGTTGCGGCGCGCTGGCTCGGGATTGTCGCTAGCGTGCAGGCCCCGCAATGGTTTGCCGGCGCACTCAGGCCGACGCCGTGCGCCGCGCCGGCCGGCCTCTCACACGATCGCGCGCACCACGCCGCCGTCCACACGCAGCGCGGCGCCGGTGGTCGCCGAAGCTTGCGTGCTGCACACGTACGCGATCATCGCGGCCACTTCCGCCGGCTGCGCAAATCGCTGGATGACCGACGAGGGCCGCGCGCTCTGGAAGAACTCCCGTTCGACCTGTTCCGGCGTCTTGCCGCTCGATGCCGCGCGCTTGCGAGCCGGACAATGCGCTGGAATGGAGAGGCGCGCGTCGTGCGACTGGCCAAGCTTTGGTGGGTCCGCGGCGGCCGGCGCACGAGCGCCTACTGCTGTCGCTGCGGCAGCGCCTCGAGCGTGCGTCCGTCCGGCAACGTCACGCGCACGTAGAACCCACCGTGGCGCCCGTCGCGCAGCGGGTAATACACGAGCTTCACTTTGTCACCGCGCGCGATCGATTTGAGTCCCCACCCGCGCCGTCCGAGCCAGCTCGGGCTCATGCCCTCGAAGCCGTACTGCTCGACCTTGCCGCCCTTGCCCGGGACCATCACCCACAGGAACGTGTGCGGCTGCGTCCATTCCCACTTGTCGACGGTGCCCTCGACCGTCTTCTCCTTGCCCCACTCGAACATCGCGGTGGAGTGATGGGCGCTCGCGACCGCGCCGAGTGCGCACAGCGCAAGACCCGCCACCATCCGCCGCACGATTTTCTGAACAGTCACGCGTCACTCTCCCGGCTTGCGCTCGAGGCTGAATCCTGGATTGCCCTTCTCGTCCACGTAGTCGTGATTATTCTGAGCGCAGACGTACTCCATGATCTTCCAGTCGCGATGGCGCTGATAGTGCGTGGTGAAGGTGTACGGCTCGACGAACACCGTCGGATCGTCGATGGTCGTCGTGATCTCCAGCACGTCCGGCGCCGACAGGTGCATGCGCTCGGTCACGCGCATCTTGTCGCTGTGGCCGATGATGCCGCTGATGGGTGCCGTCTCGGGCAGAATGCCGATCGTCTCGACGACCAGCGTGTCGCCTTCCCAGTGTCCCACCGAGGTGCCCTGGTAAGTCGGATCGGGCTCGGCCGGCAGCGGGCTCCCATCGGTGTAGATCCGGCGCACCACCGAGTAGGTCTCGATGGCGATCGTCACGCGCCCGGGCGTGAACAGGAACTCGAGCGGATACGGCTGCAGCATGCTGCCGGGCAGGCCGGCCGGCACGCAGTTCGCCACGTTCGACACGAAGTTGATGCCGGGCGTCGTGCGGTTCTTCTCTTGATAAGCGGCGTACTGCGGCGCATACGCCGGTGTGAGTTTCGGCGGGGCAGGCGGCTTCTCGCCGGCGGGACGCGCCATGCGCATCGGCTCCCACACGCCGCTCCAGTCGGGCAGCTTCGCCAATTCCGCGTATGCGTTGGCGTTCGGGTTTGCATCGCCGGCAGGTGCGCGCGCAGCCTCTTGTTGCGCGCTTCCTGTGGGCGAGCCGGCTCCGTTGCAACCGCCGAGCGCTGCGAGTGCGACAGTTGCGGCCGTGAATGCCAGAACACGGGGTGCTCTCTTCATGGGGCCCCTTCGATGCGGCTCATGCCTCCCGCGCCGGATTCTAGGGGAGGATCTGCATCCTCTCGGCGACGCTCCATGTCGCGCACCACTCTGCGGCCTGCGCCGCGGCCCCATGTAAAGCGGGGAGCGGCGGCCGTTGCCGACCGCACGCTCCCCGCGCCTCCCCCCTGTATTCGCTATGGCGTGATCGACTGCACGATGGGCGTCAGGAACGGCGCGAGCACATTGTAGTCGGCGTTCCAGAACTCGGTTTGCTGCACACCGCCGACGGTGTGCCAGCCATTCTTGCCGGCGCGCGCGACGACGAGATCGAGACTCGGGATCACGATGATGAACGTCTCGTGCAGGCCCCACGCCCAGTACGCATCGCGCGGCACATCGGGCATCTGGCCCGTCGTGTTCGTCCACCACAGCATGCCGTAGTTGGTGGTCGCGCCCGGATAGTTGACCGGGTCCTTGATCTCCGCATTCGCCACTTCCGCGGGCGGCGTGTGCGCCTTCTCGACGACGGCATTGCTGAGGATCGGCGTGTTGCCCCAGACGCCCTTGTTCAGCATCAACAATCCGACGCGCGCCATCGCGTTGACGTTCGCATTGATGCCGGAGGCCAGCTCGCGCCGCTTGACCGGCGTGCCGTTCACGTTGAGATCGACCGAGCGGAACTGGTTGTCGCGCCACACCAGGTCGCCCGAGTTGCCGACGTTGATGCCGAGCGTGGTGTAGACGCGCGAGGTCATGAAGGTGCTGAGGTCTTGCGCGTAAGTCTGCGTGAGCACGTCCGCGAGCCAGTTCAGGCCTTGATCCGAATAGGACCACGCCGAGCCCGGCGGCGGGTACTGCAGCGTCAAGGTGCCGGCCTGATCGGACTTGCTGAGACCCGACGTGTGCGTCGCGAGCTGCAGCAGCGTGATGTCGCTCAGCGAGCCGGACGGCACGCTCACGACCGGGTCCGTGCCGAAGACCGGCAGTCTGTCGCTCGCCTTGTCGGTGAGCGCGAGCTTGCCTTCGTCGAGCGCGAGCAGCAGCGCGAGCCCGCCCATCGACTTCGTCGTCGACTTCATCTCATAGCGCGTGCTCGGGTTGCCCCATGAGTACACGAGCTTGCCGTGGCGGATGATGTAGCCGGATTGCTCATCCGTCGGGCCACCTGCCGCGAGGGAATACGCCTGCGCGGCGTCGAGCTTGGTCACGTCCATGCCTTCGGCAGCGGGCGTCGAGGTCATCCAGCCCGCCGCGCCGGGCGCGGTCGGAAAGAGGTTCGGATTGGGATTCACCGTCACGTGCAAGGTGGTTGTGCCGGTGAGCTCGGTGTCACTCACTTTGAGATTGAACACGTAGTCGCCCGGACCGCCGACGAAGCGCGCGGACGTCTGCGCGGTGTTCGGCGAGGCGAGAATCGCGCCGGGCGTGTTGCCCGGGCCGGGCGGGCCGCTCACGAATTCCCAGGTGTAGCTCAGTGCCGCGCCGGCGGGCAGGCCATCATCGGTGGCACTGCCGGTCCAGGTCGCGTTGTCCGTGGGATACGTGACGGTCACCGGGTCCGCCTTCGGCACCGGCGCGGTGTTGGTCGGCGTCGGTGTGGGAGTCGGCGTCGGCGTTGGCGTCGGCGTCGGCGTCGGCGTCGGTGTGGGTGTCGGAGTCGGCGTTAGCGATTGGCGCGAATCCGATCCGCCGCCTCCGCCGCCGCAGGCCGCGAGCATCAGGCTCAACAGAGTGGCCGATGACCACGCGCTCAGACTGCGTCCGCCGCTTACGGCACGCTCGATCGATATCCTGCTCATCCCGAGACTCCTGAAGAAGCGTTTTGGTGTGTCTGCTCAGAGGTCGCCGCCCGCACCGCGTGGTTCGAGCTGCGGGAGGAACAGCAAGGGCCGTGCCCGTGCTCAGAGCACCTGTCGCGCCGCGATGCCGAGCCCGTCGATGACTGCGGGCCGAGGCGCCGGTGCGCTTGCAGGCAAGCCGGCCGCATCGAGCTCGGCGCGCAAGCTGTCGCGCTCGACGCCTGCGATCGCAACGCGATGCCACAGCTCCGCGCTGATCAGCAGCCACAGCCGATTGCCGTGATCGGCGCGGCCCGCGAGCTGCGCGTCGAGCAAGGCCTGAATCGGCTCGCGCCGCAAAATGCCTGCGGAGACGAGCGAGGAATCGAGCAGGAAGCGCTCGTAGAGAACCTTGTATTCCCGCTGCAGGATGTACGGCAGCGCCGACGCGAATCCCTGCTTGGGGCGCGCGATGATCGCGGGCGGCAAGTACCGCGCGGCGAGCTGCCGTTGCACCACGCGCAGCGAGCGCCCGCGAATCTTCAGCGTCGAGTGCATGCGCGCGACGAATTCGGCCAGGCGATGGTCCATGAACGGGCTGCGCACCTCGAGGCCGTGCGCCATCGACATGCGGTCCGTGATCATCGCGGGGTGATCGGGCAGGCGAATCTTCGAATCGGCGTACAACATGCGATCGATCAAGTCGCCGCCGGCGCGCTCGAAGGGCTCGCGAATGGCGGCTTCCGGGTCGGAGTCGCGCAAGCCGGCGAGCGCCTCGGGGGTGAAGATTTCACGCCGCGCCTGCGCGTCGAAGAAAAAGTAGGAAAGACTGGCCGCGTAC
>DASZSS010000378.1:0-1996 GCA_035548535.1 Steroidobacteraceae bacterium
CGTGTGGGGCTGGATCTCCTACGATCCGGAGCTGAATCTCGTCTACTACGGCACGGCGAATCCAGGGCCCTGGAATCCGGATCAGCGCCCCGGCGACAACAAGTGGACGGCGGGCATCTTCGCGCGCGATCCGGAAACGGGCGCCGCGCGCTGGTTCTACCAGTACAACCCGCACGACCTCTACGACTACGACGGCGTGAACGAGAACGTCCTCGTGGACCTGCAGATCGGCGGGCGCATGCGCAAAGTGCTCGCGCATCCCGACCGCAACGGGCACGTGTATGTGATCGATCGCGCGACCGGCGAAGTGCTGTCGGCCAATGCGTTCGTGAACGTGAACACGATCAGCAAGGTGGACCTCACCACTGGCAGACCGCAGTACGTCCCGGAAAAGAAGCCGACCGTCGGCCACGTCGTGCGCAACATCTGCCCGCACGCGGGCGGCGGCAAGGACTGGCAGCCCTCGGCATGGTCGCCGCAGACGCGACTGCTCTACATCCCGCACCAGAATCTCTGTCAGGACGAGGAAGCCGTGCCCGCCAACTACATCGCGGGAACGCCGTACGTCGGCGCGAACGTGAAGATGTACGCCGGCGAAGGCGGCTATCGCGGCGTGCTGACGGCGTGGGATGTCGCGGCCGGCCGGGCACGGTGGGAAGTGAAGGAGAGCTTTCCCGTGTGGAGCGGCGCGCTCGCCACCGCGGGCGGCCTCGTCTTCTACGGCACGATGGAAGGCTGGTTCAAGGCACTCGATGCGAGCAGCGGGCGGCTGCTGTGGCAGTTCAAAGCAGGCTCGGGAATCATCGGTCAACCCGTTTCCTATCGCGCGCCCGACGGCAAGCAGTACGTGGCGGTGCTGGCGGGCGTAGGTGGTTGGGCTGGCGCGGTCGTTTCCGGCGACCTCGATACGCGCGACGCAAGCGCCGGCAATGGATGGGCGAGCGCGGTCGGCGATCTGAAGCAGCACACGCAGCAGGGCGGCACGTTGTATGTGTTCTCGCTACCGTGAGCTGACCGTCTGCGCCGTCGCGATGCTCGCACTCGTTGCGTGCTCACGCGAGTCGCGAAAATTCTCCGATACCAGCTTGAGCGGCGCCGCGCCGCTCAACACGCTCACGCAGTCGGACATACAACCCGGCAGCGGCGCCCCGCGCCATGACGGACATTCGCCGTACGACTACAACGCCTACGCGATCTCGCAAGGCAAGCAACTGTTCGAGTGGTTCAACTGCTCGGGCTGTCACGCGCAGGGCGGGGGCGCGATCGGCCCGCCGCTGATGGACGACGCGTGGATCTACGGCTCGGAGCCGCAGAACATCTTCGCGACCATCGTCGAGGGCCGGCCGAACGGCATGCCCTCCTTTCGCGGCAAGATCCCGACGCAGCAGGTGTGGCAGCTCGTCGCGTATGTGCGCTCGATGTCCGGCCAGACCCCCAAGGACGCCACCCCCGCGCGCTCCGACCATCTGTTCACGAAGAAGAGCGAGCAGTCCGGGCCGGACTTGAAGCCGGTGCAGAGCGCGCCGGCTCCCTCGCACTGAGAGCGCGCCGTATGCGACACGCGCGCTTCTTGACGACGATGGCCGGGGCGGCGCTCGCCGCAGGTTGCAGCAGCAATCACGCCGCACTCAATCCGGCGGGTCCGCGCGCCCAGCAGATCGCCCATCTGCTGCTGCTCTTCTGCGCCGTCGCAGCGGTCGTCTACGTGGTCGTCAATGCGACTCTCGTCTGGGCGATGCTCCGGAGGCGACGCACCTCGCCGGATGCGGAGCGCAAGGCGACGCGCGTGATCACCGCCGCCGTTGCGCTGACCGTGCTGACCCTCATCACGCTCGGCGTCGCGGACTTCGTGGTGCAGCGGGGACTCTCCGCGCATCCGGCGGATGCGCTGCGCATCGTCGTCACCGGGCATCAGTACTGGTGGCAAATCGAATACGACGATCCGGAGCCGAGCCAGCGTCTGCTCACCGCCAACGAGATGCACATTCCGGTCGGC
>DASZSS010000379.1:0-11950 GCA_035548535.1 Steroidobacteraceae bacterium
GAGCGATTCGTTGCGTACCGCCCGAAGCACACATCGATTGGCAGCGACAGCGCGGTCGCAACCGTGCTCGCGACCATCGCAAGCCGCCGCGGCAGGCGCCGTAGGTGCGGAAGCAGCTTGTAGCGGAAAGGCGCCGGGTCCACTCCGGTGATCGCGCGGAGCTGCAGACCGCTTTCGCGGAACAGCGCGAGGTACTCGCTTCGCTTCCGCGCCGTGAAGATGCTCGTGTCGCAGGATGTGGCCGTGGTCGTCGGCGCCGCTTCGAGGATCACCATGCGGCCGCCCGGCGCGAGATGGTCGACCATGCGGCGGAAGGCGGTGTGGAGCGCAACCGGATCGAGGATGTGCTGCAGCACCGTCACCGCGAGCACGAGATCGAAGCGCCCGCCCGCGTCGAGCTCGGCCAGACTCTGCGTCTCGAAGCGGCATCGGCCCGCGACGCCCGATCGTGCGGCACGCCGCCGCGCCTCGTCGATCATCGTCGGGCTGATGTCGATGCCGGTGACCTCGGCGCCGCGCCGGGCGAGCAAGCGGCTCCAGCGGCCAACGCCGCAGCCCACGTCGAGCACGCGTGTACCGGGATCGATGTCGAGCCAGGGCTCGAGCGCCCGACGCTGACAGAAATCGATGACCTTGTTGTAGAACTGAGGCATGCCGTAGGAGCAGACCGCAGCAAGCCCCTCGCCTTCCCGTGCGAACCGTTGTGCCCGAGCTTCCCAGTACGCTTCGGGCACGTAACGCACCGGCGCCGGCGCGCCCCCGAGAATCAAGCAGCTCTCCTCGGACGCGACGTGCCGCGCCCATCGGTAGCCTCGTTCCTCCGGTCGACGTCGTAGTGATCGCGATACACGCGACGCCCGATGATCTGCAGCGCCATCCAGTTGGCGAAGCCCACGGTCATCGGCGCAATGTGCGCGATGGCGTAGAAGAGATAGAGCGGCACGATCGGCGCTGTGTATGCACGCTCCGCGCGCGGCACCACCGTGAACAGCGCGATGACGCCAAGCGCGAGATAGCCGCCGACCGCCGAGATGAAGTACGTCGGATTGAAGTAAGCGCTGCCGTTCGGTAACAAGTGCGCGAAGAAGAGCTCGTCGAAGCCGCTGATGAAGCTGACGATCAGCAGCGCCGCGCTGACCATCTTGGCCATGTGCAGAGCGAGCGAGAGTACGCCGACGTACAGGATGAAGTGATACATCGCAAACGGTGCCCGACGGCTCACGCGCCAGACCTCCGCGAGTCGCTCGGCGTACACCTTGATCAGGCCGTGGTACCAGCCCACCCGTTGCGAGAACCAGCGCCGCACCACGCCCGGGCCTTCGGTGCTCACGACGAGCCGCCCGTCGTAGTAGATGGACTCGCCGCGGCCGAGCAGGATGATCGCGTTCTCGAAGTCCTCCGCATACACCGAAAGCGAGTGTTCGGCGAGCGCGCTCTCGAGCGCGGCGCGGCGATAGATCGACACGCCGGAGGTGATGCTGTAGTCCGCGAGACTTTCACGCCCGACGCGGAACGCGAGCGCGTACTCGAATGCCTGAAAGCGCGCGAGAAAGCCGTCCGGCTCGATCATCACGCGCGGGCAAGCGGCGGCGGCGCCCGAGCGTTGCAAGTCCGCGATCGCGCGCTCGAGATCGATCGTGCTGCCATCCCCGCGTGCGCGGATGCGGATGTCGGGATCGATGACCATCACCGTTTCGATGTGCGCCGGCAACCGCGAGAGCAGCCGCTTGATCGCGCCCGGCTTCTTGCGATTCACGCCGTCGTCGAAGATGCGCCAGCCGGCCGCGCGGAGCCGCTCGACCGTGTGATCCGTGGAGCCGTCGCTGATGAGCCAGACCTTGTCGCGCCAGGGCGCGTAGTTCCGCATGAAGGTTTCGAGGTGCGGCTGCAGATTGAACACCGACGCGATGATCGCGTACGGCCGCATGGGCACGAGAGGGCGGCCGCTCCAAGTGCCGCCGCCCGCAAGATCGATCGACACGTCGCGATTGTCCGCCGTGGCGATCAGCAGTGCCTTGCGCCGCCGGCGCATGAAGAGCCGCAGCGCGAAATCGACCGCGTCCGTGTACACGATGAGATTCGCGAGTGCGTAGACCACCAGCGAGAAGCTGGCCGCGCGCGCATTCGCCGCGGACAACGCGATCCACAAGCCGAGCAGCGCGCAGACCCCGAGCGGCGCGAAGATTCGCCATTTTTGTTTACGCGTCATGGCAACGTCCTGTCAGGCCACTGCAACCGCCGGCGATGCAGCGGCACCTTGCGCGCGCGGCAGGCGCGCGGCCAGCTCGGCGCGCAGCTCGTTCGCGTCGGCGATCGTGATGCCGCGCTCGGCCATCACCGGTATCGACGCGAGAATCCACAGCAGCGAGCGGACGCGCGAGGGCAAGTGCGCGACCTCGTCTTGTAGCGCGCTCAGCATGTCCTCGAACGCGCGTTCCATGCTGAGCACCGCATCTTTGACGGCGGCGTCGATCGGCAAGATCTTCGCGGGCTGCGCGAATCGCAGCCCCGTGCCCGCGATCTCGCGTGAGGCGACCTCCGTGTAGGGCGCGAGGCGCGGGTCCTGCGCGAACGCCGCACCGGAGAAGGGAATCACGTAGGGATACATGCCAACTTCACAGCCGCGGCGCAGCCAGCGATACGCCTCGCGCAGCGTGAGTGCCACGTCCTCCATCGTTGCGTGCGGCGAGCTGAGGATCAGATCGAGGAACGGCGTCACGCCCGCCGCCAGCGCCGCGTTCAGCATCGGCTCGATGTGCCGATGGATCTGCGCCTTGTTGAACTCCGCGAGCACGCGCGGCGCGAAGCTCTCGATGCCGAAGCCCAGCACACGGAAGCCGGCACGGCGCATGGCCGTGAGCCGCTCCGCAGTCATCGCGTCGATGCGATTCGTGCTGATGAATTGCAGGTGCGCGGGCAGCGCGCCGCGCCCCTTCGCGGCGATGATGCCCTCGCAGAGCGGCAGGATGCGGCGGTCCTTCGTGAACACGAAGATGTCGTCCTGAAAGATGACCGTACGCACGCGCGGGTGGGCAGCGACGATGCGTTCGAGCATCTGCAGCACCTCGTCCGCTTAGAGCCGCGCGATCGGCGCAACACTGCCTTGCGCTTCGTGCAAGAAGTTCGTCGCCGAGCAGAATGTGCATCCCATCGGACAATAGTTCAGCGTGATGAGACGCACGGAGCGGATCTCGGCGAGGCGCGCTTCGCGCGCGGCCTTGGAGGGCAATGCGCCCACGCGATACGCCGCTTCGAGCCGTTCCCAGTAGGCTCGGTACGGCATCTGTTCGTACGGGATATTGAAGATCGCGTCGCGCAGCTCTGCGCGATCGAGCGAGCTCTGCGGAATGCGCAAGACGCCGCCATCCGCGCGGCGCTCCGCGGTTCCTGCAATGCCGTCGATCGGTTGCCCCGCGCGCAGGCGAGCGGTCAGCTCGAGCAGCGGTCGCTCGCCTTCGCCGAGCACCACGCGATCGAACGGAGCGAGCTCGAACATGAGCTCGGGGCGAAACGTCGCCTCCATGCCGCCGGCGATCAGCAGCGCGCGTGGCGCGAGACGACGCGCGAGATGTGCGAGCTCGAGATCGAATCGCAGCGTCATCGCGGTGGTGGAGATGCCGACGACATCCCAACGTACGCGCAGCAGCTCGCGCTCCAAGGCGACTTGCGGCGGCTCGCCGCAGCAGTTCGGATCGAACACGCGCGCGTGCACGCCTGCAGTCTGTAGCGCACCAGCGAGCCGCCACACACCGAGCGGCGGGGCGAGAAAGGTGTATTCGCCACAGTGCGGATCGTACGGACCAATCAGCAGCACTCGCGGCATTTCCTGAACACTGTTCGACATCGTGATGCGGGCTCCCTGAGCGGCTACTGCCGCCTTCTTACGCGCGCCCTCACAGCCGCGCCCTCGGTCCGGTTCGCTAGAGCGAGGCTGATTCGAGCAACAATCATTCCCAGTGTTGCTCTGGGCTCACGACAACGCGTACGCACGCACGAACCCGAACGAGATGGCGCGTAGCACGCTCCTCTGTCTCGCAGATTTCGAGTCGCCTCTGCTGCTCACCGCGCCCGTGGCGCGGATCGCTTCGAACTGACTGGAGAATTAAGTAAGGACGCCGATCCGGGCCCGGCATGGCGGGAACGCCGCGCCGGCACGTGACATCCATTTGCGTGAAGCACGAGTCACGGGAGCCGCTGGATGAAACTGATGCACGTTGTTTACGCCGCCGTGGCCGCGTTGAGCGCCGCTGCGGTACAGGCCGAAAGCGCCGCGCCGAGCGACCCGCAGATTGCGGCCATCGTCGTCACCGCTAATCAGGTCGATATCGATGTTAGCACCCTCGCCGAGAAGAAGGCGCAATCGAAGGAAGTGAAGGATTTCGCGCAGCTCATGGTGGCGAACCACACGCAGGTGAACCAGCAAGCCAAGGATCTCGTCACGAAGCTGCACGTGACACCCGAAGAGAACGCCACCAGCAAGAGCCTCAAAGAAGGCGGCGACAAGAACCTCGCCTCCTTGAAGAAGCTGAGTGGCGGCGCGTTCGACAAGGCGTACATCGACCACGAGGTCACGTATCATCAGACGGTGCTGGACGCGCTCGACAACACCTTGATCCCGAGCGCGCAGAATGCGGAGCTGAAGGCCCTTCTCCAGCAGGCCCGTCCGACGTTCGTGACGCACCTGGAGCACGCGAAGCAAGTGCAATCGATGCTGAGCAAGTGACGGCCGTATGACCTCCACGGCGACCGTGGCGAGTGATGAAGCGAGCGTCGTGCGGCGCATCGTCGCCGGCGACCGGCAAGCGTTCGCGTCGTTGATGCGGCAGTCGAACCGACGCCTGTACCGGCTCGCACGCGCCGTGCTACGCGACGCGGCCGAAGCCGAGGACGCGCTGCAGGAGGCGTATCTCGCCGCCTTCCGCTCGATGAATCAGTTTCGCGGCGAGTCGAGCCTCGCGACCTGGCTCGCGCGCCTCGTGCTCAACGAATGCCTCGGCCGCGCCCGCCGCGACGGTCGCCGGCAGAACGTGATTCCGCTCGTGAGCGCGGATTCGGAGATCGAAACGGTGCCCGCTGACGATGACGATCTGCCCGACCGAGCCGCGCAGCGCGCGCAGATCCGCGCGCTGCTCGAACAGAAGCTCGACCAGCTGCCGGAGGACTTCCGAGTGGTGTTCGTGCTGCGCTCCGTCGAAGAGATGAGCGTCGAGGAGACCGCGCAGTGCCTCGGCATTCCCGAGGCCACCGTGCGCACGCGCCACTTCCGCGCGAAGAGCCTGCTGCGCGAATCGCTGGCGCGCGATATCGATCTCGCCGAACGCGATCTGTTCGAGTTCGGCGGCGCGCATTGCGACGGGATCATCCGCCGCGTGCTCTACCGCCTCGGCCCGGCAGACTGAGGGCTCAGGCCGACGGCGCGTCCCACCTGAGAAAGCGCTCGCGCTGGAATTCTTCCTCGTGAAGATGGCGCGTGACTTTCAATAGATCGCTGCGCGAGACGACGCCCACGAGATGCGCCGCGCTCGCGGATTCCACGACCGGCAGTCTCTCGAGCCCGAGCGCGGCCATGCGCGAGGCGACGGCGCGGCACGTCTCGCTCGGCAACGCGTGTGGAACCGCGGTGTCGGCGAAGAGGCTCGCGACCGGCTCGGCGCGCGCCTCCGGTGCGACGGCATTCAAGCGCTCGCGATCGATCATGCCGAGCAGATTGCCGGCGACGACGACGGGATACGCACGATGCCGCTGCGTCGCGCCGAAGTAGTCGCGCAGCACGTCGGCGATGGGCGTCTCAGCGTGAACCGAGATCACGTCGCGCGTCATCACTTCATCGACGAAATGCCGTTCGAGCGGATCGACACCGTACTCGCGATAGACGTGACGGCCGCGACGCGCGATCTTCTCGGTGAGGATCGAGCGCGGCATCACGACGACGGTGAAGCCGTACGAGACCGCACATGCGAGCAGCGTCGGCAGGAACGCGTTCGCGTCGTGAGTCAGTCCGAACGCGAAGACCACCGCCGTGAGCGGCGCGCGCATCGTGCCACCGAGCGTGGCGGCCATGCACACGAGCGCCCAGAGGCGCGGATCTCCACCCGGCATCCACGGCCCGATGAGACAACCGAGACCAGCGCCCATGATCAACAGCGGCGCGAGCACGCCGCCGGAAGTCCCCGAGCCGAGCGCGACGGTCCAGATCACGAGTTTCACGATCAGCAGCGCCGCCACTACCGAGAGCGCGAGATGGTTCGTGAGCAGATCGTTGATGACGTCGTAGCCCACGCCGAGCGCGCGCGGCTCGACGAGGCCGCCGATGCCGACGATGAGCCCGCCGAGCGCCGGCCACCACATCCAGTGAATCGGTAGCTTGCTGAACAGGTCCTCGACCCAGTACAGCCCGCTCGTCATGGCGGCCGAGAGAATCCCGCAGAGAAGGCCGGCCGCAAGGCAGGAGGCCAGCGCGACGAGATGCGGGACTTCGGTGTAGATCGGGAACAGCGGACCGGCGGACGACCACACGGGCCGCACGAACGCAGCCACCGCGCACGCCAGCGCCACCGGCAGGAGACTGCGCGGGCGGAGCTCGAACAGCAGCAACTCGACGGCCAGCAGCACGGCGGCGAGCGGCGTGCCGAACACAGCGGTCATGCCCGCGCACGCACCCGCGACGAGCAGCGCCTTGCGTTCCGCAGACGTGAGGTGAAACGCCTGCGCCAGCAACGACGCCGACGCGCCGCCCGTCATGATGATCGGGCCCTCGGCGCCGAAGGGACCGCCGCTGCCGATGACGATGCCGGAGGACAGTGGCTTCAGCACCGCCACTTTCGGTTCCATGCGGCTCTTGCCGTACAGGATGGCTTCGAGCGCTTCGGGTATGCCGTGGCCGCGAATCTTGTCGGTGCCGAAGCGGCACATGAGCCCGATGATGAGGCCGCCGATCACCGGCACGAGGATGACCCAGGCACCGAGGTGATGCCCCGCCGGCGAGCGATCCGCGAGCGAGAAGGTCTGGTAGAAAAACAGATTGGTGAAGAAGCGGATCCCGGCCAGCAGGAACCACGCCGCGAGGCTGCTCATGAGCCCGATCACCAGAGCGAAGGCCGACAGCAGCATGAGCCGCTGATTGATCGCAAAGTCTCGTTTGTGCACGTCTTACGCCGAAGGGGAGCCCGAAAAAGACGCGTACTCTACCCGACGCCTGGCCGCAGCGGACGTGCACCCGACCGTACTCGACGAACGCCGGAAATGTTGCGCTCGGCTCTGCAGCGCACCGCGATCCTCTCGAACGAGAAGTAATGCGGCATTCGCCTCAAGTTGAAGCCGGATCCGCATTGATCCGGACAAGAAGGAGCGCCCTGAGGACGGTCTCGGCCGGGAAACCTGGCGGTGCTGGGGCTATCGACCTCGGGGCTCGCTAGAGGCGACGCGCAGTCGGCTCACCTGTCGCGCTTGGGACGGCGGACCGCGCGCACCGTGCCGCTTCCGCCGCCACCGCAGAAGAACCGCTCGCCGCCGTCGGATTCGAGGCCGGACACCTTCACGCCCGGAGGCATGTCGAGTTGCTCCAGCACCTCGCCCGTTCGCGGATCGACGCGCCGCAGATCGCTCACGTCGCCTTCCCAGGTGCCGTGCCAGAGCTCGCCCTCCACCCACGTCACGCCCGTGACGAACCGCTGCGACTCGAGGGTCCGCAGGATCTTTCCGGTTTCCGGGTCGAGCTGATGGATCTTGCGGTCGCGATATTGCCCCACCCAGAGCGAGCCCTCCGCCCACGCCATTCCCGAGCACGCGCCGCCCGCGGGGGCCGGGATGGAGCCGAGGACACGCCCCGTCCGCGGATCGATCTTCTGGATGCGATCCTCGGCCAGTTGGTAAAGATGCTGCCCGTCGTACGCGGTGCCGGCGTGCGCCCGCACGTCGAGAGAGCGCACCGCCTTGCCGTCCGCGGGGTCGAAGGCGTTCAGCTTGTCGCCCGATGCGAACCAGACGTGGTGACCGTCATACGTCACGCCGTGCACCATCTCGACGCCCGCGAAGGGACCATATTCGGTAACGACTTCCGCAGTGGATTTCTTCATGGCGCCCATCCTAGTCCCCGGGCAGCGGAGCAGGGAGTAACAAGGTCGTCGTGAATCCGGGGATGGGCAGTGTGACCCACCGGCGCGCTCGTCCATGCCCGAATGACTGCACCTTGCCCGCTGCCGCGAGCGCGTCCAGCGCGCGCTGCACGTTGCGTTGGCTGGCGCCGAGCGCCAGCGCGAGCGCCGAGCTCGACCACGACTCGCCATCTGAGAGAAGCGCGAGCACCGACGCATGCTGTTCTTCGACGGGCCGCAGCAACACGACGACGTCACGCGCGCCGTGCGGATCGAGCGCGAAGCCTCGCTTCGTCGCATGAACGTTCGCGAGAGGACGTAACAGTGAGCGCAATCGACCCATCTCCACGCGCAAGCGTGCGCGATGCGATTCGTCCGCCAGCCTCAGGCGAAACGCTCGCGCGACGAGCGTGTCGCGTGGGACATCTTCGGGCCACGCCTCGGCGAGCGCACGCGCGAGCGTGAACAGCACCGGTCTCTTCGCGAGCGAGACCACCTTGCGCTCGGCTCGCACGACATGACGACACGCGTCGACCACTAAGGCCTTCGAGGCGAACAGCGCTGCCACTTCGTCGAGCAGCAGGAGCCGCTCTGCGCCATTCGCTCGCACGCGCGCAGCGGGCGTGTCGAGGACGCGAATCGCGCTCGCAACTTCTGCGAGCAGCGCGGGAATACGAGCCTGCCGTGCCGCCTCTTCCGCGCGTGTCAGTGCCGCGCGTGCCTCCGCGGCTCTGACTCGCCGCATGGCGATCCAGGCGAGCACCAGCTCGTGTGCCGCTCGCAAGGTGGGCGGTAGCGGTGCTGGGTCCACTGCGATGATCGCGCTCTCGGCGGCATCGATCTGTCCGATCAACAAGAGGTGGCGAATCTCGAGATAGCGCGCATGCGCGGCATTCCTCGCATCACCGTGCGCCTCGAGCGTGGCGCGGGCCGCGGCCAAAGCCTTCGTCACGTGACCGAGATCACGCGCGGCAAGCGCGACTTCGGCCTCGGCGACGACACAGCGAGCGCGCGCCACCGCTTCCTTCGCGCCGAACCCTCGGGCCGCGTTCCGCAGCAGTTCCTTGGCGCGCACCAAGTCCCCGAGCTGCGCCATGGCGATGCCGCGCAGCGCGAGCGCGGGCGCATCGTCACGAAGGGCGACGCGCTTCAGTGCACCCAGCGGATCGCCCGCAGCGAGTGCGTGCGCCGCCGCTGTGATCAGCGAGTCCATTGATGTGCCGGCAAACTCTTCACTCCACGCAGCATGGCCCGGCGCCAAAGCTAGCGCATCGAGACAGGCACTTGCAGGAGATGCGGTGAACGACGGTGCCATGCGTGATCTCGAGCACGCGCGACCGGCGCAGGAGGATGCGGGCACCGGCGTGATCTGACTCGCACCCCGATTCCCTGATCGGATCGGGTCGTGCGCGCGCTTGCGCGGTGGGCGAATCCAGCGGGTCGAGCTTCCTCGATCCTGCAGTCGCGCCGGAGAAGGAGGCGTGAGGCGCTCGCCTCAGGCGGCGGAATCTGCCGCCGGCTTACCCGAAGGTTCGTGTCTCGCGCTGATCGCGTACGTCATCCGCAATCCGCACGTGTGACGCTGCAGGTCGGCGCCGCAACGGGTACCGGTGCATTGGCTCACGCCAGAGACGCGACTCTTTTCCCCAGAGAGGGCGCGGTTTGCCTCGGCGGCGAGGTCATAGATGCCGTCGCAGTCGCCGTAGGGACACGGATACGCGAAGAACGCTTTCGCCGCCGGATACAGAACGAAGCACTGCGCCGCGTGCAGCGGCTCCGATCCGGGAGAGAATCGCAATTGGATGCTGACCGACGCCGCGCTCGGAGAAACGACGCGGAGCGGCTGCGCGGCGGCGCGGGCCGTGCGTAATCGCTCCTCTCTGTTGCGCGCCGGAGAGAGCTTGGCTTGGCTCCGGGTACGCATCTCAGGAAGCCGCAATGGCGGATAAACCGTGCGGATGAGGCTTCACTTCGAGCGAAACCGTGAGCCCGAGCCGTCCCAGCAATGCGAGCGATTCCGGCAGGAACTCCAGCCGAAACTCCTCTCGCGCGAACAGGCTCACTTGCAGCTCGGCGACCCCGCCGTTCGCCTTCAGCGATTCCAGGAATTCGAACGACCGACGGAGCTGCGCCAGAACGCGCAGCAGCTCGCTCTCGAGGCCCATGTGATCGGCGGCGAGCTGCGGCTGCGCCATGAGACGCCCCATCCAGTAGCTCTCGCGATAGCGGCCGCCGAGCTCGCTCCCTTCGACATCGCGACGCGGGTCGCCGGCGCGCCACATGTGCTGCGGCTCGATGGCGAGCTTGCGCGAGATCTCCACGGGATCGACATTCGGATGCCGAATGGTGAGCGACATGGTGAACTCATAGTCACTCATGCAGATTCGCCGTGGCAGGGGTGCGGGTGGCGGGCGATCGGAGCCATCCCGCCCGTCTCCCGAAGGAGAGCAGCGGGCGGGACGGGAATCGAGCGTGCGGCGAGTGCCGCGTGCAGATCAGTAGCGCCGCGGTCCGCGGCTGCCGCCACGGTCACGGTCCTGGGCTTCGTTGATCCGCAGCGCGCGGCCATCGAAATCCTTGCCGTTCAACGCTTGGATCGCACGTGCCGCATCGGCATTGGACATTTCGACGAAGCCGAAGCCGCGTGGCCGACCGGTATCCCGATCGCTGATGAGGGAAACCTTCTCGACCGTGCCGTGCGGCGCGAAGAGCGCGCGCACGCCGTCTTCGGTGGCGCTGAAAGGCAGATTACCGACGTATAGTTTGGTCACTTCAGAAAACTCGCAGAAAAAAGCTTGCATTCGGCGGGCGCTGGGCCTGCCTCCCGGTCAGTGATTTCTGAGGTGGCGGTCTTTGGCAGGAAGCGCCGGAGCGGCGCCAGCCAAGGGCAGACAAGGCGGAAATTCACGAGCCGCACGAACTCTAACTCAGTTTGGCCTGCGCTGCGCGAGTTTCGCGCGCACTGACGCACGGTTCGAGCCGACGCTGCGGGGCGCGCCAGCGTCCGGCAACGACTCGCGCCGCGATGGCGCCCAGGCTTGCGCGCCATTGATCGTGTGGCTTCTGCCTGAGAGCGGGTCGGCGTCAGGTCACCGCTGATCGCGCCACGCGATGCGCACCTTCGACCGCTTTTCCTTCTTCGGAACTCCGGACCCGGCGCGACCCAGTGCGAGCGGCGCATCCTTCGTGAGCGGCAGCGAGATCGGCGCAAAGAATCGATAGCGTCGCTCTCCCACCCGCGTGCTGTCGACGATCGCGATGTCGCCGACGAACAGCGCGGGCCCCGTGCCCGCGATCGGGAACTCCGCATCGGTTTCGATATCCACCTCGATGCCTTCGCGCTCGGCGGTTTCCCGCCCTTCGGTGATGAACCGGCGCGGCTTCTCGTACGACACGCGACGTGCGACGGCGGATTTGATCCCCGGCAGGCTGAACGGCTGGTGGGCGCGCGCCGGCTCGCGGCTCGAGTCATCGTTGTTGGGCGTCATATCGAGCTCCGACTAGACGATTTGCAGATCATCGAACGCGAGCGCTCTCGCATTCGACTTGGTTCGATCGAGCTTCAGGAGGATGGCCCGGATCACCGCTTCGCGCTTCGAGAGAGCAAAGCATCGCGCAGGAAAGCGCAGCGTCGCGAGCATACTCTTCGTCGTACTCCCGTAGTCGAAGGGCAGCGGCACGCCGCCGACGTCGTCGGAATCCACCCCCTTGACCGTGCCGTTCGTGAGCTCGACACCGAGCTTGAATCCGGTTGCTGCAGCGGGAAACGTGCCATCGAAGATGTCTGCCACGCGTACCCATATTTCCTTGCCCGCGATGTTCGTCTTGGGCTTCAGCTCCGAGCGAAACGTTCCGGC
>DASZSS010000380.1:0-16465 GCA_035548535.1 Steroidobacteraceae bacterium
CAGGATCTGCGCACGCGTCATGCTCGCCGTCTCGGCCGCGAAGTCCGTATCGAGGATGCGGCTGCGCGAGGCCGAGAGGTTCTCCGACACCGCCTGCAAGCTGTTGATCGTCGACTGGAAGCGGTTCTGGATAGCGCCCAGGGTGCTGCGCAGATCGCTGACCGCGGTCAGTGCGGCATCGACGCTCAGGATCGTCTTGTTGGCGCCACCGGCCGTCTTGACGTCCTGCCCGGAGAGCGAGCCGCTCGGCGTGTAGGTCGCCGCCGTGAGGCCGAGGTCCGCCAGAGTGGCGGTTCCGCCGGCGATCGTGAATTTCTCCGAGGACGCGAGGGCGAGCTTGCCGCTGCTGTCGATGTAGCCCGTCACCGCGCCGCCGGTCTGGCTGGTGATCGCGTTCGCCAGGTCCTGGACGGAAGTGAACGTGCCCGTGATATTCGTCGCAGTGGTCGCATTGCCCAGCGTGAGCTGGAGATCACCCGAAGCCAGCGTGTAGCTGACCGACAGCACACCACCGTTGTTGGTCACTGCGAAGCGGGTATCCGTGGCGGCGCCGTTCGCGTCGTTCAACGCATTCTGCAGAGCGGTGGCGGCGTCATCGAAGTCGTCGCCGCTATTGGGAGCGTAGCTCGACCAGTCATAGCTGACGCCGAAATACGTCTTCGAGCCGAGCGCGTCGAAGTCGGTAGCGGTGTCCGGGTCGAGCGCGCTGATGTCGATCGAGGAGTCGCCCATGACGGCGCCCGTCGTCGACGCGACCTTGCCGATGGCATCGGTCTTCATGCTGGTGTTCAGGTTCAGCGTGATCGTCTCGCCGACGTTCGCGCCGACCTGGAAGGTGGCGCCGCCGAAGGAGCCATCGAGCACCTTGCGGCCGTTGAACGAGGTCTGGCTCGCGATGCGCTGAATTTCCGCGAGGCGCTGCTGCACTTCCTGATCGAGTGCCTTGCGGTCGCTGTCGGAGTTCGTCGCGTTGGCCGACTGCACGGCCAGCTCACGAATGCGCTGCAGGTTGTTGGTCACCTCCTGCAAGGCGCCTTCGGTCGTCTGCGCGAGCGAGATGCCGTCGTTCGAGTTGCGCACGGCCTGGTTGAGACCGCTGATCTGCGTGCTCATGCGATCGGAGATCGCAAGACCCGCCGCGTCGTCCTTGGCGCTGTTGATGCGCAAACCGGACGACAGGCGCTGGATGGCCGTGGCGAGCTGGTTGCCGGACGTCGTGAGGTTGCGCTGAGCGTTCAGCGACATCACGTTCGTATTGATCACTTGGGGCATGAGACAAACTCCTCAGTTTGGACCGGACCCCGGAGTTTGGCCCGGAGCCTTGGCGATTCCTGGCGTGCGCCCCATTCGAGGCGCCCCGCCGTCTGTGCCCTGTATCGGAACCGCTGTCCGGAACTTGAGCCGCTGACCACGCCGAATCATGATGCGCATCACGTTTCGTCAGATGTAGTTGAAGAGCGAGAGCTGGCTGATCTTCGTATACGACTGCTGCGCCGCCTGCAGCCCCGTGAGCTGCATGTTGAGGCGGGCGATGGCGTCCGCATAATCCAGATCTCGCAGGCTGCCCAGGGCGGTTTGGAGATCCAGTTCACGGTCCGCGCGCGTGTCGGCTGCGCTTTCCAATACCGACAGGCGGCCGCCCACTTCGGCGCGCACCGTGCTGATGTGCTCCTGCGTGCGGTCGAGCTGCGCAAGTGCCGTGCCGATCTCGGTGGCGAACCGCGCGTTGTCGGCATCCGTATCGGCGGGGCGGCTGAGCGTCGTGATCAGGTTGCTGATCGTCGTGAAGATGTCCTGCTTGCCGCTCGGCGCGACCGTGAATGTGTCTCCGGCCGCAGGCGCGCCCGAGAGCTGTACCTGAATGCCGTTGAATGCAATCGCGCCATCGGACGCATAGGTGCCGGAGGACACGACGTTGCTCGAGCTGTCCAACACGTCGTACGTCGTCGGGCTCGTGAAGCGGATCGTGTAGGTGTCGGGAACCCACGCGCTGCGGTCCGTGACACTGCCCGCGTCGATGATGCCGGTGCCGGTATTGGCGCTGCCGACACCCGTGACGAAGGTGCCATTTCCTTGCGGAATGTCCATGAACACGGTCGAGCCGGGATGACCGTCCGCAATCTTCTGGTTGTCGCTCGTTTGTAGCAGGCGCACGCCCTGATCGCCGGAATACGTCACCCCGCCGCCGGAGAGCGCGAAGGGCTGCGTCAGCGTGGCGTAGCCCGAGAAGAGATATTCGCCATTGCCATCGCGCCGATTCGCGATGTCGACGAGCTCGCCGAGGCGCGTCTGCAACTCCGTCGCGATCGACTGCCGGCCCACGCTGTCGAGCGCGCCGCTGTTGGCTTCAACGGCGAGCACGCGCACGCGATCGAGCAGCGTGGTCGTATCCGCCAGTGCCTGTTCTTCGAACGACAAGCGGCTCGTGGCGGCATCCGCATTGCGACCGTATTGCTGGGACTGTGCGAGTGCGCGATCGAGCCCGAGCGCCTGCACGGCTCCGGTAGGGTCGTCGGCGGGCGTGATGATGCGCTTGCCCGAGGCGAGCTGATTCTGCGTCTTCGAGAGTGCGGCCGTGCGCTCGGTGATCTGCAGAATGGCCGCGTTGTGCAGACCTGCTGTGGAGATTCTCATGACTACCTTCGCGTGGCCGCCAACAACGAATCGAAGAGCGTGTTCGCGACGCTGATGATCTGTGCGGCGGCCTGGTACGCCTGCTGGTAGCGCAGCATGTTCGCCGCCTCCTCGTCGAGGTTCACGCCCGATACGGCGTCGCGCGCGTCCACGGCTTCCTGCTTGATGACGGTCTGCGCGTCCCGGCTCGCCTGCGCCTGTCGGGCCGTGACGCCGACGTCGCCGATGAGCCGCGTGGTCGCATCGTTGATGGACGCCGTGCCGTTGTCGAGCACCTTGGCATTGAGTGAGTCGACCAGCGCCTGGGCATTGCGGTTGTCGCCCGTACCACCGGCGTTGTCCTTGATGGTGAACATGTCGCCCGCGGCGGGTGTGCCGGAGATCTCGACCTGCCAGCCATTGAGGGTGATGGGCGAGCCGCTGGAATACGTGAAGTTGCCCGCACCGTTGACGGTGTAGTGCGTTGCATCCGTGAACTCAATGGTTACGGTGCTGCGCAATGCGGGGTCCGACGCGTCGACGACGGTGCCCGCGGAAATGGTGGCGCCGCCGCTGTTCGTGGCGGCTGCTTCGGTGCGAATCGGCGCGGCCGCCGCGATTTTGCCGGGATCGGTGACGAGCACCGAGAGACCGGCCGTCGCCGAGCGTGTCGGCCGGATGAGGAATCGATCGCCCGTATTGGCGGCAGTGCCGCCGATGACGATGGAGAGCCCATCCGCCGTGAACGGGTCCGCCGCCGTGCCCGAGCCGGAGAGCGTGACGCTCGCTCCGGTGTCGTCGCGCGTCAGGCTCCATCCGGTGGCGGTCTTTTCCAGGTAATAGTTGGCTTCCGTGAGCGCGCCGGCGTCGGCGATGCTGGCCGTCACGGTGGCACCACCCGTATTCGCGGTATTGCCCAGCACCGTCGGCGCGCCGACTCCGAAGAAGTCGCCGCCGAGCGCGCCGTTCAGGTCGATGCCCGCGTGGTGCTGCTCGTTCATCACATTCGTCAGCGCCACGCTGATGCGGCCCAACGCGTTGCGCGCCGGATCCAGCACCTGCGAGCGGAAGTCGAGTAGCCCACCGAGCGTGCCGCCGCTCATGCTGCCCGTGACATTCACGGTGTTGCCGCCGGGCTGCGTGATCCCGATGCCGTGGCGCGAGGCATCGTACGCATCGGCCACCGTCGTGACTTTCGCCGCCGTGGCGCCGACCACGAGCGCCTGGCCCGTGCCGATGAATACGTTCACGGATCCGTCACTCTGGGCGACGGTGCTCACGTCGATGTGCGTGCTCAGCTGATCGATCAGGTGATCGCGCTGATCGAGCAGGTCGTTCGCGGGCTGGCCGAAGCGGGCCTGTGAGTTCGTGATTTCCTGGTTGAGCTGCGCAATGCTGTTCGCGAGGGTCGTGATCTCGGTGGTTTCGCTCTTCAGTTGCGATTCGACCTGCTGGTCGAAGGTCGAGAGCTGGGCGTCGTACGACTTCAGTCGGTCGGTGAGCGCGCCGGCTTGGCTCAGGAGCACCTGACGCGAGGCAATCGAGGACGGGTTGTTGGTCACGTCCTGCAGGGCGTTCACGAAGCTCTGCAGTGTCGCGCTGAGACCGGTGGTCGTGTCGCTGAACAGGTTGTTCACGCGATTCACGTACGTCGCGAAGGTGTCCATGCTCGAGAACGTGCTCGAGGAGGAGCGCACCTGGGCGGCGAGCAGATCGTCGTAGATGCGGCGTGTCGTCGCGATCTCCACGCCGTTGCCGACGTACCCGTTGCCCGTGAGGGTGGCCGGGCGCGTCAAGAACTCCGTGCGCTGGCGGCTGTAGCCCTCGGTCCCGACGTTCGCGATGTTATGACTAGTGGTGTCGAGCGCACGCTGGAAGGCGAGTAGCCCGGAGATGCCAGTGGAAAGAAAGTTCGTGGCCATGTGGGCGGCTCAGAGCGTGGGTCGCAGGGAAGGCATCGGCACGGCGCCGAAAGACTTGAGGGCCGTCGCGCGGAGCCAGTGGAACGAGCGCGCGAGGCGTTCCTTCGGCAAGGCGCTGCGTTTCGGTCCGGCAGGAGGCGCCACTCTCGTCTGCCTTGGTAGCGCGTAGGTCATTCGGGTCGACTCCTGCTCGCGAGATTCTGCGCAATCGATGCGATCTTCTGCGCGTACGCCGGATCGGTGGCGTAGCCGCCGCGCTGCAGAGCCGAGGCGAATGCATGCGCATCATCGCCGGTGTTCAGTGCGGCCGCGTAGCGCGGGTTGTCGCGCAGAAGCGCGACATAATCGCGAAAGCTGTCCTGCACGGACTCGTAGGCGCGGAAGCGAGCGACTTGCGGCGTGGGCACGCCACCCTGGAATTCGAGCGTTTTCGCGACCGCCGTGCCGCCCGTCCAGTCGGCGCCAGCTTTGATGCCGAAGAAGTTGAGGCTCGGGTTGCCGTGCGCGTCGCAGGGGAGGGACTTGCCCCAGCCCGTCTCGAGCGCCGCTTGCGCTATTAAATGAGTCGGAGCGATGCCGAGCTCGCGGCCCGCTTCTTCCGCGCAGGGCCAGAGTTGTTGGACGAAGTCCTCGGGCGAGGTCGGCGTGCGGAATGCGCCCGTCGCCGCGAGGTCGCTTCCTCCGCTGTTTGCAGCGGCGACGTTTCCCGAGAGCAACTTCTGGATGAACGCTGTTGCGGCGGCCAGCGAGTCGCTCGGCACCATGCCGTCAGATACGGCGGCGAGTGGTGGCGCGCTTCTCCCAGCCGCGGGTGAGTCGCTCGGTGTGATGCCGCCACGGTCCCTCGCGAGTGGCAGCGCGCGTGTCGCCGCGGCACTTGCGGTGGTCGTCTTAGCGGACGGTGATGATGTCGTCGAGCCGGGCGCCGATGCCGAACCGCTGCCGTGCTCCGCGCCGCCGCCAATTCTTTGCAACTGCCGCACCAGCAGATCGGCCAACCCGAGCCCCTTGCCTTTGGTCAGCTCCAACGAGAGCTGGTCGTCGAACATTCCCTGATAGAAATCCGCCTGATCGCTGCCGAATAGCGAATCCCCGACGCTCGAGCTCGCCTCGCGCATGCTCTTCAGCATCATCTTCGCGAACACGCTCTCGAACTGGCGCGCGACCTCGCGCAGCGCTTGCGGGTTCGACGCGCTCGCGCCGCGCTTCAGCGTGGCGAGCCCGCTGAGATCCACATAGATCGACGCGTCTTTGATGGGCGGAGCGGGCATACGGCTAGATCACGATGAGCTCGGCCCGCAGCGCGCCCGCTTCCTTCAGCGCTTCGAGAATGGCGACGAGGTCGCCCGGCGCCGCGCCGACCTGATTCACCGCGCGCACGATGTCGTCGAGATTCACGCCCGCGTTGAACACGAACATGCGCGCCTGCTCGGGCTGCTGAATTTCGATGGTCGAGCGCGGCGTCACCACCGTGCTGCCATTACCGAACGGATTCGGCTGACTCACGTCCTGCCGCTCCGTGATCGTCACGGACAACGACCCGTGAGCGACGGCCGCCTCGGTCACGCGCACATGCGAGCCGATCACCACCGTGCCCGTGCGCGAATTGACGATCACGCGCGCGGGCGCCTCGCCCGGCTCGATCTCGATTTCCTCGAGTGTCGATACGTACGCGATGCGTTGATTGGGATCCACCGGCGCCGCCACTTTCACCGACACCGCGTCGAGCGCTTCGGCCGTCCCGTCGCCCAGCGTCTTGTTGATGCCCTGGGCGAGCCGCGCGGCCGTCGTGAAGTCCGGCGTGTTCAGGTTGAGCACCACATTCGGCGTGGCGGTGAAGTTCGACTGGACCTCGCGCTCTACCGTCGCGCCGTTCGGAATGCGCCCGCTGCTCGGCACGTTCAGCGAAATGCGCGAACCGTCCTTGCCGTTCGCGCCGAAGCCGCTCACCGCCATCGCGCCTTGCGCGACGGCGTAAACCTCACCATCGATCCCGCGCAGCGGCGTCATGAGCAGACTGCCGCCGCGCAAGCTGCCGGCGTTGCCGATCGAGGCCACCGTGACGTCGATGGTCTGTCCCGGCTTGGCGAACGGCGGCAGCTCGGCGTGCACGACGACGGCCGCCACGTTCTTCAGTTGCGGATTCACGTTCGGCGGAATCGTCACGCCGAACTTCGCAAGCATGTTCCGGATGCTCTGGATCGTGAACGGCGCCTGGCTCGTCTGATCGCCCGTGCCATCGAGGCCGACGACGAGGCCGTAGCCCACGAGCTGGTTGCTGCGGACGCCCGCGACCGTCGCAATGTCCTTCACACGCTCGGCGTGCGCCTGCCCGGCGAGCAGACCGAGCGCCGCGACGAGCATCCACAAAGATCGACGCGAGGTGTTCAACGAGGCGTTCAAAACGGCATCCACGGTGAGTTGAAGAAGCGGGTGAGCCAGCTCTGCGCGTTCGCGTCCGCGAGCGCGCCCTTGCCGCCATACGAGATCGAGGCGTTGCCGACCTTGGTCGACTCGATGGAGTTGTCGGGCTGGATGTCGATGGCGCGAATGACACCCTGAATGCGGATGAACTCGCGCCCCTGATTGATCCCGATCCATTTCTGCCCGCGCACGACGAGGTTGCCGTTGGGCAGGCGCTTGACGATGGCGACCGTGATGTCGCCGGTCAACTGGTTGCTCTGCTTGCTGTCGCCGGAGCCGTCGAACGTCGTCTTGTGGTCCAGCGTCGTATCGATGGGCGTGCCGTGCCTCGTCATGGGATTGCCGAGCAGCGTTGGCGCGGGCAGATCCAGCGAGGACGCCTTGGACGTCGTGGTGCTCGAGCTCTTCGACGCGTTCGTCGCCTCGACGAGGTGAATCGTCACGATGTCGCCGACGCGCCGCGCGGTCGCGTTCTCGAATAGCGCGACGTCGTAGCCGGCCTGATAGATCGCGCCGTTCTGCGGCGGTGGGGGCGGCAGATCGGGCCACTCCTGCGCCTCATCGATCGGTGCGCGCGTCGCGCACGCGGCGAGCAGCAGCGCGGCGGTCGCGGTCGTCAGGATTCTCGTGGGCGTCATCTCGCGACCTAGATGTTGTTCGTCACGTACTGGAGCATCTGATCGGTCGTCGCGATCGCCTTCGAGTTCATCTCGTACGCGCGCTGCGTCTCGATCATGTTGACGAGCTCCTCGACGACGTTGACGTTCGAGCTTTCGAGCGCGCCCTGACGCACGGCGCCGAGACCGTTCAGCCCCGGCGTGCCGCCCTGCGCGGCGCCGCTCGAGGTGGTCTCGACCACCAGGTTCTCGCCGCGGGCCTGCAGGCCCGTTGGGTTGACGAAATCGAACAACTGGATCGAGCCGACCTGCACCGGAGCGGCTTGACCGGCAAGCGTCGCGCTCACCACGCCGTCCGTGCCGATCGAGATCGACTGCGCGTTGTTCGGGATGGTGATGCCCGGCTGCACGCGATAGCCGCTGTTGGTGACGAGCTCGCCCTGCGCGTTCACCTGAAACGCACCGTCGCGCGTGTAAGCGAGGGTGCCGTCCGGAAGCTGAATCTGAAAGAAGCCGCGCCCCTCGATCGCGAGGTCGAGCGCGTTGCCCGTGTTCTCGAGGCTGCCCTGCGCGTAGTTCTTCTCGGTGGCGACGACGCGCACGCCGGTGCCGAGCTGCAATCCGCTCGGCGCCTGCGTGTCCTGCGAGGTGGCGCCGCCGGGCTGCCGCACCGTCTGGTAGATCAAGTCCTCGAACGTCGCGCGGCCTTTCTTGAAGCCGTTGGTCGCGGCGTTCGCGAGGTTGTTCGCCGTCACGGTCATGCGCGTGTTCTGCGCGTCGAGACCCGTCTTGGCGGCCCAAAGTGCTGGATTCATGAGTCAGTCCTCGTGGATTCGGGCGGCGCGATCAGGTGGCGCGCAGCAGTTGCGTGGCGGACGCCGCGTTGTCTTCGGCGCTACGAATGGCTTTCACCTGCAGGTCGAAGTTGCGGGCGAGCTCGATCATGTTGACCATCGCCTCCGCGGCGTTGACGTTGCTCGACTCGAGCACGCCGGAGGCGATGCGCACGTTTGCGTCGGCGGGGGCGTCCGTGCCGTCGCGCAGTCGGAAAAGGCCGTCCTCGCCGCGCTCGAGCTGCTCCGGTGGCGGATTCACGAGCTTGATGCGTGCGATGGTCGTGGACGTCTCGGGACCCTGACCGAGCGGTACGACCGAAATCGAGCCGTCCGGCGCAATGCTGAGCGAGCTGTGGGGCGGAATGCTGACCGGACCGCCGTCCGACATGACTTGCAGGCCGGTTCCCGTCAGCAGCTGGCCATTCACATCGACCCGAAAGTCGCCAGCGCGCGTGTACGCCTCGCGCCCGTCGCGACCCTGCACCGCGATGAAGCCGTCGCCCTGGATGGCCACATCGAGGTCGCGACCGGTCGCGAGCTGCGCGCCGCTCGTCGTGTCCCAGCCAGTGGTGGAATTCTGCGCGTACACGCGCGAGGCAAAGCCTGTACCCGCGACGGCCCGGCTCTGAAATGCCGAGAGGTCCGCGCGAAACCCCGTGGTGCTCGCGTTCGCGAGGTTGTGGTTGTTCGCGGCCTGGGCGCGCAGCGTCTCCTT
Source organism: Steroidobacteraceae bacterium (assembly GCA_035548535.1). GTDB lineage: Bacteria > Pseudomonadota > Gammaproteobacteria > Steroidobacterales > Steroidobacteraceae > JADGHX01. The sequence continues at coordinate 9,128 of DASZSS010000380.1, forward strand.
CGCGCCCGACATTGCGACGTACAGGTACTTGTCCATTAGCGGATGTTGATGATCGTCTGCGTGATCGAGTCCGCCGTGGAGATCATCTGCGCGTTCGCCTGGAAGTTACGCTGCGCGGTGATCATGTTCACGAGCTGCTCGGTGATGTCGACGTTCGACGCCTCCAGTGCTCCGGCCTGAATCAATCCGAAGCCGGAGTTGCCCGCTTCGCCGCGCAGCGCCTGGCCGGACGCGAACGTCTCCGCCCACGAGGTGTCTCCGAGCTGCTGCAGGCCCTGCGGATTGGCGAAGTTCGCGAGCGCAATCTGGCCGAGCGCGTTCGAGCGGCCGTTCGTGAAGCGCGCCTGCACGACGCCGCTCGCATCGATGTCGATGCCGATGAGGCGGCCCGTCGTGTAGCCGTCCTGGATGGTCGAGTTGACCGTGAAGTTGTCGCCGAATTGCGAGGTCTGGGCGAAATCGAACGTCATGTTGATCGGCGCGGCGCCCGTTGCCGGCGTGTAGGGAGGGAACGTGATTTGGCCCCCGACCGGCGCCGTCAGATTGCCGGTATTGTCGTACGTCAGCGGCTGCGCGCCGCCGACCGCAGTGCCGTCTACGTACAGCCGCGTCGACCAAGTATTCGGCGTGGCGCCCTTGATGAAATAGAGCGACGCCGTGTGTGCTGCGCCCAGCGAATCGTAGATCGTGAGCGACGTCGTGTTGTTGTAGCTCGACTGATCGGCCGGATCGAACGTCGGGTTCGTCGGCGCGCTTGCCGATGAGGGCAGGTTTGCCACCACATCGACGTTCGCCGTCGCATTCGGCGCACTCACGCCCGTGGTCAGAGACAAGTCGCTGAGGCCGCCGGTGTTGAACCCACCGTTCGGCAGCGGCGGGTAGACCTGCAGGCGCTGGCCCTTCGCATTCACGACGTAGCCCAGGTTGTCCACCTGGAACGCGCCGGCGCGGGTGTAGCTCAGCGCGCCGTTGTCGCTCAGCACGAAAAAGCCGTTGCCGCTGACCGCGAGGTCGAGGCTGTTGTCGGTGAAGTCGATGTTGCCCTGAGAGAACTGCTGCGTGACGGCGGCGACGCGCACACCGTTGCCAATGGCCGTGGCGCTGACACCCTGCTGAGTCGCGGCGAACAGGTCCGCGAACTCGGCGCGCGAGCCCTTGAATCCGGTGGTCGCAACGTTCGCCACGTTGTTTGCCGTGACGGTGAGGTCCGTCTGGGCGGCGTTCAGACCGGAGAGGGCGAGACGGAAAGGCATGCGGGAATCTCCTGCAGGATGGGGTTACAGCACGCGGCGGACATCGGTCAGCGGTACCGCGCCCGTGCTGGTGTTCAGAGTGAGCGAGCCGTTCTTCGGATCGATCGTCACGCTCGCGACCTTGCTCGAGAGCAGCGGGTCGAGCGCTTCGGCCTGGCCGGCGACGTTGGCGGTCACTTCAAAGCTGTACTGGCCGGCCGGCACCGCGTTGCCGAGGTTGTCCTTGCCGTCCCAGGTGAACTCGTTCATGCCGGCCGAGGCGGGGGTCGTGAACGCGCGCACCAGTGCGCCGCTGCTATCCTTGATCGTGACGAGGATCTCCGACGTGCCGTTCGGTGCCTCCGCCGCACCCTTCACGGATTGTCCGGCTGCGATGACGTTCGTCGTTGCGGGCGCGAGCACGTCGTGGCCGACGAGCGAGGCGCCGTTCAGCACCTGCGTCGAGCGCAGCGAGGCGGCGAGATCCTCCATCGACGTCTGCATGTTCTGGATGCCCGTCACCGTGCTGAACTGCGCGAGCTGCGACAAGAACTGCGTCGGGTCGGCCGGCTTCGTCGGGTCCTGGTTCTTGAGCTGCGCGAGCATCAGCTTCAGGAATTCGTTCTGCCCGAGCTGTTGATTCGACTGCGCGCTCTGCGATGCGGCAGCGGCGGCCTGGCTGGCGGCCGAGTGCGAGCCGTTCAAAAAGTCGTACGGATTGACGGATGTGCTCATGGGTTACTGGCCCAGCTTCAACGTCGCGAGCAGCAGCTCCTTCGACGTGTTCATGACTTCCACGTTGTTCTGATAGGCGCGCGAGGCCGAGATCATGTCGACCATCTCTTCGACGACGTTCACGTTGGGCGCGTAGACGTAGCCGTCCTCATTGGCGAGCGGGTTGCCAGGCTCGTAACGCGCGGTCGGAGCCGCATCGCTCTCCATGATTCCACGCACGCGCACGGCGGCGCCGCTGCCGTCGCTCGGCAGTCCGGCGGCGAGCTGTGCGCGCACGGCTTCGAAGACAGGATGGCGCGCGCGATAGACCTTGTTCGGGTCGCCGCTCACGCTGTCCGCGTTCGCAAGGTTGCTGGCCACCGTGTTGAGGCGCACGGATTCCGCGGCAAGACCGGATCCGGCGATGTCGAAAACTCTGAAGGACGGCATGCGCAGCTCCTTTATTGACCGGTAATCGCGGTCATGAGGCCGCGAAATCGGTTCTGGAGGAAGGTGAGGGTGGCCTGGAAGCGCACGGCGTTCTCGGCGAACGCGGCTTGCTCCATCTGCACGTCGACGGTGTTGCCGTCGAGCGAGGGAGCGAGCGGAACGCGATACTTCAGGTTCGCGTTCGAGACCCCGCCCGCATCGTCAGTCGTGCTGATGTGATGGACGTTCGTCGCGCGCATCGCGACGGGTGCGTCAGCGCCCGTTGCGCCACCCGCCTGCGCGAGCGCTGCGCGGAAGTCGATGTCGCGTGCCAGATAGCCCGGCGTATCCGCATTCGCGAGATTGCGCGCCAGCACCTCGGTGCGCTGACCGCGAATCTTCAGTGCGTCTGCGTGGACGCCGAGATAGGCATCCAGATTGATCGGCATGTCGTGCCCGCCAGAAAAATGACCTGACGGGACGCAAGCAATACGTATGCCATGCGCCGAAAACGGGTCAGTGCGTGCCGGGCGCCGCAGCCCGAGGCGCATTTTCGTGATGGCGTTCACCTCGAGCGGCAAGAGTTTGCCGCCGGCCTCGCGGCAAAGAGGCAGCGAAGCGCCACGCATGCTGGGCGCGTGCAGCGTATCGGCGCGCCGGACTCGAAACTTGAGCAGGCCGCCGCGCGCCGGCACTTGGCGCGCTGTTTGCAACGTTAGCTCCCGCTATGAAGACGACGTCGACATTCCGACGCGTGCTCGCGTGCCTTGCCCTCGGCATGGTGGGCGGGCCCGCGCTCGCGCAGATCGAGAACATGCAATCGCTCGATGCGATTCGCGCCGCCGCGCAGACGTTCGTGACCGAGCACGTGCCGGAGCAGGGACGCAGCGCCGTGACCGTCAACGTCGGCACCCTCGACTCGCGGTTGCGGCTCGCGGCGTGTCCCGCCCCTTTGAAAGTGTCGTTGCCGAGCGGCGCCACCTTCCGCGATCGCATGACCGTGGCGGTCAGTTGCGCCGCGAGCTCCAGTTGGACCGTGTACGTGCCGATAACGCTCGAGACGCAAACGCCGGTGCTGGTGTTGCGACGGGCCGCAAACCGAGGCGCACGTCTCACTGCGGACGACGTGGAGATTCAGACCCGCGTCGTGCCGGGCACCGGCGCCAGTTATTTGACAGATGTGGCCGAGCTCAGCGGCCGCACCCTGAAGCGGCCTCTCGGCGCCGGAGCGGCGCTGACGGTCGAGGCGATGATGGACGATCTCATCGTCAAGCGCGGCCAGCACGTGACCCTGCTTGCGGCCGCGGGCGGCCTGGAGGTCCGGGCTGCCGGGGTGGCCCTGAGCGACGCCGCCGCCCAGGGGCGGGTCAAGGTGCAGAACACGAGCTCCAACCGGATCGTCGAGGGCGTCGTGGAAAGCCCTGACGTGATTCGAATCACACCCTAAAGTTATCCGCATGCAGGTCGATAACGGGTTCACTGGATCGAGGAGGCCGGACGTGGCTAGCAAAATCAGCGGCGTTGACACCCGCACCGGGCCGGTGGGCTCCGGTCGCGCCGTCGAACGCGTGCGCGATGCGACGACCGGCGGGCGCACGGAGCCGGGCGCAGCCTCTGCGAGCGCGGACGTGCAGATCACCGGCACTGCCCTGCAGTTGGCCGATCTCGAGCAGCAGGTGAAGGACATGCCGGCAGTGGACGAGGCCAGGGTGGCCGCCATCAGCAGCGCCCTCGCGGAGGGCCGCTATCAGATCTCTCCGGAACGGATCGCGGATCAGCTCATCCAGATCGAGCAGGCGCTCGCGCCGCTCGGTGAGAAAGAGCAATAGGCGTGGATCCGGCCATTTGTCGCGAGAGTCTCGCGACTCTCCTTTCCCAGGAAGGCGCACTGCTGCGCGAGCTCGCGGGTCTACTCGAGCGCGAGCATGCCATCCTCGTCGCGAGCGACGTCGAGTCGCTCGAGAAGGCGATGCAGGAGCGGCAGATCGTCGTGGGCCGACTGCTGCAGATCGAAGAGGAGCGGCGCGCGCTCTGTCGCGCGCACGGCAAGCCCGCCGACCTCGCTGGCTTGCACGAGCTGCTCGCGTGGTGCGATCCGCGCCGTACTCTCGAGCCGCGACTCGCGGAATCGACCGCGGGCGCCGCGCGTTGCCGGGCGTTGAACGACAAGAACGGCGCCCTCGTGTTCGCACGCCTGCGCCGTGTCGAAGGGCTGCTCGGCGCGCTGACCGGGCAGCGTCCGGAAGCGCCTCCGACCTACGGCCCCAAGGGCTATACCTCCGCGCCACGTTCGGGGCGCGTGCTCGCGACCGAAGCCTGACTTCGCGTCCCCTGTGAGCTGAAGCGTCCGCCCGCGCCGCGTGGCCGTCGCGCGGCGGGCGCGCTCGTTCGGCAACCCTGTGGCGCGCGCATTTTTCGACGTTTCCAACAAGAACGCTCGCTGCGAACGAGCGCGGCTGCGCGCACTCTGCGCCCGCGTTGGCAGAAGAACGCCACGAAGAGGAGTTGCGCCGATGTACCGTATGAGGTACTGTTGCCATGTTTAGGTTGCGAAAGCTGCCTGCGGTGTTCTTTCGCACGGCAGCGGGGCGCGAGCCAGTGCGCGAATGGCTGAAGGAACTGCCGAAGCGCGATCGGCAGGCCATTGGCGAGGACATTGCGTACGTGCAATACCGCTGGCCCATTGGCAAGCCGCGTGTGGATCACTTGCGCAACGGCATCTGGGAGATCCGCACCACGCTCGACAACCGGATCGCGCGAGTGTTGTTCGCGGTGCATGGCGAAGAGATCGTACTGTTGCATGGCTTCATCAAGAAAACCCGTGCGACGCCGGCCGAAGAGCTCGAGCTCGCCACGCGTCGTTGGCAAGAGTGGCAGGAGAAAGACCGTGAATAGTCATCGTGGCTCCTCGTTCGACGACTTCCTGAAAGAGGAGAACCTCTACGAGCCCGTGCAAGCGGCCGCCGTCAAGCGGGTGATCGCGGAGCTCCTCGAGGAAGGCATGGCCCGCGAAGGGCTCTCCAAGCCGCAGATGGCGAAGCGCATGGGCACGAGCCGGTCGCAGCTCGATCGCGTGCTCGATCCGGACAACGTTACGATTCAGCTCGACACGCTCATCAAGGCGGCGCGCGCCATTGGGCGCGAGGTGAACATCCAGTTCAAGCCGGCCGCCAAGGCGAACGCCTGAAGAGGCTCAGCCGAGCGCGTCACGCAGCGCAGCGATTTCCTGCGCGGACTCCTGGGTGAGCTGATCGCAGATGCGGCGGTTCAGGCCGAGGCTCGCGATGCTCTTGATCGAATGGAGGCGGGCTTCGAGGAACTCCGGCTGGCCGGCGTAGACGGCCATGACGTTCGCGGCCATCAGCACGTCGGTCAGCGTCGGACCTTCGCGCGAATCGCGGGCGTAGTCCTCCGAGTCGCGCACGGCGGCGACGATCTCCGAGCTCACGCCCCAGTTCGTCAGCAACTCCACCGCAATGCTCAGGTGCCAATCGCGCTCGATCAGGTGGTACGTGGAGGGATTGGCGAACAACGTCGGATGCCGCACGGCTCGCGTCATGATGCAGAGCCGGCCGACCCCGTGAAGCATTCCCGTCAGCAGCGCCGTGTCGGGGTTCACTCGCGAGCGCGCCCGCGCAACGACGTAGCAGAGGCTCGCGATGAGCACGTTTCGCTGCCACAGGGCTTCGAGCTGATTCGCGATCGGCTTCAGCTCCTCGGAGCTCCGCAGGAGACGCACGGCGTACGCGATGGTCGCCGTCCGCACCGTGTTGAGCCCGACGCGCGCCACCGCGCTGCGCAAGTCGATGACCGCCCGTCCCGAGGGATTCAGCGCGACGGAGTTGGCCATGTTCAGCAGCCGAGCCGCCAGCACCGGCTCTGAGCCGATCACCTTGACGATGCGATCGGTGTCGACGTTCTCATCCGCGAGCACGCGCTGTACGCGCATCACGATATCCGGGAACCCGGGGAGCTCGACCTTGCCGCTCGACAGCTCGGTCGCCAGCGCCTGCACGAACAGGAACGACTCGTCGCCGCCCAGCGCGAGCGCGAGAGTATCGTGACTGGCGGGTGCGGCGGAGGACATGATCATTCCGGTGGCGCGGGCTCTGTCAGCGCCCGAGTGCCGCCTGGATGGCGGCGATTTCCTCGCCACTCTCCTGGATGAGCTTGTCGTAGCCCGCCCGATCGAGCTGCATGCGCGAGCACGCGGCGACGCCTTCCATGTTGAGCTCGATGCTCTCGGGATGGTCGCGATACGACGCGATGAGATAGCCCACGGTCAGCACGTCCGTGAGGTCCGCCGGGCCGGTGTGCGTGCGGGTGATGTCCTCGTAGTTGCCGACGGCCTCGACGATCTCCTCCGCCATGTCCCAGTTCTCGAGCAACGCCTTCGCGATGCTCGAATGCCAGTCCCGCACGATGTTGTGATACACGGCTTCGTTCGCGAAGAGCTGCGGATGCTTCGCCGTGCGCGTGAGAATATAGAGCTGCCCGATGCCGTGGAGCAGACCGGCGAGGAGGGCGGTGTCGGGATTCACTTTCGTGAGGCGCCGGGCCACCACATGGCTCATCGCCGCGACCGAGGCGCTCCGCTTCCACAAGGCGTCGAGCGGCTTCTCGAGACCCTTGAGCGCGTCCACCTTCTTGAGCTGCGACATCGCGAACGCAATGGCGGCGCTGCGGACCATGTTGAAGCCCATGCGCGCCACGGCCGTGCGCAGGTCCGTGACGGCCTTGCCGCTGAAGTTCAGCGCCGCGGAGTTCGCAAGCTGCAGCAGGCGAGCGGCGAGGGCGGGCTCGGAGCCGACGACGCGCACCACCTTCTCGGGGCTGACGTTGTCGTCCGCCAGCACCTGGCGGACGCGCATGGCGATATCGGGAAAGCTCGGCAGCTCGACCTTGCCGGCCGAGAGCTCGGCTGCGAGGGCCTGCACGAACGCGAATGCTTCCGGATCGCTGA
>DASZSS010000381.1:0-17446 GCA_035548535.1 Steroidobacteraceae bacterium
TCGAGACGCCGAACACGACGAGCAGGGCTGCGGCGCTGACCATGAGCCACGGAAAGCGCAGCGCCGCCTGAACGATTTTGGCCAGCATGCTAGTCGTCCTCCTGCTGCTCCTCCTCGGGAGAGCTCGCACCCAACTCCGCCGCCAGAAGCGCACGGGCACCGACCGTCACGACGTTGCCCGCACTGCCTTTGTTTTCGGCGAGCAACGCGCGCCCCTCCACGCGCAAGCCACTCCTCACCGCGCGCCGCGCGAAGTGGTTCGGCGATGTCTCCTCGTACACCCACTCGCCTCCGTGCCAGCGAACGACCGCGCTGCTGGGGACGCTCATGCCCTTGATCGACGAGCTTGGCTCGCTCAGCACGGTCTCGAGCAGCGCACCCGCCGTCAGCGGCGCGGACACACGTAGCAGTCCGGCGCCGGCGAGCGTGGAGCTCGCGCCTTGCGGTAGCTGGCCGAGCCACTCCGCGGCAATCTGCTTGCCGCCAACGAGGCTTCGGACTTCGACCTTCGGAGCGGTGACTGGAGTAGGAAGTGACTGCACGAGATCGACGCGCGCGAGCGATGCGCGGCCGGCGAGAAGGTCGGCCACGAGCGCGCTGCGCGCGGCTTTGGAGAGCGCAGCGACACCGTATCCCCAGCTCCCGATGAGCTGCGCACGCGTGGCGTTCACCTTCGCTGCGTCTGTAATCGCCTGAGCCCGCGCGGCGTCGAGCGCCTTGCGCGCAATGTTGGTCTCTTCTCGATACAGCCGCGCGCTGCGTTCGGCCTCGGCTTGCGAGGCGGCGGCGGCCGTCTCGGCCGCTTGCAGCTCCCCGAGCGTCGTGATCAGCGATGTGGGATCGAGCACGTGCGCGGACGCGAACCAGCGACGCGCGGTGTCGATCGGCTTCACGGGCACGGTCTGGATGCCGAGGTTCTCGCGCTCTTCGGGTGTCAGCGCGACGTCGGCTCTCGCGATCGACGTGGCGAGCAGGCAAAGGACGACGAGGAAGCACGCGCGTATCGGTTGAATCACTAATGGTCCGCAGTCGTGAGGTTCTGGAGGACGAGGCCGCGTTCCGGGCCCGACAGCGGCGTTCGCACCGCGTCCTCCAGCGCGCCGAGCGCTTGCTGGGCGCGATCGAGAGCATCGAGCTCGACGAGGCGATCGGTGTTCGCACTGGCCTCGGCGGCGAGGACACTCGGCCGGTCGGTCGCATCGAGCTCCAGTGCGCGGCGCGCGGCTCGTGCCATGGACTCGCTCGTCTGCCGTTGGGCGCGCGCGCGAGTCAACGCGGATAGCGCGGCATCGTAAGCCTGGCGCGCGGCCTCGATCTCGGTGAACACCGCCGCTTGCACGGCCTCGGCATGGCGTCCTGCCGCTTCGCGTGCCGCGAAAGCCTCCGCGATCGGACCTTGATTCTGATTGAAGACAGGAAGGAGCACGGATGCGCCCAACGTCAGCTTGCGGATGCCGTGGTCGTAGACGTAGCCCGGTCCCGCGGAGAACTGCAGATAGCGCGCACCCATCTGCTGCTTCAGATCGAGCTCGCGCGCGTCATAGTCGGCTATGGCCCTGGCCAGATCCGCTCGCGACAGGAGCGCCTGCTCGCGCAAGGCGCTGAACTGATCGGGTTCGATCGGCGGCGGCGCGTCGAGCTCTTCGAACCGCAGCTCGAGCCCCGTCAACGCCGCGGCGGGAACGCCGAGCGCACCCGCCAGTCGGCTGCGACCGTCTGCGAGGCGGCTGCGGGCATCGTCGAGCGCTGCGCGCGACCGCGAGAGCTCCAGCTCGGATTGCAGCGCCTCCGCGCGCGGGCTTGCTCCGGCCTGCACGCGCGCATTGGCGAGCCGGAGAAGTTGTTCGCGTATGCTCACGCCCTGCTCCAGCAGCGCCACGCGCCGAGTGTCGATCTCGAGCGCGAGCAATGCGTTGCGCAGATCCTTACGCACCGTCCACAAGGTCTCTTCGAAATCGGAGCGCGCGGCTCGCGTGTTGGCGGCGGCCAGATCGATGCGTGTGCCGCGTGAAGCGAAGGTGTCGGTCAGGAAGCTCGTGGCGAGTCCCCACAACCAAGGCGACTCGGCGGCGCGCGTCAGATCGTACTCACTCGAGAGACTGAGGGCCGGATTCTCCAGCTCACGCGCCGTGGTGCCGGCCGCGATGCTCTGCGCGAGCACGGCACGCGCTTCCGCGACCTTCGGGCTCAAATTCAGGGCTGCGATGAGGAGCTGTGTGCGACCCCACTGCTTGTCCGTAGGCGCGAGAATGTTCAGAGCACGCAGTCGCTCGAGTACGGCCGGGTCGTCGAGGCGGCGCGCTTGCAGCGTCTCCAGCGATTTTGCGGGTTCGAGGGGTTTCGGCGTGTAGTGAGCGCAGCCGGCAATGCAGAGCAACGCTGAAAGGAATGGCGTGCAGCGGCTGCGTGCGGCACGGAAGCGTGGCATCAGATCGTTTCCGTCGCAAACACTGCGGACCCCGTCGCAACCTGGCGGTGCCGCGGATTATAGAAGCCTTCCCGGGAACACCGGGAGCCCTTCCCGGCTACGGATGGGAACGTCGATTGCGGGCGGCAAGAGGCGGCGCTGCGCCACTGATGACACACTTCGCGTCGAACTTGTAACCGTCAGAGTTTCGATGGTTCGCCCGCGCAGCCGCGTCAGATTGTCGAAGAGATAGCGCAGCAATACGCGCTGGTCGAACCGAATCGCGCCGGCCGCTCTGCGCCCATCACACCGCGAGACCCGCATCTCATACCGCGAGACCCGCATCGATTTTGACGCGCGGCTGCACTTCCTCGTACTGCCACCGCGCAATGGCCCGCGCGGCGTCGCCAAAGTGCGAGGCGGCCGGCTCAACGGTGGAACGGCGGCGGCAGCGGCAACCCGAGCTGCACTCGCGAGCGGAGCACGGGGCTGAACGCCTGCGACTGGAAGTGCACCCGATACATCTGCACGTCGCGGAAATAGCGCTGCAACCGCTCACCTCGTTTGACGACCGACGCGCCGATGCTGTGGAAGAGCATCTCCACCGCTTCGCACGCCGCACGGCATCCCTCCCGCGAGATGCCCCAGACCTGCATCGTGTCTGCGGCGCGAACCGGATCTCCGCGCTCGAGCCAGCGCGTGCACTGGTCCCGATAGAGTCGCGTGGCCGAGAGCGTCAAGGCTTCCGCCGCATCGACGCGGCACATGGCTTCCCCGTACAGCCGCTGGAATTCGGGCTCGTGCATGCGCGGACGGGTGGGATCGGAGAAGCTCGGCTTGGTCCGGAGCTGCTTTTCGTACTCCGCGCAGGCCGCGCGCGCCGTCCCGCTAAGGATGGCGCCGAACTCGCAGCTGAACCAGCCGTAAATGAGGCCGAGGAACAGCCCATCTCGATGGAGACGCGTTCCGGGCGTGCCGTCCCGCAATTCCTCCGTGGACAAGCGCACGATGGGTGACGGCGCGATGTGCCGATCGGGGATGAACACCTCGCTCAGCCGCACGCTGTTGGAGCCGCTGCCTTGCATGCCCATGACGGAGTCGCCACCCCAGTCGTCCTGCACGGTGACTTTGTCTTTCGCGACGACGAACACGATCGCGCGCATCGCGCCCGACTCGTCCGGAATCACCGCTCCGCCGAGGAAGTGATTGCACACCGGGATTCCGGACGCGAACGGCCACAAGCCGCTGACGACGTAGCCACCCGCCACGCGCTCGAATTTCGGAATGCCCGCGGGACCGGCGGCGTACGCCGCGCGGAAGTCACCGTCCGCCCCGAAGAGCTCGCGCTGCGCTTCTTCACCGAACACCGAGCCGAGCACCAGCGCATGCGAGGACGCGAGCGTGTAGCACCAGCCCGACGCGGGATGCCCTTGGGAGAGCGCCATGATGACTCTGATGTACGTCTCCACGTCCGTGCCGAGGCCCCCGAACATCTTCGGTTGCACGATGCGGTAGAAGCCGCCATCGAGCAGGCGCTGGTGGATGACGTCTGGATAGCAGCCGCGCGCGTCCGCTTCGTCCTGCAGTTTGCTCAGCTCGGATGCAATCGCGCGGGCTTCCTCGAGCAACCAGGCGGAGGTCAGCGTCGGCTTCATGTGCACGTCTCCTGAGACTCGCGCGATTGTAGGTGTGCGCCCGTCGCATCCCCACGTTGCGAGTCGATGCGATTCGATTGATACCTTCGTGTAATGGTTACGGCTCGGTGCGATGGCCAAAATCGCTCGCCCTGTCCGACCAACGAACGAAGGAGCCCCCCGTGAGGAGAGTGAAAGGCGTTATGCCGATGAGCATCGGGCTCTCGCTAGCGTTCGTGGCGGCCGGCGCTGCGATCTCCGCCCAAGACAAGTACGCCCTGAGAGTGCCCGGCGGCCTCGCCTTCTCCGAGTTCAAGGGGTACGAAAGCTGGCAGACGATCTCCGTGAGTCACAATGGCCCGCACCTCGCGGCGATCCTGGGCAACCCCGCCATGATCCAAGCGTTCGAATCGGGCATCCCCGCCAACGGCAAGCCCTTTCCGGATGGCGCCAAGATGGCGAAGGTGCATTGGGACGTGAAAGCGAACGATGCGCAGCCCGGCCAGCCGCAACAGCCGACCCGTCAAAGCGACGTGGATTTCATGGTGAAGGACAGCAAGCGCTTCGCGGATAGCGGCGGATGGGGCTATGCCGTGTTCGAGTACGACGCGGCGACCGATACGTTCAAGCCGGGCACCACCGCGAGCCAGCCGCCGCAGTCGAACGATGCCAAGTGCGGCTTCGCGTGTCACACGCTGGTGAAGGACCGGGACTACGTCTTCACCGAGTACGCCCACCGCTGACGCCCGCGAGCGGACTCCTTCTTGCTGGTCCCTCCCCGACTTCCGCGGAGGCGCTCATGGCAACGATGAAGGCAGTCCAGCTCGAATCGTTCGGTGGACCGGAAACCCTGCGGATCCGCGAGATCGAACGACCGCGGCCGCGTGACGACGAGGTGCTCGTCGAGGTGCACGCGGCGAGTGTGAACCCCGTCGATTACAAGATCCGCTCGGGCAAGTACCCGCCGATCAAACAGGAAAACTTGCCGATCGTGCTCGGCCGCGACCTGTCGGGCGTCGTCGTCGCCCGGGGCGCCGCCGTGGCCACGCTGCTCGATGGGGACGAAGTGATGGCCATGCTGGATCGGGGCAGCGGTAGCTATGCCGAGTACGTGGCCTTGCGAGCCGACCTCTGCATGCGCAAGCCGGAGGTCCTCGATCATGGCGCCGCCGCGGCGGTACCCCTTGCGGCGATCACGGCCTGGCAAGGTCTGTTCGATCACGGCGGACTGGCCGCGGCCCAACGTGTGCTGATCCACGGCGGCGCGGGCGGCGTCGGACACTTCGCCGTGCAGTTCGCCAAGGCGCGGGACGCATACGTCATCACGACCTGCGCCGGCAAGGACAAGGACTTCGTGCGCTCGCTCGGCGCCGATGAAGCCATCGATTACCGCACCGAACGGTTCGAGGACATCGTCAACGAAGTGGATATCGTCTTCGACCTCGTGGGCGGGGACACGCAGGAGCGCTCCTGGTCCGTGCTCAAGGATGGCGGCACGCTGGTGTCCACGCTGGCGAAGCCGTCGGAGCGGCAGGCGCAGATTCACGAGGTCCGCGCGATGAGCTACTTCGCCCATCCCGACGCCGCTCAGCTCGGCGAGATCGTCCACCTGATTACGGAAAAGAAGGTTCGCCCGCACGTGGACGCGCGCTTTCCGCTCGCGGAAGTCGCCGCGGCCCACGAGAAGGTCGAACACGGTCACCCGCGCGGCAAGGTCGTCCTGGAAGTGCGTTCCGGTTGAGGCTGCGGGCCGCGCGGCCCGCAGCGGCGTCTCGCGTGTGAGCCACGGCGAGGGCAATGTTCCCGCGGCTGATCGACAAGACGCACTTCTCAATGGCCCAGCAGGACGTCCGCTAGTACTTGAACGGCATGCCGCTCGAGACGGAAGGCAAGTCGCTGCGTGCCGTGGCGGCGAATGGGCATCGGCGAGGCGTCCGTCGCCCGGCTCGCGCCGCTGCGGCCGTGGCTCTCGGGCCTGCAGCGCTCGCGCCGCTAGCGCCGCTGTCCGGCCCGCTGCATATTCACGTCTCCGACGGTCCGGCCGGAGAGAACGACATGGCCTACGAATCCCGCGGCGGTGGCGCGCGCAGAGGCGCCCAGTTTCTGCAGCGACTGCGCGAGCAACCGCCCTCGCTCTGGTATCGCGGCGAGCTCGTGCAGGACGTGACGACGCATCCCGCGATGAAAGGCGGCGTACACACGCTCGCCGGCCTCTACGACTTGCAGTGGCAGAAGCAGGACATCTGCCTCTACGACTCGCCGACCACCGGCAACAAGGTCGCGCGCTCCTTCATGATGCCGCGGACGCACGACGAGCTCGCGAGCATCAGCCGCGCGATGAAAGTGTGGGAGGACCACACGTTCGGCATGATGGGCCGCGTTCCCGACTACATCAACCGCGCGATCACCGGCTACGCCGCGGGCGCCAAGTACCTCGCCCAGGCCGACCCGCGCTTCGGTGAAAACGCCGTGCGCTACTACGAGTACCTGCGCGAGAACGACCTGTGTCTCACGCACACGCTCATCCCGCCGCAAGCGAATCGCGCGGTGAACAGCGCGAAGCAGGCGGACCCGTTCCTCGCGGCGCGCGTCAAGGAGGAAACGGACGCAGGCATCGTGATCCGCGGCTGCCGCATGCTCGCGACGCTGCCGATCTCGGACGAGATCATGGTGTTTCCCTCGACTCTGCTGAAGAGCATCGACGAGGATGCGCCGTACGCATTCGGCTTCTCCATTCCGAACAACACGCCGGGTCTGAGATTCATCTGCCGTGAGAGCGTCGACTACGGGCGGTCGCACTTCGACCATCCTCTTGGCTCCCGCTTCGAAGAGCTGGATGCCGTCGTCGTATTCGACGACGTCTTCGTACCCTGGGAGCGTGTGTTCCTTTATCGGGACGTCAAGCGCTGCAACGAGGCGTATGCGCGCACCGGCGCGGTCGCGCACATGACGCATCAGGTCGTCGTGAAGAACATCGCGAAGTGCGAGTTCATGCTCGGGCTCGCGTCGCTGCTCGCTTCGACGATCGGTGCCGAGATCTTCCAGCACATCCAGGAAAAGCTGGCCGAGATCTGGGTGAATACCGAGACCATGAAAGCGTTCCTGCGCACGGCCGAAGTCGACGCGCAGCTCGACGAATGGGGCGTGATGCGCCCGGCGTGGGACCCGCTCGACGCCGCGCGCAATCTCTTCCCGCGGCTGTATCCGCGCATGGTCGAGATCATCCAGCAGAGCGGCGCGAGCGGGCTCGTCGCCATGCCTACGGAGGCGGATGTGAAAGGGCCGCTCGCCGAGGACATTCGCAAGTACTACCAGGCCGCGCGGGCGGAGGCGTTCGATCGCATCCCACTGTTTCGCCTTGCGTGGGACACGGCACTGTCGGCATTCGGTTCACGGCAAGTGCTGTACGAGCGGTTCTTCTTCGGCGATCCCGTCCGCATGGCTGGAGCGCTCGTCACCGGGCACAACGCGCAGATCCAGCAATACGCCGAGAAGGTGCGGGCATTCGTTGCGCAGAATCGCGACGAGGCATTCGGCGCGGCCTCGCGCTCACCGTGAGCGCCCACACAGGTTCGCCCGCGCCGCCGGTCGGAGTCGCGGCACGGGGCCGAGTGGAAGCGATGGGCGTGCACGCGAACAGGCACGTGCACACCCGCGTCGGCTGATGCTCAATCCGCGTCGGTCACGAGGACCCACAGGGTCGCCGCGCCGTCGGCGTCCGCGGGAAACACGGTTCCCTGCGCAACGAACACGATGACGCGTGCGTTCCGGTTCGACCGATACGGCCCGGACTGCGAGCAAATCTCGCCGGTCTCACCCTGTGCGCTGATCGGTGTCGCTGACTCTGACATGTTGGCTAGCTCCTTGGCCTGAGCAAATCCGCCGGCATCTTGCCGTCGGGCACGTGCAGTGAGGTGTTCCGCCGCTTCATTTCCGCGAACACGAGGAACGGCACTCGCGAGCGCGGGTGCTCATCCGAGATGCGATCCTCCGTGCCCCAGTCGAGCTTGTAGAGATCGACGGCGCGCCGGCAGCGGTTGAGCGCTTCGGTCGCCTGCTTCACGAGGAGGATGTTGTCCATGAACACATCGCCTCGATAGAGCAACTGACCTTCGCGAGCCCGTCGGTCCCACTCCCGCAGGATGGCGAGGATGCGCTCGTACTGCGGACCGTTGATCTCCAACCGCAGCATGACGTTTCGCGAGCGTTTTCCCGGCTCGCGCAGGAACGCGTCGTACGTCTCCGCCGGAACGGCGCCGAACACTGCGTGACCCTTCTTGTCCGCGTAAACGCCGACCGCACCCATTTCGGATTCGTCCGCGGCGGTGTCCGACTTCATCAGCATCACGAACGAGGGCCCGCTGCCGTCGTAGAACACGTCCTGAGACGCGGCGAGCACCACGAACTGGCGTGTCGTCTGCGAAGCGGTCCAGCTCGACTCGCGATCGCACGAGTCGGCCGCGACCTCCGCGGCCACACTCCACGCCGCCGCCAGACAGATCGACGCAGTCACGCCGCGCAGCCACCACGCTGCTCTCTTCATGGCTCCCTCCATGCCACGCCGCTCAGGCGATCTTGCGGAAGCCGTACAGGGCGTGATCGCGATCGATCTTTTCCTGCAGCTTGCGGTTCTCCCGCAGTCTTGCCGTGAGCGTCTTCGGTGGGTCGGACCACTGGATGTGCTCGAGCACCGTGCGCGTCGATGCGAAGAGGTCGGCATGAACCCAGCGCCCGATGGGGTCGTTCACGATCTTCAGCAAGCCGGCGTGCTGCTCGACATCCTGGTCGATGCCGATGTGGTCGTGCGAGAAGAAGCGGTACCGCAGCGTATCCACGTCGTACCGATCGCCGGTCACGAACGTCCACCCCGGCAGGAGCGCATGATGCATCTCGGCATAGGCTTTGAGCGCCGCCGGATCGTCCTGCTCGGGCTTCAAGGAGACGTTCACGAGGAAGAGGTCCTTGCCCATGCGAGGCGCGAGCACCTGATGATGCAACTCGACCATGCGCTGCGTGGCGAGCGGACAGAACGTCTCGCAGCTCGCGTACATCATCAGTACCATGACCTGTCGGCCCTTGATCAGGTCATCGTAGAACCGCACTCGCCGGTTGTCGTGCGTGCGAAACACGGCGTTCGGAATCAGAGCCGCCATGCGGCTCGCCCCCGGCTTGCAGCAGGCACCCGCGGGTTGCCCGAGAGCCGTAAACAGTTCGCGGCGTTTCATTAGACCAACCTCCCTGTCTTTGCGCCCTCGCCATACTGCGGCGGGAGCCCTGCCAGCATGCGACGCTCATCGATCTCGCGGCGGCGGCGCGTGAGCTCCGCCACGGAATCCACGACGTCCCACCGGACCATCATGAAATCGTCCTCGTGATTCATGTTGTGACAATGGATGAGATACCGCCCGACGAAGTCACGGAAGCGCAGGCGGATGACGAGCCGGTCCTGACCGGGCAGGCGGTAGACGTCGCGCCGGCCCAGCTCCTCGGGCAGCAGCGGAACGTTGTCGACGCTCACGATGTTGCCGGCGGCGTCGCGCGTCGTATGAGTCCGCGACATGATCCGCCCTTCCTCGAAGTGGATGTGCACCGGATGCGTCCAGTTGCCGGCGATGACATCGTTCGCGAGCGTCCATTCTTCCGAGCTGCCCTTCAGCACGACGTGATCGACGCGATTGTGATCGAACACCTGACCGTTGATGCGGAACCGCACCGGATCGCCGTCGCGCGTGAACCGCCACGTGAAGCTGTTGTCCGGCACGATCGGATCGGGCATCGCGATGAGCGTGTTCGGAATCGGCGGCGTGTCCGCCGGGAAGCCGGGCTCGCGCGAGATGACATCGAAGCGCATCGCGACGTTCTCGATGGGCAGACCCGGCGCGGGATCCGGGGTCGAGACCCCGACGAACTGCGCTTGCGCCTCGCGCAAGTACACGGACGTCCCGGCGGCGAACTGCGAGAAGTCGATGATCACGTCGAAGCGCGAGGCCACCGGAATGAGCAGCGGCCGGTTGTCGATGACGAACGGGTTCTGCACGAAGTTCGCGTCGACGGCGATCACCGTCATGGGCTTCTGCTGCCCGTCGGAGCCGATGAGGCTCAAGTTCCACTCCTTCGCGACGCCGGTGTTGACGATGCGGAAGCGGTACTTGCGCCGACGAACGGTGAGCTTCGGCTGGATCTTCCCGTTGATGATCCACTTGTCCACGGGACCCACTGCGCCAGTGAGGAACGCCTCGGTGCGGCCGTTCGCGGTCGGGCAGAACAGCATCGCATGCAGGTGCAGCGGGATATCCGTCACGCCGTAGTAGCCCGGCAGCCGCAGCGATCCCGGCGTCGGGTGCTCGTGTCCCGGGTCCTTGGCGTCGTACAGGATGAACTGGCCGTTCAGGCCCATGTAGTTGTTCGGCGCCGTGAACTCGGCGCGATGATCGTGATACCAGAACGAGCGCATCGCTTCGCGCGGATCGCCGATGCCACCGAAGTCGTCGACGCCGGCATACACGTTCGGATAGTGGTTGTCCTTCCACAGGCCCGACCCGAAGAAGTCACCCGCGAACCCATCGCTCTCGGATGGCGTGTGGCCATTGTGCAGGTGAATGGTGATCTCGGGGATGGCGGCCACCGGATGATCGATCGGCAAGTTGTTCCGGAACCGGACCAGCGAGGGCAAGCCGTACTGTCCGAGAAACGTCTCGCCCGGATAGTGACCGTTGAAGGTCCAGAGGTACGTCGGCGAGAAATCGCGGTGGAACCGGTGCAGCGAGGGCGCCGCGACGCTGTGATAGAAGACGCGCGGCCGGAACCTGTCCCACCCCTGATGCGCGTCGCGCGCCGCCTCGCCTGCCGCGATGTTCGCGGTCCGCGTCGGCGCGGGGAACAGCAAGGTCGGCGATGCCGCGCGCGGTATCGGCAGATCGTCCACGAATGGTGTCGTCGCTGGGCTGTTCGCGGGCTGGGTCGCGCACATGGCCGGCGGTGTCACCGGCGGAGCGCCTCCGGTGAAGCTCTGCGCGAATGCTGTGGTCTTCTTCGACGTGATCACCGCGGCGGCGCCGGCGATGACACTGCCCTTGATGAGCGTTCGGCGGTCTATCGTGAGGGGCTGCGCGTCGCCCGGTTCGAGCGCGCTCTCCGCGCTGTGCTTCTCCGCTCCCACTGCTGGCTGAGACATGGCCCTGCGTCCTCCCTGTGCTGAACCGAGTAATCGTTACGAGCGCGTGGATACTAGAGACCTCGCTCGCGTGCGAGAAGCGATCAAAGGGTCCAGCCGCTGACCGATCCCTTGGATTCAAAAACGATCTAGGACGGCGCATGAGCGCAGTTGTTCGAATGTAGGAGCGGTCCCACAGCCGCTTGCGAGGCGCACCGCTGGAACGGCGCCGCAATGAGTAGAAAGTGGCGGGGTCTGAACCCAACGGAGATGGCAATGAATCGATATCTACCTACGGCGCTCGCGTTAGCGCTCGGCCTCGCCTCGGCCACCGCGGCTTGGGCGCAAACTCCGCCAGATCAGAACACGACTCCGCCGAGCTCGAGCAGCACGGACGAGACGCCGCCGGCAAGCGGCGCCGAGCCGGCAGACGCGTCTTCGCCGCATCAGCGCGAAGCGACGGCGGGCAGCAAGGGCGCGCACGATCAGCAGATGATGAAAGACTGCATCGCGCGCGAGCAGGCGAACAATTCGAGCACGACCGAGGCGCAGGCCAAGAAGACGTGCAAGCAGCAGATGAAGCAGCACATGAAGAAGAACTCGTCTGAAGGGAACCAGTATTGATAAAGAGACTAGCTTTGATGTGACGACGGGCTGAGCGGAACGGGCGCGGCCGCCTCGGCGGTTGCGCCCGCCTTGCTACAGCGATATGGCCGTCGCGGCACGGGTCATCGTGAGCCTCGCCGCGCCGGCAAAGTAGGGTCGCGCGCACGCGCCTCTCGTAGCGCCAGCGTCGTGCCGACGCGCCTGCCATCTCTTAGCGCCGGCATCGCAGCCGGCAAGTGGTTGCGCCGATTCGAGCGCCACCACGCTGCCTCTTGACCTCAAGTCGACTTCAACTCGTAGCATCGATCGAGTCGAAGCTGACGAAGGAGGTTGCGATGAGCGGGCCCACCGAGGTGCTGCTGCACGTCGTTGCGATCGGCGCCGGGGCAACTGTAGTCATGGACATCTGGGGCGCTCTCCAGAGTCGCTTGTTCGGCGCGCGGCCGATGCGCTACGCCCTCGTGGGGCGTTGGCTCGCGCACCTCCTTCGCGGCCGAGTGCGGCACGACGCGATCGCCAAGGCCCCATCGGTCAAAGGCGAGTCCGCCGTCGGCTGGATCGCTCACTACCTCATTGGGATCGCATTCGCCGCGGTGCTGGTCGGACTCTGGGGAATGGACTGGGCGCGCAGCCCCACACTCGCGCCCGCATTGATCGTCGGAATCGTAACGGTCGTCTTCCCGTTCCTGGTTCTGCAACCGGCATTCGGGCTGGGTGTCGCGGCGGCGCGCACCCCTAACCCGAACCGTGCGCGGCTGCGCAGCGTGCTGACGCACACCGTCTTCGGGCTTGGACTCTACGGGATCGCTCGGCTCATCGAGCTGGTGCGCGCGTAGCGTGCGCACTGGCGGTTGCCAGGCACACACCCTGCTCCGTTCGCTGCATATGGTGGAGGGCGCGCAATGACGACGTGCCGTTGACCGCGCGCTTGCACCTCGACGCGCACAACGTCCTGCTGATCGGATTCGGGCTGCTTGCACTGCTGGTCGCCTGGCTCCCGCTGTATCTGAGTCGCCTGCCTCTCTCGCTGCCAATCGTATGCCTCGCCCTGGGCTTTCTGGCTCTGGCAGAGCCTGGCCCGTTGACCGGCGCAAGCATCGACCGGCTGCTGCTCATGGAGCGCTTGACGGAGGCCGTACTGATCATCGCCGTGCTCGGCGCCGGTCTGAGTCTCGATCGTCCGATCGGCCTGCATCGTTGGGCCTCCACCTGGCGCCTGCTCGGCATCGCGATGCCGCTCGGCTTTGCGATACTTGCGCTGCTCGCCGTGGCGATCGGCCACTTCAGCGTTGCGACCGCGCTCCTGATCGCTGCGGTTCTCTCGCCGACGGATCCCGTGCTCGCATCCGATCTGCGCGTCGGGCCGCCCGGAACCGGCGAGGAAGGCGAGGTCCGACAGGCCTTGACCTCCGAAGCCGGCCTCAACGACGGACTCGCCGCGCCCTTCGTGCTCCTTGCGCTCGCGGTCAACCAGGGCGCGCGCATCGATGCGATGTGGATCCTCGACCACGCGATCTTCAAGGTGGCGATCGCCGTGGTGATCGGCTGGGTCCTCGGCCGCACGTTCGGCTGGTTTCAGTTCAAGGTGCCCGGCATTCGCGATTCGGATACCGCCGACGGCCTCGCCGCGATCGGCGCGGGATTGTTCGCGTACGGTGTCACCGAAGCGCTCGGCGGCTATGGATTCGTCGCCGTGTTTCTCACCGCCATTCGCCTGCGAGAATCGAAGTGGGAAGACAAAGCGCACCGGCACATGGTGGAGTTCGCGAATCAGGTGGAGCATCTGATCGCGATGTGCATCGTCGTCGTGTTTGCCGGCGCCGTGGCCAACGGTCTGCTGGCGCAGCTGACGTGGTCGGACGCGCTGCTCGTGGCGCTACTGCTGCTGGTCGTGCGCCCGCTGACTGCGTTCGTGTCGCTGCTGGGCACGCCGCATCCGTTCCTTTCTCGCGCCGCGACTGCCTTCTTCGGCATTCGTGGCATCGGCACGCTGTACTACCTGCTCTACGCGTTGCAGAAGATGTCGTTTCCCGAGCAGCCGCGGCTCGTCGCGGTTGCGGGTGCTGCCGTCTTCGCCTCGATCATCCTGCACGGCATCACCGCAACTCCGGTCATGAGGCGGCTCGATCGCATTCGTACCGCACGCGCCAGGACCGAGGCGACGGGCGACGACCGGCATTGAGCGCGCGTATCGCGCGGAGCATCGAAGCAGATGCGGGCGAAGAGGCAGGTCAGTCCCCAATCGAATTCCGTTTGAAGGGTGCGCTGCGCGATCGTGCACGCGATGCCGATCATCCCCAGCCGAGCGTCAGGTCCTCGGAGGTGAGCGGCACCGCGTCCATTCGGAACGCGTCGCCTTGATCGCGTGTGAACGATCCGTAGGCGCCCTGGAAAAACCCGAGCGGCGATGTCCGCTGGCCGACCGCGAACTTCTCGACCCGGCCGATGAGAATGACGTGATCGCCACCGCGGTGGCGGGCATGCGTCGTGCATTGAAAGGTGGCGGCGGCCCCGCGGATGAGCAGATCGCCTTCAGGTGTGCGGACGACGGGCACGTCGTCCCACGTGCTCGCCGAGGGACGCGCGAAATTGTTCGAGATCTTCTGTTGCCGGAGACTGAGGATGCTGGCGCTGAAGCGTGCGGCCCGCTCGAAGTATCGGCGGCAATTCGCGCGACGGCCGAGACACCAGAGCAGCAGCGGCGGGTCGAGCGAAACCGAGGTGAACGAGTTCACGGTGACGGCGGCCCATCCGCCCTCCGCTTTGGCGGTCGTGAGCACCACCACACCCGTCATGAATTGCGCGAACGCGTCGCGGAGCCTGCGGGTCTCGATCACCCGGCTCGCGTCGAGCGCGCCGCGTGGCGCCGTTGCGCTGCGAGCTCCCGCGCTCATTCCTACAGCTCCGCGCCGGAGGACTCGCTGTACGTCTTCAGGTACTCGTCCACTGCACCGGTGACCGCGTTCCAATCGCACGTTCTGAAGGCGTGGCCACGCGTCACCATCGTCGCGCCCGCGTAGAACATCTCGTACTGCAGGTGTCGCGAAGCGAACTCGGACCCGAGCGCATCCCAGGCGAGCTTCATCAGCTTCACGCGGCCCGCCGCGTCCGTGGCCGGCGAGGATTGGAATTTGCGCACATAGCCGCTCGTCTCCGCGCTCTGCAGGTCCGCCACCGACGACGGCACCATGATGAGCCCGCCACCGGCGAGCTCGCGGATCGTCCTGACGAAATTGGGATAGAGCTGCTGCGTGAGCACCTGCGCGGAATACAGCATGCGCCGATTCGGAATCCAGTAGCGATCGTAGTAGCTGCCGGCCGCCTCCATGCCTTCGATCAGCCCTTCGACCATCGTCACTTCCGCCGCGAGCTGGCCGAGCGTTTCACGCACCGGCGGAAAGCCCAGAATCCCGTTCGTCTCGGCGATCTTGCGCGCGAGCCCGAGCAGAAAGCGCAGCTTCACCAGCAGCCTGATCTGGCATTGATAGTTCTGGTAGACGTGCGTCGGAATGGCGTGCCATTGCTCCTGCGCCATGCGCACGTCGTTGTGCACGAACACGCGCTCCCACGGCACCTTCACCTCATCGAAATAGATGACGCAGTCGTTTTCGTCGAAGCGCGAGGCCAGCGGATGGTCGAACACGTGCCCCGCCGCGGCTTCGTACGACTTGCGCGAAAACAGCCGCACGCCGCGCGCATTGAGCGGCACCATCGCCGTTACGCTGTAGCGCTCCTCGCCGGGCTTCAGGGGCTGAATGCACGCGACCATGACCTCGTTTGCGAGCGGGACGGCGGTGCCCAGCATCTTCGCTCCCTTGAGCGTAATGCCTGCGGCATCGCTGTCGCATACGCCACAAGCGAGATACTCGTCCGCCTGCTCGCCTGCGCCCTTCGAGCGGTCCGCCTGCGGGCTCACGATCACATAGGTGAGATAGAGATCGCGATCGCGCGCGTAGGCGTAGTAGTCGCGCAGAGCACCAGCGCGCGCGCTGTCGTACCGCTCGAACAGGTCGATGCCCATGAACATTCCGCACAGTGCCGAGGCCACGTGGTCCGGCGAGCGACCCAGCATTCCGCAACTCTGGCGCGCGTACGCCTCCAGCACCCGACGACGATCGGCGAGCTGGGCTGCCGAAGTCGGCAGCTCCCACATGCGGCTCACGCGATCACCCGTTACTGGCGACTCGAATGTCATCCAGTCGACGTTCTCCGGGCGCGCGTGCAAGTCATAAAGCGCCGCTGCAGAGCGCACGGCATTGCGAAACGCCGGATGCGTCGTGTGATCGGCGACGCGCGCGCCGTCGATGTAGATCGAACGCCCGTCGCGCAGCGATTCGATGTGCTTCGTGCCGTTCTTGACCATGATCGCCCCCGGATCACCCGAGCGTCGGCGCGTAGTAATGCAGCTCGAGAAGCAGACATCCGCCGACCGATTTGAACGGGCCGTGCGGTGTTCCCGGCGGGCGGCACGCGTACGTGAACGGATCGAACCGTTCCCCGCCGCGTCCCGCGGCATCGTTCCCGACCCACAGGTCGCCCTGCACGAGGAACACTTCTTCCCAGTACTCGTGCACGAACGGCGCGGCCGTGTGGAAGCCCGACGGAAATCGCAGCAACCGCGTGCGAAAGCCGCGGCTCGCGCGCTCATCGAGAACGCCTGAAAGAATCTTCTGCCGCACGCCCGATTCGGGTGCGTAGCCGGGCGCGAGCTCCCAGCCGCTCACCATGTCCACGGCCGCGAACTCCGTATGATCTTTCTTGAATGACACCCGTCCCCCCTTTCTTACACGCGTCTTACACGGGCCGCCGCTATGTCGCTCGAGAGCCGACGACGGGCTCGATCGCGAGCGCGACGGCAAGAAGCCTGCGGTCCTGGCCCTGCGCACCCACGACCGACAGGCCGACCGGCGCCGTGCCCACCTCGTGACACGGCAGCGACACCGCGCAGCCGTCCAGGAAGTTCACGAGCGACGGATTGCGCAACATGAGGCGATTCATCTCGAAGTAGGCGGCGTCGGTCTCCAGCTCCGCGATGCGCGGCGCCACCTTCGGCACGGTGGGCATGAGCCACGCATCCACCGCGGGAAGCTCGCTCGCGACGGCCGCCCGTAGTTGCTCGCGTGCGCGCACGAGCTGTTCACGATCCGCGTCGCTCATCGCCGCCCCGCGTTCGATGCGGACGCGGACTCGTGGGTCATACTCGTCCGCACAACGTCGCAGGAGATCCTTGTGCCACAGCCAGGATTCGAGCGCCGAGAATCCTCCCGCTGCATTGACCGCGAGAATTTCGCGGAGCGCGGGCAGCTTGCACGGAATGATCGTCACGCCGGCGCGCGCCAGCGCGTCGACCGCGCCTTCGCAGGAGCGCCGTACGTGCGCATCGGCATCGTCCCAGACGAGCGTCTCCACGAGACCGAGACGAAGCGACTCGGGCGCGAGGGGCTCCACCGCGCCGATGGATTCGCCCGCCAGCACCGCATCGACTGCCGCACAGCAGCTCACGGTGCGCGCGATGGGGCCGACCGAGTCGAGCGTCGGTGAGAGCGGCAGCACGCCGCGCGTGGAAACTCGTGAGGCGGTGGGCTTGAATCCCACGAGCCCGCACAGTGCCGCGGGAATGCGCACCGAGCCGCCCGTGTCCGTGCC
>DASZSS010000382.1:0-32295 GCA_035548535.1 Steroidobacteraceae bacterium
GGGCGCTGAAGACACCGTGTCGCCCATGAGACCGGCCGTCGCAACTGCGGCGTTCGCACAGCTCCAGGCGGCGCCGGAGAGGACGGCAGCTCGCGCACGTCCGACGGCGTCTCGCGCTTACAGCGGTTCGCGCGAGCTTCAGCCAGCGCCCGAGAGGACGACGGCTCGCACACGTCGCCGACGTCTCGCCCGCGGCTCCTGCGAGCTCCAGCGAGTTGCCGAGAGGACGACGGCTCGCACGCGCCCGGCGTCTCGCCGTCGCCGCGGCTCGCGCGAGCTCCAGCCAGCACCCGGGAGGACGGCGGCTCGCACACCTCCGACGGCGGCTCGCCGTCGCCGCGGTTCGCGCGGGGGTCCAGCAGGCTCGCAGCGCCTTGGGTGACGGGACGCGGCGGCTCTGGGCCGCCCACGGCGGCCGCAAGGCGAATCTGGTACCCTGCGCACCCTTTTTAGCCCGGCTGCTGCGCCGAGCCCACCCCAACCCGGTTCCCATGCAACGCCCCATTCGCAACATCGCGATCATTGCGCACGTCGACCATGGCAAGACGACGCTCGTCGACTGCCTCCTGCGACAGTCCGGCACCTTCGCCGCTCACGAGAAGGTCGTGGAGCGCGTGATGGACTCCAACGACATCGAGCGTGAGCGCGGCATCACGATCCTGGCCAAGAACTGCGCCATCGAATACGGCGGCATCCGGATCAACATCGTGGACACGCCGGGGCATGCGGACTTCGGCGGGGAGGTCGAGCGCGTGCTCTCGATGGTGGACGGCGTGCTGCTGCTGGTGGACGCGGTCGAGGGCCCGATGCCGCAGACGCGCTTCGTCACGCGCAAGGCGCTCGCGCTGGGGCACAAGGCCATCGTCGTCGTGAACAAGATCGACCGCCCGGGCGCCCGCCCCGGCTGGGTCGTCGACCACACGTTCGAGCTCTTCGACAAGCTCGGCGCCACCGACGAGCAGCTCGACTTCCCGGTGATCTACGCCTCGGCGCTGCAGGGCTGGGCGAGCACGGACTACACCGAGCGCCAGCCGAACATGGACGCGCTGTTCGAAGCGATCCTCGCGCACGTGCCGCCGCCGCCGGCGGACGCGGAGGCGCCGCTGCAGTTCCAGATCTCCACGCTCGACTACAACTCCTACGTGGGCCGCATCGGCATTGGTCGCATCCGCCGCGGCTCCATTCGTCCCGGCCAGAATGTTGCGCTTCGCTACGGCGACGAGGACCGCGGCACCGCGCGGATCGGGCAGGTCCTGACCTTCACCGGCCTCGAGCGTGCGCCGGTCGAAGAGGCGTTCGCCGGCGACATCGTCGCCGTGACCGGCATCGAGAACGTCAACATTGGTCTCACCGTGTGCGACCCGGAGGCGCCGGAAGGCTTGCCGCCGATTCGGGTCGACGAGCCGACGATTGCGATGAACTTCCAGGTGAACACCTCCCCGCTCGCCGGGCGCGAAGGCAAGTTCGTCACCAGCCGTCAGCTCCGCGAGCGCCTGCAGCGGGAGCTGCAGAGCAACGTCGCTCTGCGCGTCGAGGACACGGACGAGCCCGACGTGTTCCGCGTCCAGGGGCGCGGCGAGCTGCACCTCACGATCCTCCTCGAGACCATGCGCCGCGAAGGCTACGAGCTCGCGGTTTCGCGCCCGCAGGTGCTGACGAAGGTGGTCGACGGCGTGACCCTCGAGCCGTACGAGGCCTTGACCGTCGATATCGAAGAGGCGCACCAGGGCGCGGTCATGGAAGCCCTGGGGGCGCGGCGCGCCGAGCTCACGGACATGGCGGTGGACGGCCGCGGGCGCACGCGCCTCGAATACCGCGTGCCGGCCCGCGGGCTCATCGGCTTCCACGGCGAGTTCATGACGCTGACGCGCGGCACCGGGCTCATCAGCCACGTGTTCGACGAGTTCGCGCCGGTGAAGGGCGAGATCCCCGAGCGGCGCAACGGCGTGCTCGTCAGCAACGAGCAAGGCGAGGCGGTCGCCTATGCGCTCTGGAACCTGCAGGAGCGCGGGCGCCTGTTCGTGAGCCCCGGCGAGAAGCTCTACGAGGGCATGATCATCGGGATCCACAGTCGCGAGAACGACCTCGTCGTGAACCCGATCAAGACGAAGAAGCTCACCAACATCCGCGCGGCCGGCAAGGACGACGCCATTCTGCTGACGCCGCCGATTCCGCTGACGCTCGAGTACGCCGTCGAGTTCATCGCGGACGACGAGCTCGTCGAGATCACTCCCGAATCCATCCGGGTGCGCAAGCGCTTCCTCAAGGAGACGGATCGCAAGCGGGCCGCGCGCAGCGGCGACGCCGCGTGAGTCTTCAGTCGGGGCGTCCCTGAGTCTTTAGTCGGAGCGGTCCGACGGCGCGCCTTGGTCGGTTGCGCGGGCCTTGTCGAGGGCATCGCGCAGCCGCCGCGCCCAGCCGGTCAGGATTCGATCGGCCTCGGCCGTGTTGGTCACACGGTTGGCGATTTGCAGCTCGTTGAGACCGCGCTCCAAGCCCCTCTGACGATCGCTGACTCGCGCCAACAGCGTGTTGGTCACCGAGTCGTACAACTCCGCCATCAGCGTCATCTCGCCCGCGTTGATCACATACACGCGAGTCGGCGAAGCAGTGCGCGTATCCGGCGCATTGATATAGAGATCGACGATCCGCGCACGCACGCGCAGCACGTCGTCCGCCGGCGTGTCGACGAGTGGATACCCGCCCTTCTTCTCGAGCTCACGCCGGAACACGTCCCGGGCGAGCTTCGCGAGGTCGCGCTGGATCGCGGCCGGATCCACCGACTCGAGCGAGGCGGCGCTGCCACGCCGCGGGTCCCAGTTCTTGTCGAACGAGACCTCCACGGGATCGAGCATCACACGCTTGTACTTGGCGAAGCTCACGCCCTCCCGCAGATACACGGTGTCGAGGCCGGGGCGCTTGACGAGCTTCAGGCCCTCGGGCGTCGTGGCCGGCGCATCGCGGTCGGCGCTCCACGCGGGCACGGCGCACACGAGGATTGCGGCGCAGGTCGAGGCCAACAGAGATGCGAGCTTCATAGACGTCGCGTCCCGCAATGTTCGTGCCGAGCGGCTACACCTCGCGCGCGCCGCGAATGTCGATGAACTGCAGGAACTCCGCGCGCGTGCGCGCATCCTCGCGGAACGTGCCCATCATGCGGCTCGTGATCATCGAGACGGCGCGCTTGTGCACGCCGCGCGTGGTCATGCACTGGTGCACTGCGTCGATCACGACCCCGACGCCGCGCGGCTTCAGCACGTCGTGGATGCAACCCGCCACCTGCGCAGTCAGCTTTTCCTGCACCTGAAAGCGCCGGGCGTAGCCATCGACGACGCGCGCGAGCTTGCTGATCCCCACCACCTTGTTGGTCGGCAGATAGCCGACGTGCACGCGCCCGATGATCGGCGCCATGTGATGCTCGCAGTGAGATTCGAAGGTGATGTCGCGCAGAACGATCATCTCGTCGTACCCGCCCACTTCCTCGAACGTGCGCCGCAGGTACTCGGCGGGATCGATCGCGTAGCCCGAAAACCAGTCGCGATAGGCGTTCACGACGCGCTTCGGGGTTTCGAGGAGGCCTTCGCGCGTCGGGTCGTCGCCGGCCCACTTCAGCAGCGTGCGCACGGCTTCTTCCGCGGCCTCGCGCGTCACCGCACTGCTCGTTCTCGTCTTTTTCGCTTTCGCCATGCCTCGATCCCGCCCGTCCGCGCAACCCGCGCTCAGTGTAACAGGCAGGGCCTAGGGCACGGCTTCGGGCTCCGCCGCGTCCAGCACGCGCACTTGTCGGGTGAATTCGCTCGCGCGTTGCGCACGCAACTGCTCGAGCAGGCGCGCACACTGGTCCGCCGGAATCGGCGGACTGAAAAAGAAGCCCTGCCCGGCCCCGCAGCCGAGCGTCCGTAGACATTCGAGCTGCTCGGCGGACTCGATGCCTTCGGCGACGAGATGCAGCCCGAGACTCTTGGCGATGCCGACGATCGCGCTGACGATGGCGGCGTCGTTGGCATCCGCCGCCATGTCCCGCACGAACGCGCGATCGATCTTCAGCGTGTCGACGGGCAGGTGCTTCAGATAGCTCAGGCTCGAATAGCCGGTACCGAAGTCGTCGATGAGAATGCGGCAGCCGAGATGGCGTAGCGCGTGCAGGGCGCCGAGATTCTGCTCGGAGGTCTGCATCGCGCTGCTCTCCGTGATCTCGAAATGCACCAGCCGGCTCTCGATTCCGGCCCCGCGCACGATCTCCGCGACCGTGTCGGCGAGGCCCGGCTGCTCGAACTGACGCACCGACAGGTTCACCGACACGGGCAGCAACGGCAGGTGCGCGCGTCGCCACTCGGCGAGCTGCTCGCACACTCGCCGCAAGACCCACTCGCCAATCTCCACGATGACCCCGCTGTGCTCGGCAAGCGGGATGAAGCGCGAAGGCGGCACGAGCATGCCGTCCGGCATGCGCCAGCGCACCAGCGCTTCGAAGCTCACCGGCTGCAGGGTGCGCAGATCGAAGGACGGCTGGTACTCGACGAACAGCTCGCCGGCGTCGAGCGCGCGGCGCAACGCGCGCTCCATGCCGAGCCGCTCGGCGAGTCGCGCGTTCATCTCGGCCGTGAAGAACAGGTGATTGCTGCGGCCACGCTCCTTGGCCTGATAGAGCGCAATGTCCGAGTGCTTTAGCAACTGCTCGGCCGTCGCGCTGTCGTCCGGGAACACGCTGATGCCGATACTCGGCGAGACGCTCAGCGACACGCCGTCGAGGTCCACCGGGGCGCTGAGCTCGGTGCGAATGCGCCGCGCGATCGAATCGACCACCTGCAGGCTCGGCAGCCCACTCGCCACGACGACGAACTCGTCGCCTCCCATGCGCACCACCAGATCGCTGGCGGCCACGGAGCTGCGCAGCCGGCGGGCGATCGAATCGATCAGGCGATCGCCGATGCCGTGTCCGAGCGAGTCGTTCACGTTCTTGAAGTGATCGAGGTCGATGTACAACAGCGCGAGCCGCGAGTGATCCCGGGCCGCGCGCGCGATGAGACGCGGCAGCAGCCGCTGCAAGTGGAAGCGGTTCGGCAAGCCCGTCAGCGCGTCGCGGCGGGCGAGGCGGGAAATCTTGCGCTGCTGCTCGAGGCGCTGGCGTTGCGCGCTCTCGCGCACGCGCCAGCTCCGATTGAGCAGGGCCATCAGGAGGAAGGTCACTGTCGCGAACCCCGCGAGCAGCACCACGATCAGCCGTTTGATGGTTCGCCGGGCGGCCTCGATGGCGTGGTTCCGGCGTGGATGCGCGAGCGCGGGGCGCTCGTCCGTCCGCTCGGTGCCGTGCAGCACGCCCGCTTCGCCCCGCTGTCCGATCGCGTCGTGATGCTGGATGGCCTCGGCGTCGATCGCTTCGAAGCTGCGCGTGAGCACGGCATCCGTCGCGAAGAAGGCGCCCACCGTCAGCAGCGCGCCGAGTGCGGTAAGTGTGAGGATTCGGGTGCGCACGTGTGCGCCCCCTTCGGAAGCCCAAGTACCGGCGCGCAGACCTTTACGGCAGCGCAGCGCACCGTTTGAGGGCAGGCGCGTGACCTACGTCACGTTTCTTCGGGCGACTTACGGATAATCGAGCGGGTGCTCCGAAATACGGCCAGCCCGCTAGCGCAGCAGCCGCTCCATGCGCGCAACCAGCGTCGAAGGCTGGATATCCAGCGCCCGCGCCAGCTTGCAGAGGGTCGTGAGCGTCGGCTGGCGGATGCCGCGCTCGATCTGACTCACGAACGTGCGGTCGACGTCGGCGCTCAGGGCCAATGTCTCCTGGGAAACACCCGCCGACATACGCTGCTCCCGCAGCACACGGCCGAACGCCGCCGACACTTGATCCGCTCGCATTGTGCCGCCATCATTCGACTCCTTGAGGCTTCAGGTCCACGGTATATAGCCTGCAAGACCATTTCTGAACGTTTACAACAAGAATGCATGTGGAGCGCGCCGGCCCCTCGCTTCTAAGGTGCGCCTGATGTTGACCAGGGAGACCGGTTCTATGCTGTCCGTTGAAGAGAAGTTCGCCGAAGACGTGTTGTCCTGCGTGGACGATCTGAACGCCGTGCTGCCGCGGCTCGCCGCCCGCTACCAGGACTTGGTCATCGTCGCCGCGCTGGCCGAGCACGTCGGCGGGGCCTTGCGGGTGTTCATGCATGCCGGCATCTGCACGCCGGACCAGGCGCGGCGCGTGCTGGACCATGTGCACGACACGGCATTCGCGCTCGGCCGGGGTGAGCCCCTGCCCGAAAGCACGCAGTGAGGCATCGGGCGGGCGCCTGTCCCCTGGGTGCTACACTCGCCCGATGAGCCCCCAGACCGACAACCGCATCATCGCGCTGTTCTGCGACTTCGAGAACATCGCGCTCGGCGTGCGCGACGCGCACTTCCCGCAGCTCGACATCGATCTCGTCATCCAGCGCGTGCTGCTGAAAGGCAGCATCGTGGTGCGCAAGGCGTACTGCGACTGGACGCGCTACAAGGAATTCAAGGTGGCGATGCATCAGGCCGGGTTCGAGCTCATCGACATCCCGCACGTGAGCCAGTCCGGCAAGAACTCGGCCGACATCCGCATGGTCGTGGACGCGCTCGACCTCTGCTACACGAAGCCGCACGTGGACACGTTCGTCATCGTGAGCGGCGACTCGGATTTCTCGCCGCTCGTCACGAAGCTCCTCGAGAACAACAAGAGCGTCATCGGCGTGGGCGTCAAGAACTCCACGTCGGACATGCTCGTGCAGCGGTGCAGCGAGTTCATCTACTACGACGACCTGGTGCGCGAGCTGAAGCGGCCGGCGCGGCGCGCCAAGAAAGCGCCAGCCAAAGCGGCCCCGAAAGCGAAGGCCGCGCCCGTCGAGGAAGAGCCCCCGGCTCATCCGCCGGCGCAGGCAGAAGCGCCGGCGGACGGCAAGGAGCACGACAAGAAGCAGGAGGCCTTCGATCTGGTGCTGGAGACGCTCGAAGCGCTCATCGCCGAGCGCGGCGACGAGGAGAAAGCGTGGAGCTCGATGGTGAAGCAGACGCTGAAGCGCCGGCGGCCCGGTTTCAACGAGCGCTACTACGGCTTCCGCTCGTTCAACGAGTTGCTGGAAGAGGCGGCCGCGCGGCGCCTGCTCACCCTCGAGCGTGAGGGCAAATCGGGCGGGTACGTGGTGCGCTTTTCGTGATGCGCGGCGGCGGGCGCTGACTGCATCACGGCGGCGCTCGCCCCTTGCTCAGAGCGGCACGAGGCCGCGCCGCATGGCAATCGAGACGGCCTCGGCCCGGGAGGCCGCGTTGAGCTTGGCCAGGATTTGCGAGACGTGGAATTTGGCGGTGTGGTCGGAGATATGCAGCCGCCCCGCGATCTCCTTGTTGCCGAGGCCAGCGGCCAGCATCTGCAGCACCTCGTGCTCGCGCGGCGTCAGGGGGTCGTCCTGCACGGGCGCCGCGCTCAACGAGCCGGCGTGATCGGCGTGTAAGACGAGTAGCCCGGCGCCCGCCGCCTCGATGGCGGCAACGATCTGGTCGGCCGTGGCCGTGGCCGGCAACAGCGCGATCCCCGTGCGCAATGGCCGCAGGCTGCCGATCGACTCCGCCTCATCGGTCAGCACGACGAGCGCCGCGGCCTCGGAGCCAGCGCCTTTCGATGCCGCGGCCGTCATGGCCTCGGCGTCCGTGACGATCACATCCGCGCCTTCGAGCGCCATCCCGTCGCGCGCGCTTCCGAGCTCGTTGCGCGAATCCGGCACGGTGGCGACGACGACTTCGAAGCGGCCGGTTTCGTGCAGCAGATCGCGCAGCTCGCTCCGCAGGCGGGGCGACTCGACGACGATCCCGACGCGCAGCATGTGCACGCGACCCGCGCTCAGCGCCCGCTCGGCCGCTCGCCGACGACGACGTCGGCGCTCGCGAGCTGTCCGCCCCGCAGGAACGTGACTTTCGCGGCCTGGCCGATGCGCTCGGCGTTGAGCGCCGCTTTCAGATCGTCGACGTCCTGCAGCGGCTTCTCGTCCAGCGTGAGCAGCGTGTCGCCGAGGGTGATGCCCGCAGCTTCCGCCGGTCCCTGCGGAACCGTGGAAAGGACGATGAGGCCGTGCGTTGCCTCGATGTGGAGCTGCGCGCGCAGCGATCCCGGCAGCTCGACCGACTGAACCGCCGCGCCGATATACGCGTGCGACACGCGGCCGCGCGCAAGCAGTTGTTCGCTGACGCGCCGCAGAGCCGAACCGGGGATGACGACGGCACGCCCGCGCGACAGCGCCGACGTGCCGATACCGATCGCGCCGCCCTGCGCGCCGACGACCGGGCCGCCGGAAAACCCGCCCCAGAGGCCGCCGTCGAGCTGAATGCGGCGCTCGAGGCGACCGCCACGCCATGTGCGCCACTCGCCGCCCGTGCTGGCGACGATGCCGGCGCTCGCCGCAACCGAGCCGTCCCCGCCGCGCGCAATCGCCACCACGAAGTGACCCGTCTCGACGTCCGTCGCCTCTCCGAACGCGATGGGCGTGCCCTGCGTGGAGTCGAGCCGGAGAACGGCGATATCGGTGGCCGGGTCCACGCCGACGAGCGTGGCGGACGTCGTGGTGCCGTCGGGAGTGAGCGCGGCGATGCCGTCTTCGCGTCGCAAGGTGTGCGCGGCCGTCACCACGACCCCGGGCTGCACGATGACACCCGATGACGGATAGGACCGCCGCGCTTGGAGCGCCACGACGGAGGGCGCGGTCTGTGCGACGAGGCGGGCGATGTCTGCGGAAAAAGTGGCGAGGCTCATCGAGATCTCCAAAGCGAGAGGGAATGGCGCTCAGCTTCGGAAATTCAACGGCAGCCCGCATCAGCCGAATGGCCAGTGCGGTCGCGGGTGCCTCTCAGCGGGTGCCTCTCAGCGCGCCGCCCGGTGCGCGCCCGGGCGCGCGCTGGACCGGAGCGTCATCCGCTCATGAGCGTCGAGCGCGGCCGTCGTTCCCGCGGCGACCTCAGAAGGCGAAGGCCGCGCCGAGCAGCAAGTCGACCTGAGTGAAGGTCGAGCCTCGCGCGCGAATCGCGCAGACCCCGCCGAACGACCCGGACGCGCAGAAGATCGCCGAGCTCGTATTCACGAACGTGAGATAGCCGCGCGCTTCGAGCCGCACCGAGAAGCGCTGCGACACCGGCACGCGCACGCCACCGCCGAGCGAAACCGAGAAGCGCGTGTCGTCCGTGCCCGAATCCGCGGTGAACCGCGTGATCCCGAGCCCGCCGAGAATGTAGGGTTGCAGCGGGAAGTCGCCTTCCAGCTCGGGCTCCAGCGTGCCGCCGAGGTGCAAGTATTCGACGTTCACATCGAGTGGCGCGACCGGCGAAGCCCGCTCGACCTGCGTCTCCTCCCGCGTGTACAGCAACTCGTACTGCGAGGATGAGTCGCGCCGCACGGCCAACGCGAGCGCGAGCGAGCCGTGATCGTCGAGATCGGCGTGCTGATCCGAGTTGGCGATATCGAAGTTGCCGCCGAGCCGATAGCCGACGAAGGGCGTGATCTCGTAGCGATTGCTGGGCGCGGCACGCTCCGTTCCCGGGTCCATGGGATCGGCAAACGCGCCACTCGCGCAGCAGAGGCTGAGCGCCGCTGAGATCATCACCCATGCTCGATTCATGGCGCCCCTTCTCTCCCGTTGGCACAGTGAGTATCGACTGCACCCGTGACTACGTTCAAACGCAACGAAGAGATGCGCCAGGAAGAGACGCCGGAACGAAAATGCCGGCGCGCGCACGACGGGCCGCGACCTTTAGCCTCGCCGTGCGCGCACCTGGCGCGCGCGGGATCCGCGGGTTTGCGAGGGCGGAACGAAGACGCGATGGGCTGATGTGGGCAGCTCGACTCATCCTCGCGCGGCCCCCGATGGACACCGCACGGCCCGCACTCGAGCAAAAGCTATGCCGAGTCGCTTGCGCGCGGGCGCGTTGTGAGCCAACGCACTGAATCGCCGAGAGATGCGCACTACGCTCTGCGACCTTCATGAGCCGCGCGGGCGTCGTGCGGCCTTCGCGCGGGCGCGATTCTGTCGCCGCGCTCCGACGCAATTTGCGCGCGTGCGCGCAACCCGCTGATTCGCGAGGAGCGCGCCTGTCGCCAACTCCTGACGCTCCCATCCACGCCACGAACGTCCCGCCACCTCGATTGCGCGCGCGCAATCGTCCATGACACGCTGATGCATCAACAAAAAAGGGGGAGCCATGATCGTTCGTTGCAGGCGCGCGCTCGGCGTCGCCGCTTTGAGTCTCTCTGCTCTGTTCACCACCACGCAGCTCTGCGCTGCCGACGAGAAGCCCGCCATGACACCGCCCACCGCGTCCGGGAAATTGAGCTTTCACCGCCTGTACACGAGCGCCGACGGCAATTCGCACTTCGCCGACGAGACGATCGAGCTCACTCCGCTGAACGGTGCCGGCCCGGAAGCGCATCTCAGCGCGAGCCGGCTCGGCGACGTGCAGGGCGCGATGATCCTGTCCCTCAAGGCCGGAGCGACCGAGCCGTATCACATCGCGCCACGCCGGCAGATCATGTTCTGTCTGCGCGGCATCGTCGAAGTCACCGCGGGCGACGGCACGAAACGCCGCGTGCTGCCGGGACAGTTCGTGCTGCTCGAAGACACGAGCGGCAAGGGTCACATCACGCATGCCGTCGGCAACGAAGATCATGTGGCGCTCGCCTTCCCGATCGCCGACGACGTGCTCGCGAGAAAGTGAAAGGAACTGCACGCATGAACCGGGCGATCCTGCGCGCCGCGCTTTTCCTCGCGGTGCTGGCGATGAGCGCGACGCAGACGAGCGTCGCCATGGACCTGCAGCTCAAAGGCAAGACGGCGCTCGTCACGGGCAGCACGGCCGGCATCGGCTACGCGACGGCTGAAGCGCTGCTGAAGGAGGGCGCGGACGTCATCATCAATGCGCGCTCGCAGGAGTCCGTCGACAAGGCGGTCGCGTCCCTGAAAGCGTCGACCGGCCGCACGCCGAAGTCCTTCGTCGGCGACATGAGCAAGGCGGCCGACACGACGCGGCTCGCGCAGACCTTTCCGAATGTCGACATTCTGGTGAACAACGTCGGCACGTTCATGGGCAAGGAGTTCGCGAAGACGACCGACGAAGACTGGGAGACGATCTTCCAGGTGAACGTCATGTCGGGCGTGCGCCTCGCGCGTGCCTATCTGCCGCGCATGAAGCGGCAGAACTGGGGCCGCATCATCTTCATCTCCAGCGAGAGCGCGTTGCAGATTCCCGTCGAGAGCATCCATTACGGCATGACGAAGGCCGCGCAGATTGCGGTGGCGCGCGGGCTGGCGGAAGACTGCGCGAAGACGGGCGTGACCGTGAACAGCATCCTACCCGGCCCGACGCTCGATCCGCAGTCGCAGCGCGCGCAGGACATGGTGAAGCGCGCCGGCAAACCGCTGGCCGAGATCGAGCAGGACTTCATCAATGCGCGCCGGCCCACGTCGCTCATCAAGCGCTTCGCGCGCCCGGATGAAGTCGCTTCACTGATCGCCTATGTCGCGAGCCCGCTGTCGTCGGCCACTACCGGCGCGGCGCTGCGAGTGGATGGTGGCGTCGTGAAGAGCGCGTTCTGAGCCGCTGAGGGGAGCGCACCAGCGCGCTCCCCTCGGTTCGCTGGGGACTAGAATTTCTGGGCGAACCGCACGCCGACCAGGCGCGGCATGTTCGTGCCCTGATACGGCTGGAGGCAGATGAAGCTGTCGCACTCCGCGTATCGATACTGGGCCGCGTGCTTGTCGAAGGCGTTATTCAAGAACAACTCCAGCGAATACGACATGCGGTTGTACGTGGCGGAGAAATCCGCAATGCCGTACGACGGCTGCGGCCCGAGCTGCTGCGCCTCGACCGGCACTAGCGCCGAGGTGCTCGCGCCCTGGTAGACGAATGCGCCTTGGAGCTGCAGCTCCGAATCGTTCGCCATCGGGACGGTGTAGCGCGCGACCACGTTGCCCTTGAACTTCGGTGTCACGGGCAACTGCGTGCCCTTTGCCGCCGCGCTCTCGGGAGCGCATTGATCGAGCGGCAACGGCAGGTTGGTCGCGGGATCCAGGTCCTTGCAGAAGTCCTGCGTGAGCTGCGGGTCCAGGCGCGTCAGCGACACACCGAGCTGCAGGTTCGCGTTGACCGCCCAGTTGAGATCGGCCTCGATGCCCTTGATGCGCGCGCCGCCCGCGTTCGTGACGTTCGTCAGCCCGTTCTCGCCGAGGTACGAGAACTGGAAGTTGTCCCAGTCCTCCCAGAAGAGCGCGCCGTTGAAGCGCAGCCGGTTGTTGATCCAGCTCGTCTTCCAGCCGATCTCGTAGTTCTTGAGGAAGTCCGACTTGTAGGGCGGGAAGGTGCCGCGGCGATTCACGCCGCCCGGCCGGAAGCCCTTCGAGAACGTGGCGTACCCGAGCACGTCATCCGTGAAGTGATAGGTCAGGTTCAGCTTCGGCGTATGGCCGTTCTCGTTGACCGTCTTGTTCAAGTTCGTACACGGCGCGCCGTGGAACGGCGCCGGGCCCGTGTCCGGCAGCACGCCGCACGACTGCTCGCCCGTCGGAGAACCGTACGGGTTCGTGAGCCCGAAGCCGTAGAACCCCGCGAGCGAGTTCTTGGCCCAGAAGAAGCGCGCCCCGATGAGCCCCGTCAGCTTCGGGGTGATGTCGAACGTCAGCTCACCGAAGACCGCGTAATCGCGATCGACGCGGACCTGCTCGGTCAGCCAGAAGGTATCGGGCCAGCCCGTCACGGCGCTTGCCGTGGCGAGATCGTTGATCATGTAGCGCTGCTCGATGCCGTGCTGCTGGCGCTGCTGGAAGAACCCGAATACCGCCCGCACCGCCTGGTCGACGGGCGTCGAGAATCGCAGCTCGTTGCTGTACTTCTGATAGCGGTCCTTGCCCTGGATGAACTGGCTCGGATTGATCAGATTGCCGTTATCGTCCGTGAAATACGCGCCGAAGGAGCC
Organism: Steroidobacteraceae bacterium; assembly: GCA_035548535.1. GTDB lineage: Bacteria > Pseudomonadota > Gammaproteobacteria > Steroidobacterales > Steroidobacteraceae > JADGHX01. The sequence continues at coordinate 12,968 of DASZSS010000382.1, forward strand.
GCCGCTCAGCACGTCGTAGAAATAGGAGTAGTCGGAGTAGTCCGACTGCGTGGCGTCGTGGCGCTTGAGGAACGCGCCGGCGTACGTGACGTCGAGGTTCCAGAGCTTGCCCTGCACCGTGAGCGCCGCCTGGCCCCACTTGTCGTCGGATGTCTCCGGATAGAAATGCGCGACCTTCAGGTCGCCCACTCGCGGATCGAACGCGAAGATCCCGTTCGACTTCTGCCGCTGCGCCATCACCTGCGGGGTGATCGTCCAGTTGTCGTCCAGATCGATACGCAGCGCCGCGCGTGCGCCGTACGTGTCGACGTCGTTGTAGTTGTTCCGCGCGCGGCGCGAGTTGTCGTCGCAGATGCCCGAGCTCGGGTAGCAACGGGTCGCAGCCACATTGTCGATGAATCCGGGTGAGTGCTCGGCCCAGCCGACCAGCCGTACCGCGCTCTTCGGGCTCAACGGAATGTTGACGAAACCCTCGGCCACGTAGCCCTGATCGCCGGAAACCGCGCTGCCCTGCAGGTCATAGCCGGCTTTGAACCCCGTGGGATCCGGCTTGTTCGTGATGATGCGGATGGTGCCCGCCTGCGAGCTCGCGCCGTAGAGCGTGCCCTGCGGACCGGCGAGCGCTTCGACGCGCGCGATGTCGTAGATGTGCAGATCGAGGGCGCCCGTGATCGTCGTGATGGGCTGCTCGTCGAGATACGTGCCGACGGTGGGCAGCGGGCCCGAGTGGTTGCCGTTGTCGCCGCTCGATACCCCGCGCATGAAGACGCGCGCGAAGCCGGGCCCGAGGCTCTGATAGGACACGCTCGGGAGGAACTTGGCGTAGTCTGTGAAGTTCTCGACGTGCAGCTCTTCGAGCTTGGTGGTGCCGAGCGCCTGGATGCTGAGCGGCACCGACTGCAGGTTCTCGTCGCGCTTTTGCGCGGAAACCACGACTTCTTCGAGGCCGCCGGAGTCGCTCGTCTGCGCATGGGCCGCCGGGAGACCGGCGAGGAGAACGGACGCGAAAGGCGTGCCTTTGAGCAGGGTACCGGCGTGCCTCTTCAAGGGCGCCCGTTTGAGCTTGCGCCGTCGACTGCGTGTCATCGCTGCGACCTCCCCAGCTTTTCTTATTGAACGAGTGTACGACTACTTGCGGCGCGCTGCGAGCCCTTCGGCGCCGACCAAATCGTGCTCAGGGTGCGGCTGGATAGCTTACCAGGGCGGGACCGAGCGCCTCCTTCAATGGACCGAGCCACGGCTCGTAATGCCGCCACTGCTCGAGACCCTCGCGATAGATCGGCGTGCGCACTTGCTCCGAGCTCGCCGTGCGCACGGCCCGCTCGTTCTCGTAGAAGCGCAGGCAGGCGTCCTCGAACGGGAGGTGGCAATAAGCCAACAACCGCCGCACCTCACCCTCGGTGTCCGCAACCATGTTCTCGTAGTGAATGCGATGGACCCGCCCGGGCAGCACCGCGTCGAAATGCGCCATGAGCTCGACGTAGTCGCGGTAGTAGCGCCCGAGGTGAGTGAGGTCGTAGGTGTAATGCTGGCCGCGCGCGAAGTGCTGCTTGAAGCACGAGAAGCCCGCGGCCAGCGGATGGCGCCGCGCATCGATGATCTTGGCGTTCGGCAGGATCAGGTGGATGAGCCCGACGTGCGCGAAGTTGTTCGGCATCTTGTCGATGAAGAGCGGGGCCGCCGTCTTGCGCTGGATGCGCGTGCGCTCGAGATATTCCTCACCCAACGCATGAAAATCCTTCACGTCTAATGTCGCGAGCACTTCCGGGTAGCGGGATTCCTGCGAGCGCAGCTTCTTGCCGGCGAGGCGGCTCGCCAGTATCCCGATGTCGGGCAGTTCCTGCGTGCCCTCCACGGCCGAGTGACTCGCGAGAATCTGCTCGATGAGCGTCGATCCCGAACGCGGCAGCCCGACGATGAAGATCGGATCGGGGGCGGGATGCCCCGCGCCGCGGCGCGCGGCCAGCAACTCCGCTGTGAGCACGGCTTTCGTGCGGCGGACCTGCTCGCTGTTCTCCTCGGGGTCGTAGCGGATCTGGGCGGCGCGGATGGCGTTTCCTTGCGCGTAGTGTTCGAAGGACTCCGCGTAGCGCCCCGCATCTTCGAGTGCCTTGCCCGCCGCGAAGTGAAAATGCAGGCGGTCGTCGTCGGTGAGCCGCGGGTCCGCGAGCTGCGCGCGCATTGCCTCCAGATCCTCCGCCGAGAACGGCACGCGCTTCAGATTGGCGAGGCTCCACCAGGCTTCCCCGAGGCTCGGCGTCAGCGCAATCGTCCGCCGATATGCGGCCACGCAATCGCGTTGCCGTCCCGCGGTCTTGAGCGCGTGTCCGTAGCTCATCCACACCTTCGCCTGATCGGGATACTCGGACAGCACTTCTTCATACAGGCGTATAGCCCGCGCATAGTCGCCGATGCGACTCAGGATGGCGGCCTGCAACGTGCGATAGCCGGGATTGCGCGGCTCGGCCTGCAAGATCGGCTCGAGATGGCGCAGCGCTTCCGCGAAGCGCGCCTGCCGGTGCAGGACCACGGCGAGGTGATGGCGCGCCGCCAAGAAGCTCGGAGCCAGCTCGAGCGCGCGTGTGAGCAGCGATTCCGCGTCGCCGTAGCGCCCGAGCCGCGCCGCCACTTCCGCGAGCATGCGAATCGCCGCAACGTCGGTCGGATAGATCTTTAAGTGCTCGCGCAGCAGCGCTTCGGCGGGAGCGAGCCGGCCATCGCACAGGTGCGTCGCCGCTTCCATCAAGCGTGGGTCGCGCGTCGAATATTTGATGCTGCGCGCGTACGCTTCGTCCGCGCCGGCCGTATCGCCGATCGCCGTGAGGTGGTCGCCGAGCGCGCGCCACGCGGCGGGCATGTCGGGTTTCAGTGTGACCGCGCGACGGAGCGCGGCGATCGCCTGCTCGCCCTGCCCTTTGGCTCCGAGTGCGATGCCGAGCTCATAGTGCGCCGCCGCCGCGAGAGGTTGGGCTTTCGCGAGCGGCTCGAGAACGGCAAGCGCGCCATCGACGTCGCCGAGCGCGCGACGCGCGGCACCGAGAATGAGTTGCGCAATGGGATGAGCGGGAACGACGCGCAGAATCTCGTTCGCCTGTTCCGCCGCCGCGGCCGGTTGCGATTCGAGCAGGCGCGCGGCGTGGGTCAGCGCCATCTCGACGGTACCGGCGGGCTCTGCGGGCGCGCTCATTGCGTGCAACCTTCCATCGCCGACCGCGGCTTGTCAATTCCGCTACCATGCGCACCACTTCGAAAGTCCGCTCGCCGTGAAGACGCTGTACCGATTTTTCATCCCGGCCCTCGCGATGGGGCCGATCCTGGCCTTGGCTGCCGATCTGCGTGTAGTGCACGTCGATGCCGGCAAGGGCATCGGCACGATTCGCTCGTTGCAGGGCGTGAATGGCGCACCCGGACCGAACGCGCACAAGCCGATCCGCTTCACGTTCGGCGGCTGGAACGTGCCCGCGGATACCGATGCGACCGCGGGCTATCGGGAGGCGCGCATCGATCTCGTGCGCACGCACGACGGCTACGGGCCCGGCGACATCGACGCGCGCTTCCCGGACACGCCGAACGCGCTCATCGATCCGGAGCGCAGCGCGCTCAGCATCTTTCCGAATCCGGATGCCGATCCGCGCGATCCGCGCAGCTACAACTTCGCGCCGACCGACGCGCAGATCGGCTCCATCAAGGCGGTCGGTGCGGAAGTGCTGTTCCGGCTCGGGCGCAGCGAGGGCTCGGTCGTCGACCCGCCGCGCGATCTGGACAAGTACGCCGAGATCGCCAAGCACGTCGTGCTCCACTACAACCGCGGCTGGGCGAACGGGTTCCACTATCGCATCAAGTACTGGGAAGTGTGGAACGAGCCCGATCTCGGGCGCTATTTCTGGGGCGGATCGCCGCAGCTGTTTTTCCAGCTCTACGAGAAGATCGCGCGCGCCGTGAAGGAGGCGGATCGTCACGCGCTCGTCGGCGGCCCGGCGATCGCGCAGCCGAACGACACCAATCCGTACATCGATGAGTTCCTGAGCTACGTGAGCGCGCACAAGGTGCCGCTCGATTTCTATTCGTGGCACTGGTACGCGACGGACTCGAACGATCCGCTCGATCTCATCCGCGTCGGCGAGGCGATGCGCACGCACCTCGATCGGCGCGGTTTCGGCAAGACGCTGAGCGTGCTCGACGAATGGAACTACGGCCTGCTCGAGCCCGGCCCGCCGGACGAGCAGCGTGCGAGCTTCGTCGCCTCTGCGCTCATTTACATGCAGGACGCGCCGATCGATGTCTCCGCGCTGTACCGCGCCGACAATCTGTTCGGCCGCCAGGGCACGACACCGGACAAGACGGGCAACGCGCTCATCGCGCTCGGGCGCATGCAGGACACACCCGTGCGCCTTGCGGCCACGGGCGGTGACGACAAGGGATTCGCCGTGCAGGCCGGCCGTTCGCGCAACGGCGACCGCGTGCAGGTGCTGATCAGCAACTATCAGATCCCCGCCAACTTCCTCGGCCCGCGCAACGGCCCGAACGCGCTCAACATGGGGGATTTCGCGGTGAAGCTGCTCGAGCGGCGGAGCATCGAGTATCGCGACAACGACGGCTACGACATCCAGGTCGACCATCTCGATCCGCGGAGCCGGTATTCGGTGGAAAGCTTCCGCATTTCGGCTGACAGCAATCTCTCCCTTTCGGGGAAGACGGAAGCGTCCGGCCCGACGATTCGGTTGAGCGCGAAACTGCCTCCACCCGGCGTGGAGCTGATCGTCATCCGGAAAAAGCGCTGAGCAACGCGCTTGGCCCTGCCGGTGCGGACGGTTATAGTGCGCGCCATCCATCAGCCGCCGCCAACGGACACAGCTCTTTACGCTGTCGTCGTCACGGCATCATTGTCGGAAGTGCCCAGGGGAAACCGTCCTTAGAAGCGTCTAGCGGACGCCGCGCCTAAGGTGCGCCCCTGCTGACGGCCTTCGAAGCGACCCAGCGGAGCCGGGGATCGATGAACAACAGTAACAATGGGCGCGCTGCCCCGTGGGCAGCGCTCATCTCTATCGTCAGCGCCTGCGTCGCGCTCGCCGGTTGCGGCAAGCCGCCCCCGCAGATGCAGATGCCGCCGGTCGACGTCGGCTCGCTCGACGTAAAGGCGCAACCGCTGCAACTCACGCTCGAGCACGCGGCCCAGTTGCGCGGCATCCGCGAAGTCGAGGTGCGCGCGCGCGTCTCGGGCATCCTGCTCAAGCGCCTGTACAAGGAAGGCGCACGCGTGCGGGAGAACGAGCTGCTCTTCAAGATCGACCCTGCGCCTTTTCAGGCGCGGGTGGCGCAGGCGCGCGCCGAGCTCGGCGTGCAGCAGGCGAACCTGCAGCAGGCCTTGCGCGAGCGCGATCGCATTCTGCCGCTCTACGATCAGAAGCTCGTAAGTTTGCGGGACCGCGACAACGCGGTCGCCGCCTACGAGAGCGCGAGTGCGGCCGCCGCCGCGGCGAAGGCCGCGTTGCGCACGGCCGAGCTCGATCTTTCGTACACGGACGTGCGCGCGCCGATCGGCGGCGTAACGAGCCGCGAAGCGCGCTCGGAAGGCAGCCTCGTCACGGCCGGCAGCGATTCGAGCCTGCTCACGCACATCGTCCAGTCCAACCAGCTCTACGTGCAATTTTCGATGCCGGAGTCGGAAGCGGAGAGCCTGCGGGAAGCGGTCTCGGGCCCGAACGCCGGCAAGGTGAGCGTGCGCGTGCTGAACACGCAAGGGGAGACGCTCGGCGAAAACGCACGCATCGAATTCATCGCGCCGGCCGTTGGCGATCAGACCGGCACCATCGACGTGCGCGCGGTGCTCGACAACAAGAGCGATGCGCTGTTGCCCGGGCAAGTCGTGCGGGCGCGTGTCGAGGGCGTGACTGTCGCCGGCGCATTCGTCATTCCGAAGCGCGCGGTGATGCACGGCGCGCAAGGCTCGTTCGTGTGGGTGATCGGCGCGGACGACAAAGTGTCGCCGCGGCCGGTGCAGCTCGGCATCACCTCGGGTAACAACGTCGCCGTCACCCAAGGTCTGAAGGACGGCGAGCGCATCGTGGTCGACGGCATCTTGAAAGTGCAGCCGGGCGCGCTGGTGAAAGCGACGCCGGTGCCGCTCGAGGGCATCCCCGCCCCCGAGGGGACCTCACGTCCCGCGCGCGAAGCGGCTGCGAGCGACTCTCAGAAGGCAGCCTCGTGATCTCGAATTTCTTCATCGACCGGCCATTGTTCGCGATGGTCGTGTCGGCGTTCATCGTGATCGCGGGACTGGCGTCGTTTCAGTCGCTGCCCGTCTCGATGTATCCCGACATCGCGCCGCCGACGGTGGGCGTGAGCGCGGTGTATCCGGGCGCGAGCGCGGAGGTCGTCGCAGAGACCGTCGCGGCGCCGCTCGAACAGGCGCTGAACGGCGTCGAGGGCATGCTCTACATGCGCTCCGCGAACGCGTCGAACGGCGCGATGCAGCTCACGATCACGTTCGCGGTCGGCACGAACCCCGACATCGCCGTGATCAACGTGCAGAACCGGGTGCAGAGCGCGTTGCCGCTGCTGCCCGAGGAAGTGCGGCGCCAAGGCGTCACGGTGGCGAAGAGCCTGCCGAGCTTCCTGCAGGTGGTGACGCTCGATTGTCCCGACGGGCGCTACGACCAGCTCTTCCTCTCGAACTACGCCACCGTGAACGTGCTCGACGAGCTGCGGCGCATTCCCGGTGTCGGCGACCTGCAGGTGTTCGGCGCGCGCGACTACTCGATCCGCATCTGGCTGAAGCCCGATCGGCTCGCGGAGTTCGGTCTCACGCCGGCCGACGTCGCGGCCGCCGTGCGCGAGCAGAACACGCAGTCGGCCGCCGGGCGTCTCGGCGATGAGCCGATGAACCAGAAGGTCGACCTGACCTTGAACGTCACGACACAGGGACGTCTTGCGGAGCCTGAGCAGTTCGAGCGCATCGTGCTGAAGACGACCGGGCCCGCCGGGCAGATCGTGCGCCTGAAGGATGTCGCCCGCGTCGAGCTCGGTGCGCGCGACTACACGTTCGGTCTCACCCGCCAGGGCCGCCCGACCGTCGGTGCGGCGGTGGTGCTCGCGCCCGACGCGAACGCGCTGCAGGTCGCCGGTCTCGTCAGGGCGAAGATGGAAGAGCTCTCGAAGCGCTTCCCCGCGGGAATCATCTACGCGATTCCGTACGACACCAGCATCTACGTGAAGCAGTCCATGCACGAAGTGACGATCACGTTCATCGAAGCGATGGTGCTCGTGTTCGGCGTCGTCTGGCTGTTCCTCTACAACCTGCGAGCGACGCTGATCCCGACCATGGCGGTGCCGGTGTCGCTCATCGGCACGTTCGCGGGCATGCACGTGCTCGGCTTCTCGATCAACTCGCTCACGTTGTTCGGCATGGTGCTGTCGATCGGCATCGTCGTGGACGATGCGATCGTCGTGCTCGAGAACGTCGAGCGCCACATCCGGGCCGAGCACGTCGATCCGAAGGAGGCGACGCGGCGCGCGATGAGCGAGGTCAGCCGGCCCGTGATCGCGATCGTGCTGGTGCTGAACGCCGTCTTCCTGCCGGTGGCGTTCCTCGGCGGGCTCGTCGGCGAAATGTATCGGCAGTTCGCCATCACCATCGCCGTATCCGTGACGATCTCCGGCTTCGTCGCGCTGACCCTTACCCCGGCAATGTGCGCGTTGCTGCTGCGAGCCGGCGGCGAGGAGCCGAGGGGAATTCTCGCGCGCTTCGATGCGGGCTTCCTGCGCTTCACGAAGCGCTACGTCGACGGCGTCGCCTTCGTGATGCGACATCGCGCCGTGGCCGGGGTGCTCATCGTCGCGATGCTCGGCGCCATCTGGTACTTCCAGCATGCGGTGCCGAGCGCGCTTGCACCGGACGAGGATCAGGGCTACGTCATCGCGATCGCCGCCCTGCCGCCGGCCGCGTCCCTGCAGCGTACGGACGCGGCGCTCAAGCAGCTCGATAAGGCGGCGTTCGCGCACCCGGCATATCAGGACAACTTCACCGTCTCGGGCTTGGACGTGCTGACGAACGCCCAGCGCAGCAATGCCGGCGTGAGCTTCATCATCCTGAAGGACTGGTCGGAGCGGCATCACAAAGGCATGTCGGCCACCGATGTCGCCGGGGCGCTGTTCGGCGCCGGCATGGCCATCCGCGATGCGTTCGTGTTTTCGTTGTCGCCACCGGCCATTCAGGGTCTGTCGAATACGGGCGGATTCGAAGGCTTCATCCAGGCGCGTGTCGGCAATGACTACGCGCAGCTCGAAGCGGTGACGCAGAAGTTCATTGCGGCCGCCGCCAAGCGGCCCGAAGTCACTGGCGTCGGCACGTCGTACTCGGCGGGCGTGCCGCGCGTGCAGGTGAGCGTCGATCTGGAGAAGGCGAAGCTTCTCGGCATCAGCATGGACGACGTGAATCTCACGCTGCAGAGCACGTTCGGCGCGCTCTACGTGAACGACTTCAATCGCAACGGCCGCGTGTATCGCGTGCAGATGCAATCCGAGAGCGACTATCGCGCGCACCCCGAAGACCTGCGCGACGTGTACGTGAAGACATCGCAAGGCGCGATGGTGCCGCTCACGGCGATCGCCGAAGTGAAGGAAGTCACCGGCCCGGATGTCATCGAGCGCTACAACCTGTTCCCGTCGGCGCGCCTGTTCGGCGAGCCGGCGCCCGGCTACAGCTCCGGTCAGGCGCTCGCCGCGATGGAGCAGCTCGCGGCGCAGGTTCTGCCCGATGGCTATCAGCTCGATTGGTCCGGGCAATCGTTCCAGGAAAAGACGAGCTCCAAGAACACCGCCGGCGTGTTCGGGCTCGCCGTGCTGATGGTGTTCCTGATCCTGGCGGCGCAGTACGAGCGCTTGACGCTGCCGCTCGCGGTGATTCTCGCCGTGCCGTTCGCCGTCTTCGGCGCGTTCCTCGCGGTGTGGTTGCGAGGGCTCTACGACGACCTGTACCTGCAGATCGGGCTCGTCACGCTCGTCGGCCTCGCGGCGAAGAACGCGATCCTGATCGTCGAGTTCGCGGCGCACATTCACAAGGAGCAAGGCAAGACGCTCGTCGAAGCCGCGCTCGAAGCGGCGCGGTTGCGCTTCCGCCCGATCGTGATGACTTCGCTGGCGTTCATCCTGGGCGTGTTGCCGCTCGCCGTGAGCACGGGTGCGGGCGCGGCGAGTCGTCACTCGATCGGCACCGGCGTCATCGGCGGCATGCTGGCCGCCACCTTCATCGCGGTGCTCTTCATTCCGCTCTTCTTCGTGCTCACCTCGCGCATGGGCGAGGTCGCGCGCGACTGGTGGCGCACGAAGGTGCCCCACCGGCAGCACCCGCCGGCGGCGCCCCCGGCGGAAGGCTAGGACGACGCACTCGGAAGGCTAGACGACGCACTCGAAGGACGAGGACGACGCGTTCACGCTCGTGCGCGCGACGGCCAGGTCGCGCGCAGCGGGGCCGACGGTCGCAGGCAACGTTCGCGGCGCTGTCGCCGTGATCGGGCAGGTCGGAGCTGAGCTCCCTCCTGGTGGGGTCCGCTCTTTTACGAGCATGCGTCAGGCGCGTCGAAGCTCGCGAGGGCTGCCCGTTTGACGCCGCGCGCCCCGCCCGCGAGTGCCCTGCCCCGGCGAACGGCGCTCGAACACGCTAAGCTCGTCGCGTGGAACCTCGGCGCGACCTGCGGCTGATCATCTTCGACTTCGATGGCGTGCTCGCCGATAGCGAGCTGCTCGCCAATGCGGTGCTCGCCGAGGTCATCAGCGAGCTCGGCGTTCCAACGACGACGGAAGACTCCATCCGTCACTACATCGGCAAGCGCTTCCACGAAGTCATCGCGGCCGTGGAGCGCGCGGTCGGCCGGCCGCTTCCGCCCGACTTCGCGACGGCTTTCCAGCAACGCACGCTGGCGCGGTTCAAAGCCGAGCTGCGTCTCGTGGAAGGGGCCCGCGCGTACATCGACGCGTTTCCGCACATGCCGCGCTGTATCGCGTCCTCCTCCTCGCCCGACCGCCTCGCGTTCTGTCTCGAGCTGCTCGGGCTGCGCGACCTGTTCGGCGCGAATGTCTTCAGCGCGTCACAAGTGGCGCGCGGTAAGCCGCACCCCGACATCTTCCTCTACGCCGCGGAGCAGATGCGCACGCCGCCGACGGAGGCGCTCGTCATCGAGGACAGCGTGGGCGGAGTGCAAGCGGCGGTCGCGGCGGGCATGACGGTGATCGGTCTGCTCGCTGCTTCTCACATCGGCGAGGGACACGGCGCGCGATTGCGGGAAGCAGGCGCGCAATTCGTCGCATCGGCGTTCAGCGAAGCGGAAGCGATCACGCGCACGCTGATGGGGCACTCCCTGCCGGAATGAGGCGAATGCCGCGCGTGGGCGCGCAGCGGTCTCGCGAGCCCCGTTTCACGCAGAGCCAGCCGATGCCCATCCGTCGCCACCGCACGCAGCGACTTGCCTTCCGTCTCGAGCAGCATGCCATCCAGGTAATAGCGGACGTCCTGCTGGGCCTGCGGCCCTTCGCGGCGTGCTTTCCTCATTCCCCGCGCTGGAATTTCACGAGACGGCGGCGCTCCCGCTTGTCGGGCCGCGTCTCCGGGCGTGGTCGGCTCAATTGTGCGAGCCGATGCTGCTCGCGAAGCTGCTCGCGCCGCGCAGCGCTCTCCGCGGTCTCGGCGTAGTGGGTGCGTGCTTCGGGTGCCGGCCCACGCCGCGCCGGCAAGCCCAGCACGTCGAACTCGGCTCGCAGTCCTTCCAGATTCAAGCTGATGCGATCACCGATGCGGACGACGTGCGCCGCCTTCACGCGCTCGCCGTTGAGATGCACCCGCCCGCCCGTCACCGCTTGCGCGGCCAACGAACGGGTCTTGAAAAAACGCGCGCACCACAGCCACTTGTCGAGACGGTGGCGGTCCTCTTTGTCGTCCTGGCCCATGCGGCAAGGGTAATACGGCGGAGCTGTGACAGGAACTGATGAGCGTGCTCTGTGAGTTGCTCGCCTGAGGCGCTGAAATCGCTAGAGTGAGTGCGGCCGGCGTGAGCACTCCATGCTCGCGAGCTGCGGTGGGTCAATGCGGACAATGTCTCCGTCGGTGATTCCGGTGGGGCCCGCGAGGGAACCTTAACTTCGAGTCATTCGACGCGAGCTTTGGATGTCGGCGAGAGCAGGAGCGCGTACGTGCGCTACTACGGTCGTTCGGTGAGGCGGCAGGGCGAAGTGGCGGCGGCGATGCGCGGCGCCGAGCGCGATCCGCCGCGCTCCGCGCGATGCATCCTCACGACTTCGGCTTCGCCTGCTCCGCGCTCGCCGATTTCTGCCGCCCGGACGGCGCGCCGCTCTGCCTGAAGGACTGGACGGTGCATCGGCCGTAATGCGGCACGATGATGGCGCTCCAGCGATCGAAGCTGCCGTTCGGGCGCGTGTCGAACGCGATCCGCTCCGCGAAATCGAGGCCCGTGCACGGCCCCATGAGCGTCGCGTAGTACCAGTTGCCGTGCACGTCCTGCACCCAGAGCCCGCGATCTTTATCGGCCCGCCAGTCGCGGATGCCGCCGTGGTTGGCGAACGCAATCGACGGCTCCGGCGTGGCGCTCGAGTCGGCGGCAGTGTCCGCAGCGGCGACCGCCGCGAGCGGCGCAAGCGCCAATCCGGCGATCGCTAGCGTTGCACGCAAGTTGTTACGAACATTCATGAAACACCTCTCGTGCCCGTTCGATCGATCCGTGCCGGTCGAGTTCCGAACATTAACGGACTGACATTCGCTGGCGTACGGTAAAGTGCCCGCATGACCTCCGAGATTTACGTCAGCACCGACATCGAAGCGGACGGCCCGATCCCCGGCCCGCACAGCATGCTGAGTTTCGGCTCGGCCGCGTTTCTGCCCGACAAGACCTTGGTCGGCACGTTCAGCGCCAATCTGGAGTTGCTGCCCGAGGCCACGCCGCACCCGAAGACGATGGAGTTCTGGCGACAGAACCCCGAAGCGTGGCGCGCGGCGCGCACGGATTGTCGCGAGCCGCGTGAAGCGATGCTCAGCTACGTCGCGTGGCTGAAGGGTTTGCCGGGCAAGCCGGTGTTCGTGAGCTACCCGGCGTCGTTCGATTTCCTGTTCATCTACTGGTATCTCATGCGCTTCGCCGGCGAGAGCCCGTTCTCGTTCGCGGCGCTCGACGTGAAGACCTTCGCGATGGCGCTGATGAAGTGCGACTACCGGAGCGCCACCAAGCGCAACATGCCGAGGCGCTGGTTCGACGACCTGCCGCCGCACACGCACGTCGCGCTGGACGATGCGATCGAGCAAGGCCACCTCTTCTGCAACATGCTGCGCGAATCGCTCGCTGCGGGCCGAAGCCGCGATCCTGACGAGACTTGACGCTCGGGCGCAACGCGCGGCCTTATCCGCTGTTTCGCAATGCCGTCGCCACCGCGTTGATCGAGAGGTGAATGCCTTCGCGGACCCGCGCATCGCTATCGCCAGCGCGGTGCCGCTTGAGCAACTCCACCTGCAGCAGGTTCAGAGGTTCGATGTACGGCAGCCGCAACCGGATCGACGCGTCGAGCGGCGGATTCTTCTCGAGCAGGCGCGCCTGTCCCGTGATTTCGAGCAGCGCGTCGTGCGTTGCTTCCCACGCCGACTGAATCCGCCCGAAGAGCGTGTCGGCGAGCGCGCGATCCTGCACGAGTGAGGCGTAGCGCCGCGAGATGCCCATGTCGGACTTGGCGAGCACCATCTCCATGTTGTCGAGCGTCGTGCGGAAGAAGGGCCACGCCGTCGCCATCTCGCGCAGTAGACCTCGATCGGCGAACGTCCGGAGCGCCTCGCCCGCCCCGTACCAGCCCGGCAGCATCACGCGCGCCTGTGCCCAGCTGAACACCCACGGGATCGCGCGCAGGTCCTCGATGCGGTCGGACCGGGTGCGCGAGGCCGGACGCGAGCCGATCTTCAGCTCGGCGATTTCCGCGAGTGGCGTCATCTGGCGGAAGAAGGTGTTGAAGCCTTCCGTCTCGTACACCAGCGCGCGATACGCGGTGAATGCGCGTTTCGAAATCGAGTCCATGGCCGCCGCGAAGCGCTTTTCCTCTTGCGGCGAGAGAGCCGCGGGCTCGAGGCACGCGAGCAACGTGGCGGCTGTGATCGCTTCGAGATTCGAGGCGGCGCTCTCGCGCGTTCCGTATTTCGCGGCGATGACCTCACCCTGCTCCGTGATGCGAATGCGCCCCTGCACCGTGCCGCTCGGCTGTGCGCGAATCGCGGCGAACGAAGAGCCGCCGCCGCGCCCCACCGCGCCCCCGCGACCATGAAAGATCTGCATGGCGGTGCCGGCCTCGCGAAAGACGTTTGCGAGGGCACGCGTCGCCTGATTCAGATTCCATACCGACGTGAGATAGCCGCCATCCTTGTTGGAATCGGAGTACCCGACCATCACTTCCTGATAGCCGCGGCGCTGCGTCGCCTGCCGAATCTCCGGTAGCGCCAACCAGGATCGCATGACATCCGGCGCGCGCTGCAGATCGCCGATGGTCTCGAACAACGGCACGACCATGATCGCCGCCGCGGCCGGCTCGGCGGGTCGGAACAGGCCCGCCTCTTTCAGGAGCAGATTCACCTCGAGCAGGTCCGACACGCTCTCGCACTTGGAAATGATGTACGTCGTGATGCACGCGCGTCCGTACTGCTCGTGTGCCGCTGCGGCCGCTCGCACGATCGCGAGCTCCGCATTCGTTTCGTCCGTGTATTGCACAAACGGGCTCGCGAGCAGTCGCGGGCTCGCAAGCTCCCGCCGGAGCAGTGCGACGCGAGCCTCTTCCGCGAGCCGCAGATAGTCCGCCTCAACCCCCGCCACTTGCAGCAGTTCGGCGACGACCCGCGCGTGCACATCGGAGTTCTGCCGCAGATCGAGCGTGGCGAGGTGAAAGCCGCAACTGTCCACCGCTCGAATCAGGCGCCCGAGCGCACCACCGGTGTTGAGCAGACCTGCGCCGCCTTCGGCGAGCGAGCGCGCGATGGTGACGAGGTCGCTGCGAAAATCCTCGGGACGTCGATACGGCTCGCCTGCCACCGTGGCGCGACGCGTGGGCGCGTGACCGGTCAGTTTCTCGTATGTCGCTGCAAGTCGCGCATAGCAGCCACTGATCGCGCGGCGATACGGCTCATCGCGACGCGCGGGATGCACGTCGCCGCTGGCCGCCGCGAGCTGTTCCAGCTCCGGAGTCGTCGTTGCGAGCTCGGTCGAGATCGACAGCTCGGCGCCCAGCGCGTGCAACTGATCGAGGTAGCTTTCGAGCGCCGCTTGCGCCGCGCGGCCGAGCGCGAGCTGCAGCGACTCTGCCGTCACGTTGGGATTGCCGTCCCGATCCCCGCCAATCCAGCTTCCGAGTCGCAAAAAGCTTCGCGGACGGCGACCGAGAACGCGCTCCCACCGTGCATACAACTGCGGCAGCACGGGCAGAAAGACCTCGCGGAGATAGGCCAGCGCGATCTCCACTTCGTCCGCGACGTACAGGCGCTCGCGGCGCAAGGGCCGTGTCTGCCAGAGCAGCGCAATCTGCCGCACGATCGCCTGCTCGATCTCATCGCCGTTCGGCGTCTCGGTGCGCCCGAAATCGCGCTGGCGCATGAGCTCGGCGATGCGATTGCGGTGATCGATCATGCTCTTGCGCATGACCTCCGTCGGATGCGCGGTCAGGACGGGAACGATGAGCGCCTGATCGAGCAAGGCCGCCGCCCGTTCGAGGCCGATGCCTTGCACCGCGAGGCGCTGCACGGCCGTCGCGAGGGACTCCGCGGATTCGCTCAGACGCGCCTGCCGGTCCTCGGCGAGGTTCGCCAGCATCGAAAAGAGCATGAATGCGCGGACGAACGCGAGCGTGTCGTCCGGAGTGAGCGCATCCAATCCGCGATCCATCGCTGCGGCATCCGCGATGCCGCGATAGCGGTCGACGGAGCTGGCGCGGATGCTCTCGATGCGTTCGAAGAGTCGGTCGCCACCATACGCGCGAATCACATCGCCAAGGAGCTTGCCGAGGTAACGGATATCCGCATTCTGAGTGAGCGGTCTGGGGGTGGCGGTCACGCTGGGGCTCCGAGGGCGCGCAGCATGAGTGTGCCGCTATCGCCGGAACCGATGCAAAGAGCCACGTGCGCGAGCGGTGACGAAGCGGCGGGGCCTCGCGCGGCTCGTCGGGAACCGTGGCCGAGCAGTCGAGTGCCGCGAGACGAAAACGTGGCGGCCGAGATCATCCGACTGTATCAGCCGGCTCGACGCGCGCGAGCACGGCGAGAGACCATGGAAGAATTAAGGAGCGGCCGCCTGCGCGGATGGCCGCATTCCGTGACATGGACGCGGACGCCGGCACCGCCGGTCAGCGTGGAGCTCGTGATCATGCAAGCTCCTCACGCGCGAGTTGGTGGAGAGGGAGGGACTCGAACCCTCGACCCCGGCATTATGAGTGCCGTGCTCTAACCAGCTGAGCTACCTCTCCGCACGTTCCTTGGGCGGGACCCCGGGTTCACGGGGGGCGGCGATTGTCGCGACCGTGCCGCAGGGTGTCAAGCAAGCCCCGCTCGAGGCGCAAGGCAGCGCCGCCGCTCGACTGGCGCCCGGGCCGACGCATT
Source organism: Steroidobacteraceae bacterium (assembly GCA_035548535.1). GTDB lineage: Bacteria > Pseudomonadota > Gammaproteobacteria > Steroidobacterales > Steroidobacteraceae > JADGHX01. The sequence goes on from DASZSS010000382.1 coordinate 28,590, forward strand.
TGCGCGCGCCCTTGCGTCCGCAACCGGACGGCGTTGGACCGCGGCACGTGCGTGCTTCAATCGACGCGCGGGTGCGTGCGCGCGCACAGTTTGCAAACATGTCCGACTCTCGAACGCGCCACGCTCACGTGTTCCAGGTTTGACACAAGAACGAGCGCTCGGCCATCACGTGTCGGAGTGCAGACAACTCCACTCAGGGAACCGATTGCGCGCGACGGGCTCAAAATTGAGCCTAGACGGGTACACTACCGCCCCCGTTCTTGGGAAAATGCGTATGCACCCCAGACTCGAGCTCCCGCATATTTCGCAACCCGCGTGACCTATGGCAGCCACTAACACTATGCGTCGTCGTCGCAGCGTTCTCTCTAGCACCGCCGACGCAGGCATCACCCGCTATCTTCAGCTCTACAGCATCCTCTCGCAGTCACTGGCGGACGGCGAATTCAAAGCGTCGCGCGCCTTGCCGAGCGAGCCGGATCTCGTCGCCCGATATCGAGTATCGAGGACGACCGTGCGCCGTGCGCTGCAGTTGCTGGAGCAAGAGGGCCGCATTCTCCGGCGCCGCGGCAGTGGTACCTACGCCAAGACAAGTCGTGTGCACTCGACTCGTGCATTCGATGTCCAGTCGCTGTACGGCGATGCGCCCGCCATCGGCCGCAACGGCGATACGGAAGTGCTGCATCGTGCGCCGGCCGAGGTGCCCGCCTCCTTGCAGGCCGCGCATCCGGAGCTCGGCGCGAATGCGTTCACCATCCACAAGGCGCGCTCCGAGCATGGCGATCCGTATCAGCTCGCCGTCACGTACGTGCCGGAAGCGGTCGCGCGCCGGCACGGCTTGCGTCGCGGCGGCACCGGCGGGCTCGAGAAGCTCGCGCGCGAAGTGCGCAACGTCGAGCAGGTGACGACGGCCGTCGCGGCGGATGCCGTCGCTGCGAAGCAATTGAAGGTCGCGATCGGCTCGCCCCTGCTGCGCATTCGCGCGGCGCTGCTCGACGGCAACGGTCAGCTCCTCGCCGTCGACGAGACGTTGCTGCGACCGGATCGCGCGCACATTCGCGACACGCTGCACCGGCCGGCCGGCAAAGCGCACGCGCGCTGGCAACTGAAATCCGCCTGAATGTCCTGACGCCTCGCCGTGCGGGTCGGTGCACGCCGTCCCGGCGTCGAGGCGAACGGGGATTGGACGCGCGCCGCGAGCGACGGACGCTCCAGGCCGCATCGATCGCAGTCTCAGCAAGACCTCAACACGGACTGGCGGGCGCCGCGAGCGACAGACGCTGCGAGCCGCATCGATCGCAGTCTGAGCAAGACCTCATACGGACTGGCGGGACGCCGCGAGCGACAGACGCCGCCAGATCGCGCCGACGGCGGTCTGCGCAAGACCCTACACGTTGAAGCGGAAGTGCATGACGTCGCCCTCGTGCACGACGTATTCCTTGCCCTCGAGCCGCAGCTTGCCCGCTTCTTTCGCGCCCGCCTCGCCCTTTCCGGCGATGTAGTCGTCGAACGCGATGACCTCCGCGCGGATGAAGCCGCGCTCGAAATCCGTGTGGATGACACCCGCGGCCTGCGGCGCCGTCGCGCCCGCCCGCACCGTCCAGGCGTGCACTTCCTTCGGGCCGGCGGTAAAGAACGTCTGCAAGCCGAGCAGGCGATACGCCGCGCGGATCACGCGGTCGAGACCAGGCTCCTTCAAGCCGAGCTCCGCCAGAAAATCGGCGCGGTCGGCTTCATCGAGCTGGGAGATCTCCGCCTCGATGGCCGCGCAGACCGGCACGACGACCGCCCCCTCGATTGCCGCTCGCGCTTCCACCGCCGCGAGGCGCGGATTGTTCGTGAAGCCGTTCTCGGCGACATTCGCGACATACATCACCGGCTTCCCCGTCAGCAGCTGCAGCTCCCGCACATCGCGGCGCTCTTCGTCCGCGAGTTGCAGCGAGCGCACGGGCTTCGCCTGATCGAGGTGCGCCTTCACGCGCTCGAAGAGCGCGCGCCTGCGGATCGCCTCCTTGTCGCCGCTCTTGGCGTTCTTCGTCGCGCGCTCGAGCGCCTTCTCGATGGTCTGCAGGTCCGCGAGCGCGAGCTCGGTGTCGATGACGTCGATGTCCGCGATGGGATCGACCTTGCCCGCGACGTGCACGATGTCGGTGCTCTCGAAACAGCGCACGACGTGCGCGATCGCGTCCGTCTCGCGGATGTGCGCGAGGAACTGGTTGCCGAGGCCCTCGCCCTGCGAGGCGCCCGCGACGAGCCCCGCAATGTCCACGAACTCGACGGTCGTCGGCACGATCTTCTCGGGCTTCACGATCGCCGCGAGCTGCGCGAGGCGCTCATCCGGCACGGGCACCACGCCGACATTCGGATCGATCGTGCAGAACGGATAGTTCTCCGCCGCGATCTGCGCGCGCGTCAGCGCGTTGAACAGCGTCGACTTGCCGACGTTCGGGAGCCCGACGATGCCGCACTTGATACCCATGACTACTGCTCTTTCGACGTGTGCAGCGTGTTCATCGCGCGCTGCGCGCCTTGCTCCAGAATGAGCGGCACCGCATCGAGAGCCACTTCGATCGTGCCGCGAATCGCTTCCTCTTCCGCCTTGCTCGGACGCGACAGCACGTGCTCGATGCCCGTCCCCCGCGGCTTGCCGACGCCGATGCGCACGCGCCAGAAGGCATCGCCGAGCTGCGCGATGAGATCGCGCACACCGTTGTTGCCCGCGGCCCCGCCGCCCTGCTTCAGCTTCACGACGCCCGGCGGAAAATCGAGCTCGTCGTGCGCGACGAGAATCTCCTCGACCGGAATCTTGTAGAAGCTCGCGACGCTGCGCGTCGGGCCCCCGCTGCGGTTCATGTACGTCATCGGCTTCAGCAGCCACACCTCGTGCGCGCCGATGCGCGCGCGCCCGAGCTCGCCCTGGTGCTTCGGATCGTAGCGAAGACTCGCCCCATGGCGGCGCGCCAGCTCATCGAGGAACCAGAAGCCGGCGTTGTGCCGCGTGTGGGCGTACTCGGGATCGGGATTGCCGAGACCGACAATGAGCTTCAGTGGAGTTCCGGCCATAGCATCCGCCGGCAGGGATAAGGAACGCCGGGCGCCGCCATTTCAGCGCCCGGCACGGTGCCCGTCTTACTTCTTGCCGCCTTCCTTCTTCGCAGGCGCGGCGGCCTTCTCCTCCTTCTTCGCTTCCGCGGCCGGCGCAGCCGCAGCCGCGGCAGCCGGCGCAGCACCTTCCGCAGGTGCCGCTGCAGCGGCGGCTTCCGCAGTCGCTTCCGGCTCTTCCGCGCGCGGGCTGTGCACCGACACGACCGGCGGATTGCGTCCACCGGAGAGTGCCGGGAGCGTCACGCCGGGCGGCAGCGGGATATCCGCGAGGAACTTCGTCTCGTTGAGCTGCATGTTCGACAGATCGAGCTCGAGATACTCGGGCAGATCCGCCGGCAGGCAGGAGACTTCGACGTCCGACAGCCGATGCGAGATCACGCCGCCCTGCAGCTTCACGCCCGGCGCCACGGCCTCGCCCTTGAAGTGAATCGGCAGACGGATGCGCAGCTTCTCGTTCGGCACGACGCGCTGCAGATCCACGTGCACGACGACGTTGCGCGCCGGGTGCATCTGGATGTCCTTCACGATGGCTTCCTGCGTCTGGCCGGTCTCGCTGATCTTCAGCTGCACGATCGACGAGTAGAAGCGCTCGTCGTCGACCATC